>NZTZ01000027.1 GCA_002703265.1 Chloroflexota bacterium
AGCTGAAGAACCAGTAGCNGAAGAACCAGTAGCTGAAGAACCAGTAGCTGAAGAACCAGTAGCTGAAGAACCAGTAGCTGAAGAACCAATAAACTATTTAGATAAAATTCAAAGTAATGAGAAAATTGAGACTTTTAAGAGTGGAGATACTGTGCTGGTCAACCTACTAATAAGAGAAGGAGATAGACAGAGGATCCAAGCATTTCAAGGAAATGTTATAAAAGGTAGTCATAAAAACGGTTCACAGATTTTACCTGGAAAGTCATTCACAGTTCGTAGAATAGCTTCTGGTGTAGGAGTTGAAAGAACTCTACCAATTAGTTCTCCTAGTATAGATTCTCTAAAGGTTGTGCGAAGAGGAAAGGTAAAGCAGTCAAATCTTTATTATCTAAGAGATTTAACTGGAAAAAAGGCTAGAATTAAAGAAGCAAGATAGGTAGAGAATATTGTCAATATTACCTATCAGAATATTTCCAGATCCTTTTCTAAGAAAAAAATCAAAAGAAATTACTGAAATTAATAAAGATATTATAGATTTTGGTCATAGCATGCTTGAAACTATGCAAACTGCAAGAGGAGTAGGTTTAGCAGCACCACAAGTTGGAAAACTTATAAGAATGATAACTATACAAGTACCTGAAAAAGCTCCTATGATTATGATTAATCCAAATTTAACTAATCAAGAAGGACTAAGAAGAGTTGAAGAAGGTTGTTTGAGTGTTCCTGGATTTACTGGAATTGTAGAAAGATCTATAAAAATTGATGCTCANTATTTGGATGAAAATAAAAATAAAATTCAACTTTCTGCTGAAGAATTATTAGCNCAAGCTATTGAACATGAGATTGATCATCTAAATGGAATAATGTACTTAGATCACCTAAAATCACACCAAGAACTNCATAAAACTGGAATTACGCCTAATGAGGTTCATTGGCATGATGTAGGATATAAAATNCATGTTAACAAGCAAGAAGCCTTAAAAAACGATTTAATAACAGAAGAAGTCATTGAAAAAAAAATAGAACTTTCTAAAATCAAATCTGATAGTTCTTTAGATGATGCTTCATTGGAAATTTAGAAGAAAGGAAAGAATTTGAGATTTAGAGGAATAATAATTCTATCAATATGTTTAGTAATATCTTTACTAGCCATTTTTATAAATCCAATAAAACTAGGCTCTTGGGAAAGAGGTAATAATGATAATTTTCTNGGTATGGTACTCGGTTTAGACTTAAGGGGAGGTACTCACTTAGTCTACTCTATTACATCAAATACCGGAGAAGAACCAACTGTTGATGATGCAGAAGGTGTAAGGCAAATAATAGATAAAAGAGTGAATGAGTTTGGTGTNAGTGAAGCAAATGTTCAATTATTAGGAACGCCTCCAAANAAAATTTTAGTTCAAATNCCGTCNCAATCAGGAGCTCAAATTGCTTTTTCTTATTCAAGTGATGATCCTGATCTAGAACAAATTAAAACTCAAATTTCAGAANCAGGTTTAGAAGAATTTCAAATTCAAAAGATTGAAGATCAATATATTATTGAGTACGATAATTTAGTTGATCAAAACACTATAGAATCAATTAGAAATAATCTAGCAAATACTTTTCAGGTGAAAGTTATGATTAATTTTTCTCCTATTAGGNTNGAAGGTAAAAAAGAGGGAGAAGATCTAGAATTTCCTAATATTGAAGATATAAAACCTNTACTAGATCAATCAAATATAGATTACGATGAGCTAAATAATAAAGAATTTGGTGCTTGGGAGATAGTTCTTACTAATTTTGGTTATGGTGATGATAATTTGGCAGAACAAATTATGATGTCTCTTTCTGAAAGTAAATACAACCTAGTAAATTTACAGCCNAGCGGGGAATTAGATACATTTGTNGCTAGCGGTGGTATTCAATCNGCNAAAAGATTGATAGGNTCAACTGCTCAATTAGAATTTAGAGTCAGAGAGTGNGGTAGAGATAAACCCGAAAATCTNGATCAAAATGTTTGGGACTTAGTAAAATGTTACGATCCTCAATACTACAATGAAGTTGCTACAGGTATAGAATCAAAAAACCTAACAGATGCATCTCCTGGAACAGTTCCTGAGCTTGCTCAACCTGTNGTTAATATTGTTTTTGATGACGATGGATCTGATATTTTTTATGAAGTAACTGACAGAATCTCTAGAACTGGAGATTTACTTGCCATTTATTTAGATAATGAAGAGTTAGTTAGTCCAGGTGCCGATAAAGCTATATCAGGTGGTAGAGCATATATTTATGGTAAAGATATTGATGCAGAGAGAGCTAGAGAGATTGCAATTCAGCTTAGATCAGGAGCATTACCAGCTAAACTTGACCTGATTCAAGAGAGAAATGTAGATGCAGTTTTAGGATCAGAATCTCTTTCTAAAAGCCTTACAGCTGGAGTCATAGGTTTCGTATTAGTTCTTATTTTCATGATAGCTTATTATAAAATTCCTGGAATTATTGCTTCTTTGACTTTGGTGATATATCTATTGTTTGTTGTTTCAATTTTCAAAGTATTGCCAGTAACCTTGACTCTTTCNGGAGCGGCAGCTTTGATTCTTTCTATAGGTTTTGCAGTTGATGCAAATATCTTAATATCAGAAAGAATTAAGGAAGAATTACTTGCAGGAAGAAATCTACTTAATTCGATAACTGTTGGATTTGATCGAGCNTGGCCATCAATAAGAGATGGTAATTTTTCTACAATAATAACTGCGGTAGTACTTTATTGGTTTGGATCTAACTTTTCAACNTCTGTAATGCAAGGTTTTGCATTGACNTTNGGACTTGGAGTTTTATTGAGTATGATTACAAGTTTTCAAGTTAATAGAATTTTAGTCAGNTTAATCACAAGTAGTAATTTGGTTGAACAAAGTAATTTATTTATTCCAATTTCAAAGAGAAACAAGTCAGGAGATAACTAATATGAATTTATTGTCAAAAAGAATTTATTTATTTTACTTTTCAATAGTTGCAATAGTTATTTCAATAATACTCTTAGTTGTCCCGGGCTTACCATTAGGTATTGATTTTACATCNGGATCNACTATTACATACAGATGGGAAGATAAAAATCCTACTCAAGATCAAATAAGTGAAAGTATGGAAAAAGCAGGATTTGANACANCTATTATTCAATCAATGGGAAATAAAGAATTCTTCATAAGAACTTCCGATTTAGGATTAAATGGAAAAGAAAAAATTGATGATCAATTGAAAGATTTAATTGGAGAGCTTCCTGTTACTTTGGATGTTAACACTGTTGGATCATCCGTTGCTGAAAATACTATTAGAAATTCCATAATCGCAGTATTNATAGCTTCTTTATTTGTAATGCTTTATATAATTTATGCTTTTAGAAATGTTGAACAAGCATATTTATATGCGATAGCAGCAATCATAACTTTGNTTCACGATGTATTTGTAGTCATGGGCTTATTTATATTAATTAGTCTTTTTGTTGGCTCTGTTGTTAATTCAATATTTATTGTTGGTATATTGACTGTAATAGGATATTCAGTGAATGACACTATTGTNATTTTTGACAGAATTAGAGAGAACTTAATTATTAATAAATCTACCGAATTTATAAATGTTGTTAATATGTCTGTTAGAGAGTCTGTAACTAGGTCTTTAGGNACTTCTGTTACTACCTCAATAGTTATTTTATCTATGCTATTNTTTGGAGGACAATCATTGAGAGATTTTCTGATTGTTTTACTATTGGGTGTAATTATTGGAACTTATAGTTCAATATTTGTAGCATCTAACCTGCTTTTAACTTGGAGGTATGGACTTAGAAAATAAACTAATCTTTAGTTCTATTAATAACTTTTTCTTCCTCAAGCCTATCCAAAATAGCTAAACAATATTTTCTACTCATACCTAGATTTTTTCTAACTAAGTCAATGTTGATTTTTTTATTGATTTTATTAATTTCTAAAATCTCATTTTTTAATTTCTTATATGAATCAATAAAATAATATACATTTTTTGAGCACTTAACTATAAGNTGTTGNTCAACTAAATAATTCATCAAATCAATTTCAAGATGATTATCTGTTGGAGGCATATAATCTTTTACATTTATCAAATTTAAGTAATTATTTATTTTTGATTTTTGATTACTATCTAGCTTTGGAATAAATTTTGTTTTTTGAACAAATCCATCTTTTATCTTGATTAGTTTTTTTCTCACAAGTGTATTTATTATTAATTTTTTCTCTTTTTTTTCGTTGATGTTTGATAAAGGTAAACCTTTACGTAGAGGATTATTTTTGTGGTAGTTTTCAACTTCTTTTAGAAATAATTTTGCTTCTTCTATCAAATATTTTGAACTTATTACATATGATTCTTTTTCAAAGGATATAAATTCATTATTATTATCTAATAATCTAAGTATTTCTTCTTTTTTCTTTCCTAGATATTTAACCAAACTGTTAATAGAAATTGTTTTATACATATCCAGAAAGAATTCAATCTTTTTATGCTCATTTATTACTGCAGATTCAAGTTCTTTTTCTAATAATATTTTTTTGTGAAATATTATTTCTCCTCCTCCCACAGTTCCGCTATTATTTCTAAAAATAAATTTATCTCCGATAATGAATGCTATAGTTTTATTTAGATTTATTCGGGCAATCTTTGTATTATTAATTAATTTTATTTTGCCTATAGTTTTGGATGATCCTGTATGAAATATTATTTCAGAATAATTTTTTATTTTTTTTAGAAGATCAACTTTTACATAAACTAACTTTGATTCCAATATGTGATTTTTTTCACCTATAATGTCTCCTTTTTTAATTTCATTTGTACCAAAGTTTTGAATATTTATTGATACTCTACTTCCTGGGCTTATTATCTCTAAATCCTCATTGAAAGCTTGTAATTTCTTTACCTTCAATTCTCTAGAATTAGGTAATATCTCAAGACTACTTTTATTTGAAATTGTATTTCCTATTAGAGTTCCCGTTGCTATAGTACCAATACCTTTTAGAGAAAAGACTCTATCTACTGAAAATCTTCCTCCTTGAATTGATTTTTTTTCTGAACTAGTAATATTTTCTTTAATGATCTTTTTTAGTTTGTCCACTCCTGTATTTTGTAAGTTAGAAATTTCTAAAATTTCATTTTCATTAAGACTATAATTGGTGATTATTTTATTAATATCTTTTTTGATTTTAGATATTTCTTCNGAAGTGCTTAGATCAATTTTTGAAATTACGAAAATAACATTTTTAATTGATAATAATTTTATGATATCTAAGTGTTCAATTGTTTGAGGCATTATTCCTTCATTTGCAGCAATAACTAAAATNACTTGATCAACTGCATGAGCTCCAGAAATCATATTCCTAATAAAATTCTCATGGCCAGGAGTATCTATTATTGAAGCATACAAATTTTTATCAATTTGATATTTTGCATAACCTAATTCTATTGATAATCCTCTTTTTTTCTCTTCAATNAATCTATCAGTATCTAATCCGGTTAATGACTTTACTAAACTCGTTTTACCGTGATTTACATGGCCTGCTGTACATATACAAAACATTATTTTACAAACTTACTTGCTACTTCATTTGCAAACAATTTACCTTTGTTTGAAAGTTTATAACAATCNTTATTTTTTATAAGAATNTTACCTTCAATATATTCTTTCAAATCATCTAGATATAAGTTGCAAAAGTCTAAATTAAATCTTTTATTAAAATCTACTATATTTATTCCTTCTTCAAGCCTTAATGAAAGCATCAAAAATTCTAGNATTTCATTTTCCTTATCATAACTTTCATACACATCAAGAAATGAAATATCTTTTAGAAAATTAATTTTTTTAATAATTTTATCTTCATCGTTTTGTTTCAATAATTTTGAACCCGTAATATATTTTTTTGGGGATTTGATAATACTAAATCTTTCTTTACTTATATATGAATGAGCTCCTGGTCCNACTCCTATATATGGTTTTAGTTTCCAGTATTTTAAATTGTGCTCTGAATTAAATCCGTCTTTTGACCAATTAGAAATTTCATATTGACTAAATCCTTTTTTACTTAATAATTTTTGAGTAATTTTATACATTGCTGCAGAAGTATCATCGCTTGCTACAGTAATTTTCTTTTGAGTTACTTGTTGGTCTAAAAAAGTCCCTTTTTCTACTTGTAATGAGTAGGAAGAAATATGATTTGGATTAATATCAATAATACTTTCTAGTGTATTTATATATGATCTAAGNCTTTGTTTTGGTAGGCCNTATATTAGATCTACAGAGATGTTATCAAAATATTTCTGTAAGGTTTTTATGGANTTAATAGCTTTTTTNGANTCATGTCTTCTATTAATTATTTNTAACTCATTGTCTTGTAAAGACTGAATTCCTACNGAGCACCTGTTTATTCCAATNTTTTTCCATGAANAGGANTTTTCATCNNTTACATCTTCGGGATTAATCTCAAGTGTTATTTCAGTATTATCAGAAANAATAAATGTTTTTTTTATTGTAGAAANAATATTTTCNAGTACCTCTATATCTATATATGAAGGAGTTCCACCACCTATAAAAATAGAACTTAATNTATATGGTTTTTNAGAANGCCAAAATTTTATTTCTGAACAAATTGCTTTTTGAAAATCCAGAATTAAATTTTCAATGCCAGTATATGTATTAAAATCACAATANGTACATTTTGTATGACAGAAAGGAATATGTACGTATAATCCTAAATCAAAATTTTCTAGTTTGGTGTCCATATCCCACTATCAGGTTTATCCTGCTGTGTTTCCTCTTCTGAAGTACTAGATGAAGCATTTTGCTGAGCTTCAAATTGTTCTCTCATTTGAGCTTCCATAGCAGCCTGAGCATTTTTTACCCACTGTGCAACCATATCAAGTTCAGGAGGAGAAATTATAAATTTTTCTATATCATCTGGTAGATTTGTTTCTTGATTTCCACTGAAAATAATACAAGATTCACCTTCTTTAAGATTTTTATCAATTGAATTATTTATAAACTCTAGCCTTGATTCGGATTCTTTTTTTAGTTCTTCTGCGATTTTTTCAGCAACACTTCTGTTGCTTAGACCTGAATTTAAGCATTTTGACCAGTCTATAACTTTTTGTAAAATTTCTAAATTTTCAAATTCTTCAAATTCAGCACCAGCATTCACTCTCTCTTGTAACATGTTCCAAGCTCCAAGACTGGCTTCTTTCAGGCTCACAGAAACATCTTCACCTTTACCAGGAATCCCTTCAATAAAAATTCTTTTTACAACACCTGTTTTTTCTTCTAGGTTAGATATATTGTTGTCAACAGCATCCCAATATTTCTGTATTAGCTCATGCAAGTCTTTTGAAGCTTCTGGGGGTGCTTGAAGTAGAACACAAACAAATGCTTTTCTCTTACCTAAAATTTCTTTAGAATCTGGTTTGTTTATTTTCCCTATTTCATCACTCATTTTATTTCCTTTATAGTTATCAAAGAGACCTTATAATATCTATATATAATGATATTCTCTTAATTCTTTTTTTTATACTTTATTATCNTCTGAATTTATTTTAGCAACTAATGAGATAATAAGAGTATATAGAAATAAGATTTAAATATTGAATCTAAAGTATATGACGTCCCCNTCCTCAACTAAATAATCTTTTCCTTCNACTCTCATTTTTCCNGCTTCTTTNGATTTTTTCTCCCCACCTAANTTTACATAATCTTCATAACTTACTACTTCTGCTCTTATAAATCCTTTTTCGAAATCAGTATGTATTTCTCTAGCAGCTCTNGGTGCACTAGATCCTTTTGGAACAGTCCAAGCNCTTGATTCTTGAACNCCTGATGTGAAATAAGTTATTAGGTTGAGAAGTTTATATCCTGATTGGATTACTTGCTCTAATCCNGATTGCTTTAATCCTAATTCAACTAAATATTCNTTTTTTTCTTCAGGTTNTAGTTGAGAAATTTCAGATTCAATTTTTGCGGAAATTATGATTGAAACTGCATCTTCTTTATTTGCAATATCTTGNACTAATTTTGAGTGTTTGTTTCCAGTAGTTGCATCTTCCTCTGAAACATTACATATATATAAAACAGGTTTACTTGTCAGTAATTGTAAATTTCTTAATTTGGGTTTTTCTGATTCTGATATTTTTAATAGTCTGGCTGGTTTTCCGCTGCTTAGTAAATCATGAACGCCATTTATAATGGGTAGTAATTCATTTGCCTCCCTATCTCCAGACTTAGCTTTTTTTTCCATTATAGGAATTCTTGATTCAATGCTTTGTAGATCAGATAGCATNAATTCAGTTTCNACAATTTCACTATCCTCAATTGGGTTAATTGTNCCGTTCACATGAACTATATCAGGGTCTTCAAAACATCTAATAACATACGCTATTGCATCCATTTCTCTGATATTTGCAAGAAATTTATTTCCTAAACCTTCACCTTTAGAGGCACCCTTTACTAATCCTGCAATATCTACGAATGACATTTTAGTAGGGATAATTGATTTAGATTCACTTAATTTTGCTAATTTAGTCAATCTATTATCAGGGATAGCAACTTCTCCAACATTAGGATCTATTGTACAAAAGGGATAGTTTTCAGCTTGGGCATTACCTGTTTGAGTTAAGGCGTTAAATAATGTGGATTTTCCAACATTAGGTAAGCCAACTATTCCACACTTAAATCCCATTAAAATTTGTCCTTTTGTAAATTAGTAATCATTTTATATTTATTTAATTTTCATCTGAATCTATGTTTCTGAATTCACCATCAATAATTTTTTCATCGGAATTTTTCTTGATGTTTTTTTTGAATTCTTGAAATTTATAAACCAAAATCGCTATAAGTATAACTAATAAATCGTCCAATTGGCCCAAGATTGGTATTATATCTCTGATAATGTCAAACGGAAACACAACATAAAGAATAGAGAGTATAAAAAATAATTTTACTTTAGTTGGCATTCTTGGATCAAAAAGACTCATAAATATCTTATATAGAAAAAAAAATATTCTTGGTATTAATGACATAAAATTTTTCATTGAAGTGTAATAGTATATTT
This sequence comes from Chloroflexota bacterium, assembly GCA_002703265.1. GTDB lineage: Bacteria > Chloroflexota > Dehalococcoidia > Lucifugimonadales > Lucifugimonadaceae > TMED-70. Next base: position 9,099 of record NZTZ01000027.1, read on the forward strand.
ATTAAATTTCATATTTAAATAATAACAACAATATTATTATCAAGTCTTGATTAAACTTATACATGGTGATGACGAATTCTCATCAAAAGAAATATTAAATAAATTTACTGGCGATAAAACCAAAATAGAGTCAGACATTAATATNATCTATTCAAATTCATTATCAGAATCTGGATTTAATGAATTAGTAAATACAATGTCTCTTTTTGGTGAAAATAGAAAATTGATTTTTATTGACCTTTTAACAAAAATTATTTCTTCTAAAAATGAACAATGGAAAGAATTTAATGAGGTATGCATAAATAAACCTTCCATGAATGAATTGATTTTTTTTGAATCAAAAGAGATCAATGTTAGTTCAAATAAGATAAAAAAATTTATGGAATTAGCCGAAGTTTATCTAAATAATTTACCAACAGGCAGAGGTTCTTGGGATAAGATAAGAAATTGGATTTTAAGTAGACAAAATATTCATCAAATTGAATTAAGNAATGAAGCAGTAAACAAACTAATAGAATTGATTGGCAATAATTACAGNTATATAGACAACGAGTTAATAAAGTTAAGCAATTTCAAACCNGAAGAAAGAATTGAGCAATCTGATATTGAAATAATGGTTTCTGGTATAAAAGAATCTTCTATTTTTGAACTAATAGATTCTTTATTAGAAAAAAATATATTTAGATCAANCCAACTTATAAATGAATTTATAGATAATGGTCAAAGTTTTTTTAATATAGAACAAATGTTGGCAAGGCAATTAAGGTTAATCATNATTGTTCAAGACCTTNTAGGAAAAAATAATAATAAGGAAATACAAAATAAAATTCAAATCAAATCAAATTTTGCATTTAATAAAATCCTTGACCAAGCTCAAAAGTTTTCATCTAATAGAATGAGATCAATGCTTCAAAATCTATTAAAATTNGACATAGGAATTAAAATAGGGGACAAGTCTGAAAAAGAGATATTAAAGCAATTAGTTCACATATTATGAAAAAAATAATTATTACACTTAATATTTTTATATTTTTATCGTGTTCTCAGCAAGATGAATCTATTACATCTGAGGAGATTACTTATGAATATTCCCCTCAAGCATCCTTAGATCTATATGTTCAAGGACATAGATTCATTGATCAAGGTAAATATAAAGAGGCTCAAAAAACTTATGAAAAATTAACAATTATTGATCCAGAATTTTCTAAAGCATGGGAAGGCCTTGCAGACAGCTCGCTTCTTCAATCAAATCTTCCTCAAGCAATGAGTTATATTGAAAAAGCCTTAGAGATTAATCCCTCTATTGCATCGCATTATTCAAAAAAAGCTTTAATACTTTATTATCTTGACGAGTATGACCCTTCTGAAAGGTTTGCAAATTATGCTCTTGATATTGATAAAAATGATGTAAGAGCAATAATAGTTTCTGCTGCAGTTAAGGCTCATAAAGGATTATTGGATCAATCAAACGAACTTTTTGAAATTGCTATTAATTTAGAACCAGAGGATTCATCTATTTATTACTGGAAGGCAAAGAGTTATAGAGAGTTTGATATTGATTTAGATNANTCCATGAATCTNATTAATACAGCTATAGAAATGGATAGGTCTGCTCCAGCGTATTTTATTGAAAGAGGATTGCTTTANTTAACATTTGGAGATCTTGATAAAGCAGAAAAAGATTTACTTGAAGCTATAGAAATAGCCAAAAANCCTAGAAATCAATCAATGATTGATAAAGCAAATGAAATCTTAGAAGATGTTAGAAATTAAGAAAGTTATATTCATCACAGGATTATTAATTTTGTCATGTACTTCTCAAAATATACTTGAAGGTANAATNACAAAATTAGAATCTATTGATTTAAATGGATTAAAGTCAGTAGATATTATTTTTTTTGAAAACCAATTTGAGCAACATGAGTTTTATGTTGATAAAAACAATAGACTTGAGGATATAAATATTGATTTTACTTATTCTCATATTAAGTCTCATATGTTAGATGGTGAAAAAGTTGAGATAGTTTTTGAAATTAAGAATTCAAAAAAAATAATTAAGAGTTTTAAGTTTTTAGATCATTCTCATTAGTTAAAATCTGATTTACCTAAATCTATTTTAATCTCTTTTGATTCAACAAATCCTTGATATCTATTTTTTACTATTCCTTTTGAATTAATTAAAAATGTCCAAGGCTCAGTTTTGATATTAAATTTTTGTACTGAATCATTCAAAACTCCAACCGATAAATCTCCTTTTTTCATAACCTCATCAAAATTCTTCCAAATCTCAACATGAATAATAATCACGTCATTATTCGAATTAGAAATTTTCTTTAATTCTTCCATTTGAGGAGCACAAGCTCCAGTTACACATAAACCGGGAGTTGAAAATGATAAAAGAATAGGTTTATTTTGTTTTAAGGCATCATCTAAACTATATTGATAAAGATTTTTATCTGCATCAATATCTGTAGTAATTTTACTTATTTCAAAATCATTTATTGAAGGAGTAATAATAGGTTCAACAGTATCTCCAATGGATAACGTGGAAGAATTTTCTAAAACGTTGACTGCTGCTTTTGCCGTTTCCTTATCTCTATTTACTATAAATTCCCAATATCCAGTTTCTTCAAAATTAATGTTAGTNACAAATACATTTCGTTTAGGNGGCCATNATGAAGTATTTATTTCTTCAATTTTAGTAATTTTATTACTTCCTAATTTTTTGAGAGAGAATCTTAAATTTTCTGTTANTGTTTGACCTTGTTCATCAAGTACTGACAAAACGACTCTATTATTTCCTAGTTCTAAATCCTCAGTAATTACAAATAATGATAGTAAATTTTGGCTTTGATTTTTGGCTGATTCATTTGAACAACCAAAAATAATGATAATTATTGTAATAAAAAAAAATTTTTTCATTACTTAATTGTAAGCATTTTGGTTGGATTATTAATCATTAATTTGTTAGTTATTTCCTCATTGAAACCTCTCATTTTCATCCAAGGTACAATTCTTGTTAATAAATGATCGAATCCATGACCACCATATTTTTTTAGTCTATGTTTTGTACAAATATCTTGAGCTAATAAGATTTTATCTTCGAAATTATTATCAATTAAGAATTCAACCATTTTTATTCTTTCATGGTCTCCAGGCATGTAAGTTTCTGGTGCTAAAGGATAGTATGGACTATCATGTCCCCATAAATCTAAATTTATAAAAACTCCTGTTTTAGCAGTTTCTAATAAAATGTCATAGTTAAATATAGTTCTATCGACATGCCCCATTACTACGTTATCNAAATCTGCACCTAATCTATCAATATAGTTTATTATTTCTAATGGAGCATACTCATTTCTTCCAGGATGTATTAATAATGGAAGCCCAGTAGTTTTATGGGCTGATACGGATGCTTCCATAGATTTTTTCTCATTATCAGTCCATGGCCAAGAACAACCTACCTCTCCGATTATTCCGGATTTTACATCAGTGTTATCTGCTCCATAATTTATATCTTTCATGATTGTTTCAAATAAAGATTCTATTCCATCTTTTGTNTAATTTTTTTTCTGAGCCAATTCAACATAAAAACTTGAACCCATCACTATATTTACACCTGTTTTTTTACTAATAGTACGTAATTTTTCAGGGTCTCTTCCAAGTCCAATATTTGTAACATCCACTATTGTGTTTCCACCAGACTTTTTATAAGAATTAAGCTCTTGGCATGCATCATTAATATCTGTATAGATTAAATTATCTTTAGAAGATGCCCAGTTAAATCTAACCCAACCTAAATTATTTATATCTATTTTTTGGTCCATCAAATATATTTCTTCTTTATTCATTGGTTCAGTCAAAATAGCATTAAAATCTATAATCACATGATCATGAGTTGAAGTGTTTCCAACATCCGATGGATCAATAAGACCTGTGACAGTCATAACTTTTCCTTTNTTACTATCCATATTAAAAATCAGGCTCCATACTTACGTTTAGAATTCCTATAGGACGNCTATCATCACAATACCACAGAACATTATCTCTAATTGTCATACCATGTACTTGAACAGGATGAGGAACCCTAAAAGCATCATAAACCCTACCATCTGACAGCCTAATTTTTGATACTACTCCCATAGCGGTATCAGCTACCCAAATTTTATCTTTTTCTTCTGCCCAAGCGACTCCATGAACTCTATATCCAGGTACTTTTGTTCTGCTTTTTTCGATCCAATTAATGGGATCCATTACATGTATGTATTGTGATGGTGGAGAGGCTACGTATAATTTACCTTCTCTCCATTCTAAACCGTGATCCCCGGTGTTTTGATATTTTTCTGCTTCATGCTCTCTTGGAGCATTCATACCTTGGCCTGGTGATTCAAATATATCTATTGTAGTTCCTGAACTAGAGTCAATTTTATAAATTTTACAATTATATGTAGAAGCAACCCATAAGTTACCTTCATCATCAACTGTTATTCCAGAAGATTTGTCTGTTTCTGTTTCAAAAGATTTTATTGTGCTTCCACTCTCCCAATCAAGCAAGTACGCGTAGTTATTACCTTGGTCTATAACCCATAATCCCTCTTCTGTAGCTTGCAGACCGTTTGGTTTAGGTCCAGGACAATTAAACAATTGAATTGCATCTGCTATTTTTGTCATTTTTATGCTCCCTGATTTTTTTATAGTGATCTGATTTTTTTTATTGTTTCTTGATTTTCTAGAAAAGAATTTGAAAGTTTGATTCCACACCCCAATTCTGTAGTGGCATGAGCATAACCATTTCTTATATCTGGTAAATTATTAGCTATATCTCTGTACCATGTATTATTAAATGCTCTTACTGTTTCTTGAATAATAGTATTTGGGGCATTTAATGAAAGCTGTACAGAAAAAGCTAGTGTGACCGGTCCTACGCAATCATGGGTTGCTATAGGTAAATTATATGATTCTGCCATTGAAGATACNTTTTTTGCTTCAGACATCCCTCCAACCCAAGAAATATCAAACATGCATATAGATACAGCTCTTTTTTCAAACATTTCTCTAAACTGCCATCTAGTTGTAACTGTTTCAGAAGCTGTTGTTGGGATACTAGTTGATGATTTAAATTGTGCAAGAGTATCAAAATTATCCATAGGTATTGGATCTTCAATCCAAAAGGGATTATATTTTTCAACCGATTTAGCTATTCTGATAGCTGAAGGTAAATTCCAAAATGAATGTAATTCTAGCATTACTTCCATTTTATTTTTTAGCTTTTCTCTTATAAGCCTAAATGGCTCTGTTCCTTGACTTAATTCATCTAGATCAATCATATTTCCGTCATTATTGGGAACAAATTGATCAAATGGCCAAATTTTCATAGCAGAAAACCCTTCTTCTAATAAGCTTTCTGCTAGTCCAACTGGATCATTTATGAAAGCAAATTGATCTTCGTATGGTTGATCTTCTTTATAGTCGATGTCTCCCGGAAGTTTAGATCCTTTTCGATTTACTCCGTATGAGTATCCTGCACACGTGTTGTAAACTTTTATTTTATCTCTATATAACCCCCCTAAAAGGTCATATATTGGCACACCTAATTTTCTAGCTTTATGGTCCCATAAAGCCATATCTATAGCTGACAATCCACGCATCTCTCCTGAATTTCCTAGTTTTATATGAGACCCAACTTTTGATAGTTTTTCCCAATGCAAATCTATTTGAGATGGGTTTTTTCCTAATAAGTAATCTGAAGCTTCTCCCAAAATGAATGACTCTACAGTATCAGGATCATAAGATGTCTCTCCTATACCTTCAATTCCATCATTTGTTTTAATCAAAACCCAAACTATTTTTGGATAGTTTGGGTTTCGTAATGTTGTGATTTGTTCAATTACTGAATTTTTCAAAATTTCTCCTAAAGCTTTGGCTTTGAAGCAGGCATAGAACTCATCATTTCTAGTTTTGATGTAACAGCTGGATTCTGAAGAGCTGTTGGTCTTTCTCCTCTAAGAACAGCAGCAACTTGTTGAGAAGCTCTTCTTCTTGAAAGCCATGCTGATCTTGTCGATTGTCCAGCAATATGAGGAGCTACAATTACATTTGGCATGTAGAATAAAGGATTTTTTGGATCAGCTGGTTCTTGTTCAAAAACATCTAATCCNGCACCTCTAAACTTTTTATTATTAAGGGCGTCTATCATTTCTTTTTCATTTACTACAGCACCTCTACAAACATTTACAAAAAAAGCATCCTTTTTCATCAAGTCAAACTGNTCTTTTCCTATCATGTGATAAGTTTCNGGGTTTAATGGAACTATAGTTATTACGTAATCTGATCGTTTNAAAATATCATTCAATTCCCAAACTTGTTCAACTCCATATTCCTTAATTAACCATGGTGGACAATATGGATCATAAACAATAGTATCCATCCTCCAACCTCCAAGTTTTCTAGCAATTTGTCTACCTATATTTCCAAAACCTATNATTCCAACTGTTTGTTCATCTAATGGTTCNATNGGACTAAATTCACTNCCATCCCATTTNCCTCCATCTCTTAATTGCAAGGTGTATTGAACAACTTGTCGATTAAGTGCAAGCGTGAAAGCAACCGCTTGATTGGAAACTTCTTCTGCACACATACCAGCTCCATTAGTAATCATCATGCCGTGTTCTGTTGCAGCTTCAGCATCAATGTGGTTGAATCCATGAGAATACACTGCTAAAACTTTACAATTTTTTGTGGATTTGATGAATTGTTCACTTCCCCAGCCAGCTCTGTTTAGAATTGCATCAGCATCCTTAACTACTTCCATTGCCTCACCTTCTGATTTAGGATTTGCTTTCACAAATTCTACATCAAGATCAGCCATTTCTGCTTGTTCGTATTCAAGCTTGTCATCNTCTGGTCCTAAAAACACTACCTTATATTTAGCCATAAAATTTTCCTTTCAAAAAACTTCCTATCTATAATCAAATTTTATTAATATTTTGCTTTATCGTATAAAATAATTAAGAAAAAGGAATGATCATAAGAAGATTTTTCTAGATTTTTTTCTTTTTTTACAAAAAATTTAAGCTAATGCATAAATCAGATTTATCAATATTTTTAGAATTATCAGATATTCCTACNACATCATTCCACGAGAATCGTGTTTCAAACTATATTAAAAATAAACTAAATGAATTTGAAATTGANTTTANAGAAGATGAATGGGGAAACATTGAAGTATTTATAAAAGGCAAAAAAGAAGAAGAAGTNGTCTTTATTTCTCATATGGACCATCCAGGATTTGAAATTGTNGAGAGATTAGACAAAAANCTATATAAAGCTAGAACNTTAGGNGGTCTTCCTAGACTTTCTGATGTAGAAAATACAAAAATTAAGATTTATGATAAATTTTCTGAAACNAAAGGNAATTTGAAACCATATAATGAATCTNCTTCAAATGATTCAAGATTTAAGTCTTCAGATAGATGGCTTANCAGTGAGTTTGTTTCTGTAAATGTTGAGCTTGCAGAACAGAATTTTCCTGTTCCTGTGGTATTTGACTTACCTAAACCAAAAATTTCAAATGATCAAATAATTACACCTGTAGCTGATGATTTAGCAGGTTGTGCACTAATATTAGAAATGCTTAATTCTTTAAAGGCTAGCCAAAATAACTATTCAATTAGAGGGATATTTTCTAGAGCTGAAGAAGTAGGATTATATGGAGCAAGATTAATAGCAAAAAGTGAAAGAATTAATAAGAATTCCATTATAGTTAGTATAGAAACAAGTAGTGAATTACCTGGTGCTGTCTCAGGTTCGGGACCAATAATCAGAACAGGTGACAGGGCAACAACTTTTGATAATTCAGGAGAAATAATTCTACTATCTTCTGTAAAACAATTAATTAGTGAAGATAAAGAATTCTTATTTCAAAGACAATTAATGGGTTTGGGTGGTTGTGAAGCCACTGCATTCTCTGCGTTTGGATATAAAGTTACAGGTATTTCTTTACCATTAATAAATTGGCACAATGCAAATCCTGAAGGAAAAGTTGAACCTGAAAGAATTAGTATCACTGATTATCAAAATGCATTAAATATCATGATAGGAGTTGGAAAATTAGATATTGTTAATAATAATGATTATTACAAGACTCTAATTGATATTCCTGCAGATGCAGAAAGATTAAGATTAAGTTAGGAGAAAAAATGCCTGAAGTTGATGGTTCATATTTAGTTGCTAGAACTCTAAAAGAAGAAAATACAGAATGTTTATTTTATCTAATGGGAGGTCCAAATTACGAAATCATAAATAATTCTGAAGATTTAGGCATCAAGACATACGATTTTAGACATGAACAGGCAGCAGCAATGGCAGCTCATGGATATTCTCGAGTAACGGGTAAACCAGGAGTTACCACAGCAGCTTCTGGGCCAGGAACATTAAATCTCCTCACGGGTCAATATAATGCATTTGTTGATTGTGCTCCTATGATAACTCTTGGAGGAGCTGGACCAATTAAGGATTTTTACAGAGGAGGATTTCAAGAAATAGATCAGGTTTCTATATTTGAAAAAGTGTCTAAAGCTACTTTTAGACCTACTTCTGCTTCTCAATATCCACAAGTAGTTTCTCACGCATTTAGGATTTCCACAACAGGAAGACCAGGTCCAGTTTATATTGACTGTAACGAGGATGTTTTATATGAAAAAATAAATGAAAAAGACACTACAATNGCAACTCGTTCAAAAGAAAGNTCTGGTCCATCTGGTGATAGCGATTTGATAAAAAAGACTATAAATTTGTTATCTAAATCTAATTCCCCAATAATTTTTGCTGGAGGTGGAACTTTTTGGTCTGATGCTTCTAGAGAATTGAAAGAATTTATTGATATTTCTGGAATACCTTTCTACACAACTCCGATGTCAAGAGGTGTTGTTTCAGATAAACATCAATATTCTTTTCCTGCAGCAAGATCAAGTGCTTTTAGAGAAACTGATTTAGTTATAGTTTTGGGTACTAGATTTAATTGGATTATGACATACGGGAATAGAATTAATCCTGAAGCTAAAATTATTCAAGTTGATATTTTAGAAGAAGAAATTGCTCATAATAGAAATGTGAGTTTAGGAATTGTTGGGGATTGTAAAAAAGTAATTAATCAATTGATTAATGAATTTAATAATCAAAATCTTAAGTCTGATAAATGGGAGTCCTGGAGACAAAATTTATCTGACTTAGAAAAAACAAGATTAGAAAGGGTAGAACCTTTAGAGAATTCAAATCAAGTCCCAATTCACCCCCTTAGACTTTGTAAAGAATTAAGGGAAATTATGGATGAAAATTCAATTATTTCTATAGACGGAAATGAAATACTTCATTACGGCAGACAGAGTATTCCTGCTTATTTACCGGGTCATTCAATTAACTCTGGTCCAACTGGATGTATGGGCGTGGGATTACCATATGCAATTGGAGCTAAAATAGCTAAACCTAATAATACAGTCTTTTCTCTTCATGGTGACGGATCTTTAGGTATGAATATTCAAGATTTTGATACAGCAGTAAGACATAAATTACCTATAGTTGTGGTTGTTTCAAATAATGAAGGTTGGACTGCTAGGGTAGAGGGAATTAGAAAACCTGGAAGGGAACTTGGATTCACTAGATTTGACTTGATAGCAGAATCTCTTGGAGGATACGGAGAAATGGTTGATGATCCCAAAGAAATCAAACCTGCAATAANTAGGGCGATTGANTCTGGACTTCCGGCAATAGTNAATGTTCATACTGATCCNACAGCTAGAGCGATTTCTAAATTCGTTGGATCAAAAATGGAGTAAAAANAATTAATGTATACATGGATTAACCATAATTCTTTATATATATTAATATTTCTTTTTCCAATTTTAATAAGTTCTTTATTATTTTTTTATGTGACCAAAAATAAATTTGTAATAATAATTGCATTTATATTATTAACTTTATTATTTGTTTCAGTAAAAATATTTTTTCAGCCGAAATCAAATGTAGATATTTCACAAGTAGAATTAGTAGAAATAATTGATAACGAAGAACATGTTGTTATAGAATTTTTTTCACCAAATTGTATGGGTTGTGTTTTGAGTCAATCAGCTGTAAATAAATTCATTGATAATTATTCTAATAAGTTCAAAGTAATAAAACTAAATGTTTCTGATAATCGATACTCAAATATCATTTCAGAAAATATGATCACGGTTACACCAACTTTTATCTACTATAAAAATGGTAAAATNTATGAAAAATATGTTGGGATGCTTAACGATTCAGAAAAACTTTATGAAAAATTTAATCAATAATCACTTCATTTAATTTTTCTGCAATTATATCTATATCAATCTCATCTAAGCTATGTACAGTAATAGAAATTTCATCTCTGTAAGCATGGCCATCATTTAGACCTCCACCAACATATATTTTCGGATCGCTTTTAGATAAAACTTCCATTATTTTTTCAGATTTAGGACCTTTGTAATTTGATTCAAAACTTATTACAACTGTTGGACCTTGCCTATTAGGATACTCATCATCAATAAAGACTTTTAGTCCTTCTTTTGCTTTTAGTTTGCTCATAAGTAACTCTGCTTTTTTATACCAAAAGTGTTTTTCTGCTACTTCGTCATCTTCAATAAATAATTTCAAAGCAGTCACAAAACCTACAATGTTTTCTTTTGTAACTTTCATTGGTCTTCCNATAGCAGCTTTTGTTGTATGTAAGTTTTGGAAACTATGTAATTTGGCTGCTTCAATTAATTCCTTTTTTCCTGTTAGTATCCCTGTTGATTGAGGTCCTCCTATGCCCTTTCCTCCACTAAAACCAACAGCATCTACTCCCATTGAAATAAATTTTGTTAGATTTTCTCTAGGAGGGAGTTCCGCTGCAGCATCAAGCAAAAGAGGAAGTTTATTTTTATGCGCTATTTCAATGGTTTCAGATAGCCCTAAACCTTCATCAAAAAATGGTGCAATTACATAGGCAATTGCACATGTTTTTTCATTAATCTTTTCTTCCAAATTATCATTATCATATTCAACTAATACTCCACCAGGAATTTCAAAAGCTTTATCATAATTATTTCTTTGACCCTCATGAATTAATATTTCGTTTTTCATTCCTTGAGTATGAGGTATTTTTGAAATTTTATCCTTATCTTTACCTGTTATAGAGGCTGCTGCCATCAGAACAATTGAGGTTGCACATCCACTTGTTACAATAGACATCTCAGATCCACAAACTTTACTAACGAACTCTCCAGCTACATCATGTAATTCTTCTAGATCAACAAATACGCTACTTGCTTCTTGAATTGATTTAATTACCTCGGGTCTCATAATGCTTCCGCCATAAATAGTTACCCAGCTCTTAGCATTTATTACAGGTTTAATACCTAAGTCTTTATAAACGTTTGGCCAATTTTTTTCCATAAAACGAATTTAGTTTCTAGTTATAATTAGATGATATTATATTTTAGTTATGAGTAAAAATACTATAGAAATCTCTTTTTTACATAGACAATTAGCAATNATTCTTACTAGTTGGGGACTTACATCAATAGTAATGGGTGTAACTTTACTGTTTTTTGATGTAGATTTCTTAAGATCTTTGTCTATACAGTTTTTGATTTGGGGAATAGTAAATTTTTTGTTAGGAATTTTTCCTTTAATTAGGAATTCTATACCTAANCGAAAAAGACTGTATAAGATTTTATTAATAAATTCATTTTTAGANGTTATTTATTTGATAGTTTCTTTACTTTTGATTTTTCAGATTGTTTTTCAAGGGGAATCAGCTGTAGGTCATGGCTTTGGGGTAATGATACAAGGCTTATTTCTTCTAGTTTTTGATACCTATTATGGTATTAGNTTTAAGAGAATAGAAGATTAATTATCAAGTCCTTTAATCATTCCTCTAATGTAGGCTACCTGCCCCAAATGCTGAGATTCTTCAACTAGTACATGCCCTAAAATCCAGTAACCTTTTTTTAATTCACCTGTTAATCTTTTATAATCTTTATTTAGATCTTCTTCGCTTAAGCTTTCAATTACTTTAAGTATTTCTTTTCTTTGTTCATTATAAAATTGCATTACAAGATCTTTATCAATAGAAGGGAAATTAGCAAGATCTTGCTTATTATACCCTTTGCCATAATCTTCTTCATTAAATGGAAATTTCTTGTTCCATCCATCTCTTATCCAAACAGTCTCATTTCCACCGATTACTTTGTTTATCCAGTTGTCTTCAACTCTTCCCATGTGCCACAAAAGATAAATTATACTATTAGATTCCAATGATGGCTGCCAATTTAATTCTGCCTCAGACAATCCTTCTATAGCTTTATATAATCCACTTAAATATTCTTCTAGCCCTGAAACTATGGCTTTTTTGAATTCATTCATTAAGACAACCTTTTAATTCTTACTAAATTTATTATATCTTTGCTTGTCAAAGTNAAAAACTTNATGTTTAATNTTAANTATCTTTTTTGGAAAAAAAGAAAACTATTNATTAGCANNAAGGATAATAATTNNNCAAATGGCTATAATTNATACAGAAATTTCTTCNAAATTGTCTACTGGNGAAAAAATAAAAATACATCGACTAAATAGAAATATGTCTCAGACAGAATTATCTAGATTGATGGAAAAGACTCCAGTTTGGTTGTCTAAAATAGAAAGAGACCAGAGAGAGATCAAGGTTAATGATTTAGTTCGGCTATGCAATATNCTTAAAATAGATATAAATCAATTACTTGAAGTTCAAACAAAGACAAATTCATATAAAACAATTTTNCAAAATGTTGTTTCTTCTCTTCCAAATGAAGTAGCTGTTTATAAAATGAGTGAAATTGAAAAGATATTGAGAACTAACGAACTTGTAGAGCCTGCTTTATATGCTTACTGGGATCCTAATGTTTTATCTAGTAATAATATTTTGGGATTGTTTATAGAAGATGATAAGAATTCNCCTGATATCAATATTGGTGACAGNGTATATGTAAATAAAAATTGGAATGAAGGTATTTTGCTTAATAATATTGCTAATGAGGAAAAAATTATTAAAAGTTTTAGAGATAATACCTTTTGGCTNATAGAAAAACTNCCAGAAGCAANAAAAAAGTTTTCAATGATGATCTGTAAAATATGTGGTGGCAAACAGGAAAATTTTAATAAACCTAATTTTGATGATGAATATGTATGCATTTGTTCAGATGGATATAGTATTGCTAAATCAAATTTCAAAAAAGATCAATTAACNTTTTCAAATAATCAATCGGTAACAGATGTTGAAAAGATTAGAGTGATTGGAAGATTGGTTCAAATAGTNAAAGAAATCTAATAAGAGTCTTCATTATGATGATCTGACTTCATCAATTCTTTAGTCCATAGTGATTCTAAAGTATATTTGGGATGCCACCCCAATAATTTATAAGATTTATCACTATTAAATTTTCCATGTGGNATTTTTGGAGAGATAAAAAAGGTTTCTCTATTTCCGTTTAGTTTGCTTAATTCTAATTCTACAGCACATCTNACAGCCTCACCGCAATCGATCCANGAAGTCGTAAACGGAGTCATATCTTTGTGTAGCTCTGCAGGTTCAAAATCAGGAGTCGTGAGNTCGTAATGATGTCTCATGTTTAGATAAAGTAATGTAATTACTTTAATGTCGTAAAAATCACTATATTTATTACAAATTTCTTGACCTAGATATTTACTCAAAGCATATAATCTTGTTCCTGGTTGAGGAGGCATTTCAGGATTTAAGTTACCATCCCATTCTTCATATGTTGTACCAACTAGTTGAAAATGNGGACCTGTATTAATTACTCTTTTTATATTGTTAGTTTTTGCAGCATTCATCATAGCAAAGTTTCCTAATGTTGAGACATCAAATGCAAGTTTTCTATCATGCCTTAANACCGATAAATTGATNATACAATCTTTACCCTCTGAAGCTTTGGCTACTCCATCAATATCATCAACACTTAATTTCTGAAAATCTCCATCAAAATTTTTTGGAGGAGATTTTATATCTGTCAGTAATATTTCATGCTTATTTTTTAGAGCTTTTATAACCCATGGACCCAGCATTCCGGTTCCACCTAATATAAGTATTTTCATTTATAATCCTCAATAAATTTATCTATTTTACCGGTTAGATATCGTTGGCCTTCAAATGAGTCTTGTATGTGATAATTAATCCAATTTGGACCTTTTTTTCTTGCTGAATTGAATGGGTTTTTTGATAGTTTTATCTGTTCTGTTGTAAAGTCTAAATATAAAAATTTATCTAAGCATTGACTTAATTTTTTTTCAGATAGTCTTGAGTCACTTTTTTCATCAAATGAACCCAATCGCAAATTAATAACTTCAAATACTTGATCTCTAGCAAACTCTTTACATACTTTTTCAGATAAATTTGCACATAGAAGCTCTATATTATCTGCTGGAAATTTCATCTCCCAATTTTCTGTTACAGTGAGGTTAGATTCAATTTCAGAAAATAACTCTAATGTTGAAATAGATAAAACTCTAGAAATGTTTTCCTTTCCTGCAGCAAATAATAAATCATAAGTTTTTCTAGTATGATAATCAATCATTTCATAGTCGTCTGAGAAATTCAATCCTTGATAATTTATGTGTACATAGACATCAATATCTTTGAATAATTTATTGAGTTTATTTGGATCGTCGTATTCTAATTCTTTTTTATCAATAAACTT
>NZTZ01000028.1 GCA_002703265.1 Chloroflexota bacterium
GTATATAGGTCTTTATCTCCATTAGTTTTTAGCTTCTGCTTTCCGTCGATGTATAACTCAAAAGCAATGTGGGTAAATGATTGAGAAGCAGCAAGTATTAAGTATTGTATTTTAGAAGCTTCGAGTTTATTTGACGCCAAAAACTTCATTCTTGCAGGTGTATTTTCAAATATTCTTTCAATTATTATTTGGGTTCCATAATTAGATCCAATATTAGATTTTTTAATTGTTTTGCCAAAAGATTTTTCTATTTCAATTGCATAATCATGATCCTTAGTTCTAGAAGTACACTTAACATGAGCAACTGAAGCTATTGATGATAAAGCTTCTCCTCTAAACCCAAGTGTTTTAATCGAGTAGATTTCTTCCTTAGTTTTCAGTTTAGAAGTAGCATGTCTTTCAAAGGCCAAATCTATATCTTGAGGATTTATTCCATCCCCATCATCAGTTATAGAAATAAATTTCTTGCCACCATCAATTATTTCAACTATTATTTTTTTTGAGTTTGCATCTACAGAATTTTCGACTAGTTCCTTGATTATAGACAAAGGATTTTCTACTACTTCTCCTGCCGCAATTAACTTAGAAATATTTTCTGGTAGTTTATTTATTTTATTATTCATTAAGTTACAATTTTGATAAGCTTTTTGCCCAATAAATACTTGTTATAGCAAATAATAATGTAATAATTGCAGTGACGAAAGTAGTTATTTCTGGACCAAAGTAACCAAAAGCCCATCCCATTGGTAACATGCTGATTGGCATTAATCCCCAAGTCATCATAAGTAAACTTATTACCCTAGCCCTATACTCCTCACCAGCATGCTCCATCATCAACGCCTGTCCCAGGCTCCATCTACCTGTTTCAGAGAAGCCAACTATTATCATTGCAACTACACCAACTATAAAAAATGTTAGTGTTGATGCCATCAATAATCCTATTCCAGTTACAATACCAATTAAGATTAATATGAGCCCTCTTTTTGATCGAGGTCCTAGTGAAGCGATCAAAAGTGATGATAGTATTCCTCCTATACCTCCTGCGGCCATCAGGTTTCCTACTTCTCCAGGACTTGATAGATAAACATCTTTAGCAAAAACTGGTATAAGCATCCTAAATGGACCGGTGCATAAAGCTAAAACAACAGCATGAATCCAAATAAGTCTTATGACTTTATTTGTCTTTAAATATTTGAAACCATTTATAATTTCTTCAAAAGTAGATTTGTTTTTACTAATTAATTTTGGAGGGAAACTCGGAACAAATCCCACCATAAAAACTCCAATTATCATTGTAAATGAAACTATTAAATATGAATTTAAAGGTCCAAAAAATTCATACGTATAACCTCCTATAGCTGGAGCTATCATAGTTGTGATACCCATTATCATTGCATTTAATCCAATCGCATTAGTGACTAAATCTTTACCTACTAATTCAGGGATTAAAGATTGTCTTGCTGGAACCTGTATAGCAAACATAGCACCTTGACTAATTGAAACAAGCAATAGATGACTCCAATGTAATAAATCAAAGTATATTAGAAGTCCTATTAATATACTTGCAAGCATATTCATTCCTTGTGCAAACTGAATTAGTCTTTTTTTATCTACTTTTTCTCCAAGGACACCTCCGAACATTGAAAAAAGAAGTAAAGAGGGTGCAAACCCTGCTGAGACAGCTCCTGTTATGAAGGCATTATTCGTAATATCGTAAACCAAGATACCTCTGACTGTCATTTGTATTTGAAAGCCAGCCATTGAAAAAAGTAAGCTTAACCACATAAAAAGAAAATTTCTATTGTTCAGACTTCTAAAAATATTTGTAGAGTTTTTCAAATTATCATTTTTCTAATTTTTTTATCAAATCTTCTTGTTCTTTTACCATAATATAGTCTTCATTCATTAGTCCATATGCTCTACTAATGTATGCAGATATTATCTCTTCAGAATTATTTGATTCTAATTCTACGTAGTCTAAAAGTTTTTTGATTTTTCTGTTTTCAGGAATTATAGAGCTTATTATTTGCAAATCTTTTTTTATATTACTAATCTCATCAATTTCATTATTATCCTTAGAAAATTTTATTTTTCCAAAGATTTTAGTAACTTCTGCTAGAAGTTCTGATTCATTCATTTCTGAAAATTTTGAGTTTTCTAATTCAATTTCTGATGAAGGTATATCATCAATTAATTCTTTTATTTCATTGAATTCATTATCTGTACATAGTTTCGAATATTCATTAGCTAAAGCGTTCAATTTGGACATTGCAGAAGTAGTGTCATTAGAATTAATACTACCTCCATAAATTAAATCATCAGCTCTAGATTGAGTTATCTTAATTAATGAATCTAAATTCCCATTAAATTTTTCAGGAACTGGTGGAAATACCATTTTAGTCATCTCTTCGTCTGGAATTTGATCTTTGAACATTTCAGGGATATATTTAGACAATTCACCTTTAATTGGAAAATTTATAACATAAGAAGCAAATATTTCATCAAATTCTTCAAAATATATTATGGCGTGACCTTTTGGATTATCTTCTGAACCAAATTTAAATTCTAAGTTTGACATATGGTGTTTTTCCTTGTTTTAAAAGTTATTAGCTCTAAAATATTTATAGGAGTAAAAATGCTTTACAAATCACTAATACTACCAATTTTACAACTTATCAACCCTGAGGTCTCTCATTTTATAGCTGAAAAATTTTTTCAATTCCCTTTTAATAAGGTGATAAATCCTGTTTCTTATAGATCAAAACTTGATGGTTTACAAACTAATGTTCTTGGTATTAAGTTAGATTCACCTATTGGTCTTGCGGCTGGATATGATAAAAATTGTAAGGTTTTAGATCAATTACTGGAACTTCAGTTTGGTTTTGTAACTGGAGGAACAATAACTTTGCAAGAAAGATTTGGCAATCCTAGACCAAGGCTTCATCATGTCCCTAAGGAAAAATCAATAATAAATTCACTAGGTTTTCCAAGTCAAGGTTTGGAAAAAATAAATAAAAAATTATTAGAAAATCCTCAGAATGGAATTTTTTTATCAGTTTCAGGTATAAATGAAGATGAAATAATATCTTGTATTGAGACATTAGAAGATAAAACTAAAGTATTTGAGGTAAATATTTCTAGTCCTAATACTTCGGGTTTAAGATTATTTCATAACCCTTCAGAATTGTCTAAATTAGTAGAAAAAATAAAATCTGTTTCAAAAAATAAGATTTTAGTAAAATTACCACCTTGGTTAGAGTCTAATAAGAATGAATATCTTGATTTAGGTAAAATTGCAATTATGTCAGGAGCAGATGGTTTAGTCATAGCCAACAGCTTACCTGTAAATTCTGAAAAATTAGCTGTCGGTAAGGGTGGTAAATCGGGAAGAGTTTTGACAAATAATACTCCTAGAATGATAGCAGAAGTAAGATCTTATGTTGGACCTGATCCTGTCATAGTAGCATGTGGTGGAATTTTTGATGCTAAAGATGTATGGAATTCTTTGGCTATGGGTGCAGATTTATGCCAAGGATATACAGGGTTTATATATGAAGGATTATTTTATGCATACAACATAAATAAAGGTTTATTAAGATTGATGAAAGAAAATAATATTGATTCTATAGATAAAATTAAGGGAAAATCAATCCTATAATACTTTAATGATTTCTTCAAACTCAGGCATTGACTCTTGAGCTCCATACCTAGTTACACTAATTGCAGAACCAACAATTGCGTACTTAATTGATTTGTCTAAGGATATACCAGATGCAATTGATGCGCCCAAAATACCTGTAAATGCATCTCCAGCTGCAACGCTTGCTCGGACTTTATCTACTTTATGTGGTTCGTAGAAAATTTCTTGATTATCATCACTTTTATATAAAGCCCCGTTTTCACCAAGAGTTATAATACAGCCTTTGATACCTTTAGCAATAAGTATTGACGCAGCATCTTTAGCATCATTAAGGTTCGAAATTTTTATACCAGTCATATACTCTGCTTCAGTTTCATTAGGAGTGATGATATCAGCCATTTTATAATAATCCATATTAAGATTTTGTCTGTAAGGAGCTGGATCTAAAATTACCGGAATACCTTTTTCATTTGCTAATTCCATACACGCTCGAGTTATTTCATCGTCAAGTTCATTTTGCGTAATGAGTATTTTTGATTGATCAATATTATTCTTAAATGCTTCAACAAGACTTAAATCTTTTTTTTCATTTGCTCCATATACAGCATTAACATGATTCTCTCCATCGTGGGTTGTGAATATAATAGCAATTCCTGAGTGTAATTTTGAATCAATTTTAATTTCATTAGTTAATATTCCTTCATTATCTAGGTAATTTATCAACTCTGATCCATAATTATCATTTCCAGTAAAGCCATAAAAATTAACAGATTCTGTATTAGATACTCTAGCTGCAGCGACTGCTTGATTTCCACCTTTTCCTCCAGGAGCTGTATAGTACTTATCACCTACTACAGTCTCACCTGGTTTAGCAGGTCTTTCCAGGTTCATAATCAAATCCATATTTAGGGCTCCTAAAACACTTATAGAGCCTTTAGTAGTTTCTAGCTTCATAAACTAATGCTTTCCATGATTTTTTTCAGTTATAATATTATAATTATTCTCAATTACAAGTAATAAAATTTTATATTATGGCTAAAGTAAAAATACCAACCCCACTTAGATCTCTAACTGATAATCAGACTTCAGTAGAAATTGAAGGTGAAAAAATTATTAATATAATAGAAAATCTTAATCAGAAATTTCCTGGTGTTAGTGAAAAGATAATGGAAAATAATTCACTCAAACATTTTGTGAATATATATATAAATGGTGAAGATATTAGATATTTAGATTCATTGAACACAGAAGTATCTGAAAGTGACGAAATAGCTATTGTACCTGCAGTAGCTGGAGGCTAATTCATTACCTCTAAAATCGACTCGGATATTATATCTTCAGAAACTTCTTGTGATATTGTAGCTTTTCCTAGTGATTCTAAAAGAACCCATTTTACTCTACCTCCAACATTTTTCTTGTCCATCTTGACTGCTTCTAAAATGTCTTCTAAGGCTATTCCACTGAGCTTTACAGGTAAGTTATAGCTTTTTAAGATTTCTTCTTGTCTATTTACTAAATCTTTATTTATAAGTCCCATTCTTAGAGAAATGTTTGCAGCTACCATCATTCCAATACTTACTGCTTCTCCGTGAAGATATTCACTGTAATTACTAATTTTTTCTATTGCATGACCAACAGTATGTCCATAATTAAGCTTAATTCTCTCATCTCCTGTTTCAAATTCATCATTTGAAACAATTTTAGCTTTAATTGCAACCGATCTTTTTAGTATCTCTGCTGAATATTCATTATCTAATTTATATATTTGATCATGATTTTTATAGAATTCTTCAAAAAGATCTTGATCTAGTATCAAAGAATGCTTAATAGCTTCAGCCCAACCACTTGTTTTTTCTCTTTCTGGCAGGCTATCAAGAAAATCTAAATCCTCAAATACTAATTTTGGTTGATAAAAAGCACCAACAAGATTTTTTCCTACAGGTAAATTGTATGCAACTTTTCCACCAATAGCTGCATCTGTCATAGCTGCTAGAGTGGTTGGAATTTGGACAAAAGGCATTCCTCTTAGATAAGTTGAAGCTACAAATCCTATAATATCTCCCGCAACACCTCCTCCAAGTGAAATAATGAAATCCTTTCTTTCAGCTTTCATATCTGCGAGCCAATTATATATTTTTGTAACAGTTTCTAAACTCTTAAGTTCTTCTGAGAATTCTATAGAAAAAGAGTTTGTTATAAATCCTTGTGATTCGAGAGATTCATGTAATTGTTTAGTTTTTTTTGGAAACATAGATTTGTCAGATATGAGAAAACATCTTTTGTTCTTTAAATTAGCATTTTCAAGTTCTGAGCCAAGTGTATCAAGTATAGATTTGCCTACAATTACTCTGTAATCTCCTTGTGATGTATTTACTTTTGCGGCTAAAAATTTATCGTTCATTTTTATTTATTAACTCTTTTGTTATTTCATCTAAATTTTTATTATCAGTATCTATGCTAACGTCAGCTATATTATAAACTGACTGTCTTGAATTATATAAACTTTCTATATTTTCTTTCTCTATATGATTTCCAATTAGAGGTCTGATCTCTTTAGAATTCTTTAATCTATCATAGATAGAATCAATAGATGCTTTTAACCATATAATTGATCCATTATTTTTCATAATTCTTATATTGTCTTTTTCAGTTGGTAGTCCCCCACCTGTAGAAATTACATTATTTTGAGAGAAATCAATTTTTGATAAAACTTGTGTTTCAATATTTCTAAACTCTTTTTCACCTTTTGTATTGATAGTTTCATCAATGGATAATGAAGTTGTTTTTTCTATGATTCTATCGGTATCTAAGAAATTATAATTGAGGTGTTTTGCGAGTTTTTTTCCAACACTACTTTTACCAGAACCTGAAAAACCAATTAGAAATATATTATTTGCCATATTCTTTAAATGTCTTAATGTATGACGTATAATTTCTTTTTATTTCCTGGAGACTATCTCCTCCAAATTTTTCAAGAACAGCTTCAGTTAAAGTTAATGCGAGCATTGCTTCTCCTACAGGACAAGCTCTGCTAACTTGGCAGATGTCTGATCTATTATAAGCAGCTTCTACTACTTCCCCAGTCATTATATCTACTGATGGTAAGGGGCTAGTCATAGTAGCTATTGGTTTTATAGCAACATTTACAATAATGTCATTTCCATTAGACATCCCACCTTCTATTCCTCCAGAGTTATTCGAAATTTGAGAAAAATTTCTTACATCGGAACTATTTGGTTCAATAACATCTTGGACTTCTCTGCCCCATCTTTCAGTATTTTCAAAACCATTTCCTATCTCAACTCCTTTTACTGCGTTTATTGAGACCATAGATTGAGCAATTTTACCATCTAATTTATTATCCCAATGAGTATGACTTCCAAGCCCTAAAGGAACATTGAATGCTATTACTTGAAATATACCTCCAATTGTTGTTCTTTCTTTTTTTACTTTATCTATAACTTTTTTGAAGTTAATATCTTCATTAGCATTTGAAGCCCTAACTTCTGAACTTTCTACAAAATCCCAATCTATTTCATCTATATTTTCAATTTCAGATTTTTCCCAGCCAACAGATTTCNCCCTAGATTTTATTTCTATACCAATTTCATTTAGAAATTTCTTACAAACTGAAGCNGCAGCGACTCTTGCNGCTGTTTCTCTAGCACTTGCTCTTTCTAGTACATTTCTGACATCTTTATGGTTNAATTTTAATGTACCNGGGAAGTCAGCATGACCAGGAACAATTTTTGTTTGTTTCTTTATATCTTCATTTACATCAACNGGAGTAATAGACATAGGGGTAGTCCAGTTAGCCCAATCTTTATTTTCAATCCAAAGAGATATGGGTGAGCCTAATGTTTTNCCATGCCTTACACCGGATAAAATTTCTGCTCGATCTTTTTCAATCTTCATTCTTCCACCAGAACCATATCCTTTTTGTCTTCTTGACATATCTTTTTCTATGAAGTCTTCACTAATTGATAGGTTTGAAGGTATNCCTTCAAGAATTACACTTAANCCTTTTCCATGTGATTCTCCCGCTGTTAAGAANCTGAATTTNCCCATTTTTTTCCTCAATGTTTATTTTTTTATGCCTACTGCCTCAAGCATTTTTTTTATCGGAGCTTTTTGTTTAGTGACTAGTTCAAAACCTTTAATTGCTTGAAAAACAAGCATTGCAAGTCCGCCTATAGTTTCTATATTATTATTTTTTGCACTNTGTATAAATGGAGTTATTTCNGGAGAATAAACTAGATCATANCAAAGAGCTCTTCTATTTATGTTATCAGTATTTATNGGACTAATGTTGGGNGCTGGACCTCCACTCATTCCTACTGATGTTGTATTTATTACTAAATCATAAGAATTTATAAAATTTGGGTTGTTAATTTGATTTGAATTTAGGATACCAATACTTAATCTTTGCTTATCGAAGTTTTCTAAAAATTTTTTAGTGTTTTCAACTGTGCGATTATAAACATCAATAGTTTTTGCGTTCCCTTTAATTAACGCCATACAAATTGCTTTAGCAGATCCTCCTGCACCTAAGATTAAACAATTTTTATCTTGTATTTTTTTTTCATAAAATTTTAGACTTTCGGTAAAACCTATCCAATCTGTATTGTAACCAACTAATCTGCCATTATTATTTACAATCCAATTTACAGCATCCATTTCTTCTGCTGATTCATCTAATTCATCTATGAAGCTTATAACTGATTTTTTATGGGGAAGTGTTACACAAGATCCTAATATGTTATTTTCCCTTAGTTCCAAAACTTTGTTTTCTAGCTTTTCTGGTTCAACTTCCCAGATATTAAACTTGATGTCCAATTTTAATTCTTTATATCCTGCTTCATGAATTACTGGTGATAATGTATGACCTAGTGGATATCCAAGTATTCCAACTTCTTTCATCATGCCTTCCTAGATACTAAGTAATTTTCTAAAATTAATACTGCAGATAAAGAATCAATATTTTTTTTGATTTTATCTTTTTTTTTGGTAGTTTCTCGTAAGTATTTTTCTGCTTGTTTTGTTGTGAGTCTTTCATCCCAAAGAACTATATTTAAGGATTCATATATATTTACTAGTTCCTTCTTGATTTTTCTAGAGTATTTTGCTCTTTCTCCTTCTCTTCCATTCAGTAACTTTGGAAGACCAATTACAAGAGTATCTATACTATGATCATTTATTAGTTCTGATATTTTTGGAACTAAGTTATCATCTGATTTAATATAATCTAATGGACTGCAAATAGATGAAACCTCGTTTGATATTGCTACACCTGTTCTTACATCTCCAATATCTAAACAAAGTGTTGTCATTTTAATTTACTCTCTAGTATAGATTTAGAATTTTGAAGAAAATTTTCGAAGCTATTAATATCTTTGATTCCAACTTGAGCTGAAAATTTATTTCCACCGCCACCACTATTAGTTTCATTTGCGATAATCTTTGCAATTTCATTTGCATCAAACTTTACTTCATCCGTAGACATAATTACTATTACACCTTTGTCATCAATGACAGACCCTACAATAGCAACTCCCTTACCTAGTTTACTTCTTTGAGCATCTCCAGCTTTTCTTAGAACACCTATATTGGAAGCAACTACTTTAGAGCAAGATAATTTTACAGAATCAATTTCAAAAAAATCATTTATCGAATCGTCATTAGTACCCATTGATATGTTTGTAATTTGTGTTTGAAGATTTTCAATTTCTTTTTGTTGATCTTTTGAAAGTTGATATAAAGAATTGAATTTATCCACAATATCATCGCTATTTGAACTAAGAGTTTTCATTATTTCATTGATTATAATTTGATTTTTTTCTACTAAATCTTCTGTACCAACTCCTGTTGAAGCAAATATTCTTCTATTTCCTGAACCAATCCCACTTTCTGAAATAATCTTAAATAGACCAATTCCTCCAGTCCTATTCATATGAGTTCCTCCACAAAGTTCAAAACTCCAGGGGGCATCAATTTTAATTGTTCTGACATCAAGTTCATATTTATCATCAAAAAATGCTAGAGCACCATCTTCAATAGCTTTATTGTATGTAGTATGACAAACTTCTACTTCTAAGTTATTTCTTATATATTCATTAACTTTGTCTTCTATTTTTTTGATCATAGAATTAGTTAGAGATTCAAGATTAGTAAAGTCAAACCTTAGGTAATCAGGATGAACTAAAGACCCAGACTGACGAACATGAATTCCAATTATTTCTCTTAGAGCAGCATGGAGTAAATGAGTAGCTGTATGGTTTCTTTTAATTTTCTCTCGTCTGCTTTTATCTACATTCAATGTAATTTGAGAATTTGTTGATATTTCGCCAGACTTTATTCTAGCCTTATGAATAAAAATTCCTCCATATGGTGATTTAGTATCAAGTATTTCAATTTCTCCATTATCAGAAATTGCTTCCCCTGTATCTCCTACCTGTCCACCTTTCTCTGCATAAAATGGTGTTTTATCCGTGATAATTTCAAATTCTCCTGCTCCACTTGTTTTTTCTTGAATTTTATTATCTTTGATTATTGCTAAAATTTGAGATTTAGATTCCAGTGTTTCAAAACCCACAAACTCTGTTGGCTTAATATCTAATGTGCTATAAATTTTCTCTGATTCTCCATCATTTGATATTTTTTTTGATTTATCTTTTTGATCTTTCATTATTTGATTAAAAGATTCTTTATCAACTAAAAGCCCAAATTCTTCACAAATTTCAGAGGTTATTTCTATTGGAAAGCCATATGTATCGTAAAGTATGAATGCTTCTATACCTGTTAAAAGTTTTTTATTTTCTTTACTATTGATTTTTTCAAAAATATCCTTAGAAACTTCTTTTGCATCATTTGTAATAATTATTTTTTTATCAGTTTCAATATTTCTTTTATTTATAAGTTCATACAATACCTGAGTACCAAAACTTAATGTCCTGTTAAAGTTTTCTTCTTCTTTATCAAGTACTGATTTTATAAAACTTAACTTTTCAGAAAGTTCTGGATATACATGGCTAAGTTTTTTTGATGTAATATCCGCTACTGGACTTAGAACCGGGTAGTCTAAATTAAGTTTTTTTGAAGTTACCATTGCTCTTCTTATTAATCTTCTTAGAACATATCCTCTTCCGGTATTTTCAGGTAATACACCATCTGCAATAAGAAATGATGCTGATCTTCCATGTTCAGCAATAATTCTCTTAAATTTTTGTGACAAATCATCATTATTGTCGACGCGATCATTCAACATTTTTAAATGATCAGAAAAAATATCTGTCTTATAAGCTGTTTTTTGATTATTTAGTACAGATACAGTTCTTTCCAGTCCCATTCCTGTATCTATATTGTTGAAAGGCAAAGGTTTATCATTACCATCTAAGTCTCTATAAAATTGAGTAAAAACAAGATTGTAAAGTTCTACAAAATCATCATGAAGATTTGGACCCCATTTTGGGTTATCAAATTCCATATTTTTCTTATCTCCCTGATAATAATGTAATTCTGAACAAGGACCACATGGTCCTTCATCACCAGCAGGTCCCCACCAGTTATCCTCATCTCCAAACTTATATATATACTTTTCCTCAATTCCTAAATTGAGCCATATATCTTTAGATTCATCGTCGTCTTTGTAGATTGTAAAAAAAAGTCTATCTTTTTCAAATCCTAAGATATCTACCATAAATTCTAGGGCCCACTCACACGCTTCCTTCTTAAAATAGTCTCCAAAACTAAAGTTTCCTAACATTTCAAACAAGGTAAGATGAGTATCATCTCCTACTTCTTCAATATCAGTTGTTCTGAAACATTTCTGGGCTGTGGTTATTCTTTTTTGAGGAGGTTCTTTTTCACCCGAAAAATAAGCTTTAAATTGTGCCATCCCAGAATTTGTAAGAAGTAAAGTTGGGTCTCCACTTGGGATTAAGGATGAAGATGGCATGATTAGATGGTTTTTTGATTCAAAAAATTTCAAAAAACTTTGTCTTAGTTCGTCTGCTGTCTTAGGTGATTTCATAAAATTCAAGTTTGATTATATATATATTACGATATTGACTATTCTTTTGTCTTGGCTTTTATATCTTCAAAAATCTTCTTCCTCCAACCATTAATTTTAACTTTATTTCTTCCAAAATGATTTTCTAGATCTTTTTTGTTAGCAATTAGGTATTGTGAAACGTTTAGTTCTTTTGAGATATTTTCTAAAATTTTTTGATAAATTTTTATATTAAATTTGTAACTTTTTGTTTTAGTCAGACTTAACTTATGACCGTGAAAATTTTCGTATAAAAGTTGATAGTCAAGATTATAAAAAAATCTATTGCTAGTTAGATTTTCATTTTCTAAATCGCTCAGGTTATTTATTTTTTTTGATGATAATCGAATAATATTTTTGTCTCGTAAAAACCAATTTTTAGGGATATTTCTTTCACGAGAAATTTTTTCTCTAAATTTCGAAATCTTTATCAATAATTTTTTATCAATTTTTGCATTATCACTAAGTTTTATTTTTTCCCAAGAATTATTTTCGTCTTTCTTGTAGAGGATATTTATTCTGATTTTTTTTTGTTCTTCTATGAGCCAATCATACTTATTATCATTTTTTAACTTAGAAAGTATTTTTGTGTATATTTGTTCCAAGTAAATAACATCATTAGCAGCATATTTTATTTGATTTTTATTAAGAGGCCTTCTCAACCAATTTGATGTTTGTTGTTCTTTATCAATATTTATATCTAAATATCTACTTACTAAATTTTTATAACTTATATTTAGTTCTGTATCTATAAAAGCATTTGCTAGTTGTGTGTCAAAATAATTCTTTAGATCTATATTAAAAAAATCATTAATTATTTCTATATCTTGTTCTGAATCATGAAAAATTTTTACATATTTATCGTCATTTAGAATTTCTCTGAGAATTTTTAAGTTTTTATTTTTTTTTACACAATCGAATATAAATACATTATTATTTACAGCCAATTGAATTANGCTTAATATCGGATANTATGTTTTTTCTCGAATAAACTCTGTATCAATACCTAAAAGATTAGATTTTTCAAGTTCTTTGAAAATATTTTTNATATCAGTNTTATCAGTAATTATTTTTACAATCATAATTTAAACTCAATAAAGAAATTTTAGACTAAAAAAATTTATTATTGAATTAGTATAATAGACACAATTTCAAAAGATAAGGGAAGAAGAAATGTCAAATAACTTACGCAGTAAAAAATGGTTTGGAGAAAAAAACCTTGAAGGTTTTTTACATAGATCTGGATTGAAAGCTCAGGGATGGCCTGAAAACATGATCAAAGATAAACCTATGATAGGTATTGCAAATAGCTTTTCTGAGGCTGTTCACTGTAACGCTCACTTAAGAAACCTTGCAGATCATGTAAAAAAAGGAGTCATAGCTGCTGGAGGGACTCCAATTGAATTCCCTGTTATATCTTTAGGTGAATTTTTCCTATCCCCAACTTCTATGTATTTAAGAAATCAAATGTCCATTGATGTTGAGGAAATGATTAAAGGGCTACCTATTGATGGCGTNGTTTTACTTTCAGGATGTGATAAAACAACTCCTGCTATGATAATGGGAGCTGCTTCGGCAAATATTCCTTCTATATTACTTCCAGGAGGGCCATCACTAAGAGGTGATTGGAGAGGGGAAGAACTTGGCTCATGTACTGATTGTAGAAGATATTGGACTGAATTAAGAGCTGGAAATATATCTCAATCAGACTATGACTCAATGGAAGAAGGTATATACAGATCACCTGGTCACTGTATGGTAGCTGGAACAGCTTCTACTATGGCAGCTATAGCNGAAGGAATGGGTTTGACACTTGAAGGAGCTGCCACATTGCCTGCTGTAGATTCAAGNCGAATGACTTTAGCAAATAATACAGGCCAAAGAATAGTTCAATTAGTAAAAGAAAAGAAAAATTTTAATAATTTCTTAACAAAAGAAAATTTTTATAATGGNATATCTACATTAATGTCTTTTGGAGGTTCAACTAATGCAATAATTCACATGATGGCAATAGCAGGTAGAACAAACGTAAAAATTTCATTAGATGATTTCAATAAAATTTCTGATAAAACACCTGTTCTTGTAAACTTAAAACCTGCTGGAGAGAAGTTGATGGAAGATCTTCATTATGCTGGTGGAATATCAGGATTATTAAAAAATATTGAAAATTTACTAGAAAAAGATGTTGAAACAGTCTCCGGTAGAACAATTAAAGAAATAATTGATGAATCTGAAATTTATAATGAAGATGTAATCAGAGATCAATCAAAACCAATAAATTCAATTGGTAGTATATCAATATTAAAGGGTTCTTTAGCTCCTAATGGAGCTGTTGTAAAGGTTGCAGCTGCTAGTGATAAGTTTCATGAACATACTGGAAAAGCACTTGTATACGATAGTGCTGAACAATTATCTAAGGAAATTGACAGCCCGGATCTTGATGTTGATGAAAACACAGTATTAATACTTAGAAATAATGGCCCAGTAGGAGGACAAGGTATGCCAGAATCTGGATTTTTGCCTATCCCCAAAAAACTACTTGATAAAGGAATTAGAGATATTGTTAGAATATCTGATGCAAGAATGAGTGGAACAGCTTTTGGAACAATAATTCTTCATGTAAGTCCAGAATCATACATTGGTGGGCCCTTATCTTTAGTAGAAAATGGAGACTTGATATCNCTATCNGTTAANAATAAATCGCTAGACTTACTTGTTAGTGATAATGAATTAGAAAAAAGAAGAAAAAATAAAGGCAAAAAATATCAAATAGATGATTATAAGCGTGGTTATGGATATATTTATAACAAGCATATTTTACAGGCTGAAAATGGTTGTGATTTTGACTTTTTATTATCTGAAACTTATAAAATAGATTGATTTAATATTTTATCTAATTCTTCAAGGGTATTTATTTCAAAACTAGGTTTTTCTAAAAATTGATCTTTTTTTATTTGTTTTCTGTTGATCCATACGTTCTTAATCCCTAGATTATTAGCACCTTGAATATCTCCATCCAATGTGTCTCCTATCATTATGATTTCTGGGTAACTTAGCTCTAGCTTTTCACAGATAAATTTATATGGGATTTCATATGGTTTCCCACTTAAGCATTCAGAAGAAGTAACTATGGCTGAATTTTTTTTTGAAAAAAAACTTAATAATCCTGCTGTACTTATTTTTTTTCTTTGATGAAGTTGCATACCATTTGTTAGAATCCCAAGTTTATAATCTTTTAGCTTACTCAAAGCTGGAATCACATCCTCAAAAGCCTTAATTCCACTCCACATATAATACTTATATGTATGAATGATTTCATGTAAATTTAATTTATTTTTTGAAATACCCAAATTTATAAATATTTCTTTCCACATTTCTTGTTGAGCTTCTATGTAGATATTTTGTAAATATTCTCCTATTTCTCCATATCCTCCACAATCTGCCCAAAGAATATCCCTTCCTCCAAATTTACAATCAAGATATCTAGAAAAATATTTTTTTGAACCTATATCGTCAATAGTTTGAATCATTACTTCAAGAATTTCAGAATCATTATTTTTATAATCGGGAAAAAATTCTCTAATTATTCTTAAATAATTAGGATCATATAATTCATCATGAATTGTGAGAGTATCATCTAGATCGAAAATTAAGCCTTTTATCATAGATTAGAAATAATAGCCTTAGTTACATCATCAGTAGATGAATTTCCTCCCAAATCTGGTGTAAGAGATTCTCCTACTTCTAAAACTCGTTTAACTGAATTCTCAAGTATTTCTGCACTATCGTTTTCACCTAAATGCCTTAACATGATCCCTGCAGTTAAGATTTGCGCCATTGGATTTGCTAGCCCTTGACCTGCAATNTCTGGAGCAGATCCATGTGTAGGTTCAAACATTGATGGGCTTGTTTTTGTAGGGTCAATATTACCACTTGAAGCTAATCCCATTGAGCCAGTTATTATTGCTCCTATATCTGTTAAGATATCTCCAAATAAATTACTAGCAACAACAACATCAAAATCTTGTGGCTTTCTTATAAAATCCATACATGCAGCATCNATTAATAAGGAATTAGTTGTAACCTCAGGATAATCCTTCTTAACTTCATCAAATGTTCTATCCCATAAGACCATTGAATAACCTTGAGCATTTGACTTTGTAATAGATGTCAGATGTTTTTTCTTTTTTCTTTCCATTGCTAATTCAAATGCAAATCTAATTACTCTTTCGCATCCTTTTCGAGTAAAAACAGCACTTTGAACTGCAACTTCATCAGGAAAATTCATGTATTGGAATCCCCCAACATTTGCATATTCACCTTCGGTATTTTCTCTAACTACAACAAAATCAATATCGTAAGGCTTAATATCTTTGAGAGGAGTATCAACTCCTGGATAAAGTATTGATGGTCTGACACATGCAAATTGATCAAAAGCTCTTCTAATAGGAAGTAGTAGACCATTCAAAGTAATATGATCTTGTATATCTGGGTGACCTACAGCACCTAAGAAAATAGCATCATGATTTTCAAGCTGTTTGATACCATCTTCTGGCATCATTTTTCCATGTTTGAAATAATATTCTGAACTCCAATCAAACTCATTAAACTCAAGTTTAAAATTCTTGCCTTCTTGAAGTTTATTTAGTACTTCTATTGAACTCTTNACGACTTCTACTCCAATACCATCTCCTGGTATAACTGCAACTTTATAAGATTTCATTTTATTCTCCTGACCTTTTTTCTATTATTTGGATAATTCCAGCCATATCATCCATTTCTTTTCCATCATTTTTCAGCTCATCATAAAGACTCTTTGAAGCTTCTATCAGAGGTAGATTTACTGATAATTCTTTACCTAATTGATCTATTATATTTATATCTTTATGTATATTTCTCGCAGGAACAGAAGAACCAATAAATTTTCTATCTTTAATTATTGGAGCTGATCTTTCTAACATTCTAGAGAATCCAAAGCTCACCATTAGAATTTCCATTGCTGAATCAATATC
Organism: Chloroflexota bacterium; assembly: GCA_002703265.1. Taxonomy (GTDB): domain Bacteria; phylum Chloroflexota; class Dehalococcoidia; order Lucifugimonadales; family Lucifugimonadaceae; genus TMED-70. Next base: position 16,700 of record NZTZ01000028.1, read on the forward strand.
TATTTCTGTAGCATTGGTTAAAGCAAGAGCTTCTGCAGCTGCAGTTGTATGTACTGCTGTTAATAGTTGATTAATTAATTTCATTGCAGTTCCTGTACCGCTATTACCCATATATTTAACCGTTGTTCCCATCATTTTTAGAAAAGGTAAGGCAATATTATATGCTTCTTGATTTCCACCAACCATAATTGACAATGTTCCATCATTTGCTCCTACAGGCCCTCCAGAAATAGGAGCATCAAGAAAATGAGATCCATTTTCTGTAGCAAAGTTATTACATTTTTTAGATGTGGATATTCCAACAGTTGAATGGTCAATAATTATCTTTTCATCATTAGAAAATGAAAGTATTCCGTTATCTCCTGTGATGATTTCAATAGATGTTTCTATATCAGGTAGGCATGTCATTATTATTTCAGAGTTACTAGTTAGTTCCTCTAATGAGTATGCACCTTTTGCGCCCAAATTTTCCATATTTTTGATTTTTTCACTATTTCTTGTGTAGACAGTAATTTCAGCACCTTTGTTGAGAAGGTTTTTTGCCATCCCTTGTCCCATATTTCCTAGTCCTATAAATCCTATTTTTTTCATCTAAACCCTCAATCTAATTTTGATTTGATATTATTTATTAATTTTTTTATACTCTCGTTTATAACTTCGTGTGAATTAGCAGCATTATGGGATGTAAGTATAACATTGCTTAAACTTTTTAATTGATTATTTTTTGACAGAGGTTCTTTTTCAAAAACATCTAAAGCTGCTCCTGCAATTTTTCCACTGATTAGAGAATCATATAGTGCTTTTTCATTAACTAATTTGCCCCTGGCTGTATTAATAATTACTGCATTTGATTTCATGATTGAAAATTCTTCAGCACCAATTAAGTATTCAGTTTCTTGAACAATTCGTGTATGAAGTGTTATTACATCTGAGTTAGAAAGTAGATAATTTATATCTGATACTTCTCCTAATTCTTGAAAACTTAGATTTCTAACTTTATCTAATCTAAGAACTGGACTTATGATTATCTTCATCCCTAAGTTGTAGCCAATTCTTGCAACTTTCTCGCCTATTGCTCCAGCACCAATAATACCTAATGTTTTGCCCTCAAATAAATCAACTTCTATCGAGGGCCATTCATTATTTCTTACTCTCCTATCAAGCTCGGGTATTTTTTTTATTAGAGAAATCATTAACCCTATTGAATGCTCAGCAACTGAATTTGTAAGAGCATCTGGAATATTAGTTATTTCAATATTATTTCTTTTAGCCGAATCAACATCGATATGGTCAAGTGCTATTCCAAAAACAGCTATGTGCCTAAGTTCAGGTAAGTTTTCTATAATATTATTATTGATTCTTGTTGTTGCTTTTGTAATGACTGCAGTATGNGCTTTATCTAATCTTGAAATTATTTCTCTAGAATCTCTTGGTATAGACTTGAAAACTTCAATATCATTATTAATTTTCAGGTCATTGAATAACGTTGAATCATAAGAAACAACCTGTGGATCATCATCAACTATTACTATTTTTGGCATTAATAAAAAAACTCCAATAAAAATTCTATTATAATGTTCTTATCACCTATAAAAAACAATTTTCAATGTCTACATATAAAATTTTATATTGGAAAGAGATTCCAACCCAGCTTAAATATAAAGATAATAATGGAGATGAAGTATCATACCCACTCAGTCTTACGTTTCAGACAACAATTGATGCGATTGCAATGCATGACGGGTCAATAGAAAGTGGAGCTTATTTAGATGCTTGGGAATGGGGCCCAGTCATAGAAACAAAATCAGACCCCAAAGAAATCATTGAAAGCTATGATCAAAATATACCTAAATCATTCATAAATAAACTGAAAAAACTACACGATGAAGGGAATAGATCTGGTTTACCCGGTTCTATAGACTCATGGTTCAAAAATTAAAAGAATCCTCAAATAAAATACTACAAGATATAAATCAAGGNAAAATATTTTTGATGGATGCAGCTACAGGCACCTTCTTACAAAATAATGGCCTCGAAGCAGGTGGATGCCCAGAATTAATGAATATTGAATCACCTGAAATAATCTCCAAAATGGCTCATAATTACTTTTCTAGTGGAAGCGANATTGTACTTACAAATACATTTGGAGGAAGTTATTACAGACTCAAACACTATGGATTAGAAGACAAGGTAATAGAAATTAATAAATTAGCTGCAGAAATTGCCAAAAACGCCTCTAAAGATTATGAAAATAAGTATGTTTTTGGGTCTATTGGGCCCACTGGTGAATTTATTGAGCCATTAGGAAACGTTTCTGAGTCCGAAATGTATGACTGCTTATATAATCAAATGTTAGGTTTATATGAAGGAGGAGTTGACGGGTTTGTTATTGAAACTCAAATTGCAACTGAAGAAACATTACTTGCACTTAAAGTTGCAAAAGAAAATTTCAACATATTAAAAATAGTTTCTCTTGTTTATGATAAAGGACCTAAAGGGTATTTTACTATGTTCGGATTATCTCCTAAACAAAGTATTCAAATGTTTTTTGACTCTGGAGCTGATATAGTTGGTACAAATTGTGGTAATGGTTCTGAAAGAATGATAGAAATCATGCAAGAATTTAGAGCAGAGACAAAAAAACCCATACTAGTTCAAGCTAATGCAGGTATTCCAATAATTAAGAAAAACGATATAATTTATCCAGAATCTCCAGAATTTATGATGGAGCAATATAAAAAACTTATAGATTTAGGTGTAAGTATTTTAGGAGGTTGTTGTGGAACAACTGAAAAACATATTTTTGAATTTTCAAAAATAGTAAGGAGTCATAATGAGAGTATCTGAAGTTAGAAAAAATTATGGTAAATGTCTTGAACTTGTATCAATGGATCCTAATTTCAATAATATTAGTGTTGGCCTTTTTATAAAAAAAGATATTTTGACAGTTTGGTCATACAGTAAAAAAGATCAAATAAATGATAGATTGAATTCGATAAGAGATAAGATGGTTGAATTTGGAGGATTACAATCCTTAGATTCTGACTATAAAATGAGAATTCCTGAGGGTGCATTAATTGAAAGACCCCTAAAGTTTTTATTTTCTCAATGTGTGGAAATGTCACCAGAGAAAAAACCTGAAACTGGACCAATAACTGCTAAAGATAATAAAACTAAGCTAACTTTTTTTGTTGATGGTGCATTCAAAGATGGCAAGTACATCTATACAGTCACAGCTGAAGGAGAACATGAAAAACCTGGATTGCGAATTAGAGCTGTTGTTGGTGGTTTCATAAAGTATGGAGAGTGTGTTCGAAATGATGTAGATTCTTTTTGCTTTCCAGATCAGAAATCACATGACGAATATGTTAGAGTTTTATTACCTTATGCTAGAAATGTAAGTGCTGTAGAGCAAATGTTGGAAGCTAATGAGCAGGCAGGTCAAATGACAACACAATCGTTAGGCTTTTCACAATAAAATTAAGGAAAAATTATGGAAAAGATGACAAAAAAAGAAAGAGTTCTTGCAGCGTTAAATAGAAAAGAGGTAGATCGACCTCCTATAGCTAATCCAACGTCTGTTGCTACTGTTGAAATGATGGATTTAGTTGATGCTCCTTTTCCTGATGCATGTAGATCAGCTGAATTGAATGCAAGGNTAGCAGCAACTGAAATTACTGAGTTTGATTTTGATGCTATTGCTCCATATTTTTCTATTATCCAAGAATCTAGNGCAATAGGATGTGAAATGCAATGGGAACAGAAAGATAACTGGCCTACAGTAAGAATGAGTAACCCTATTTGGAAAACTTCGGATGATGTAAAAGTCCCTTCAGATTTCTTAGAACATCCTGATGTTAAGGTGATCATCGACTCAATTAAAATATTAAAAAAAGAATTCGGAGATGATGTTCCTATAATTGGAAAGACAATGGGTCCTTGGACTTTAGCCTACCATGTTTTTGGAGTAGAAACTTTTTTGTTAGGATCTGTAGATGATCCTAATGAAACTATAAGGTCTTTAGAAAAACTAAAAGAATTTACCTATTTGTTTGGAGAAGCTCAAGTTGATGCTGGAGCAGATGTTTTGACTGTACCTGATCATGCTACTGGTGATTTAGTATCTGGACAATATTATCAAAAGTTTTTACAGGACATACATTCAGAAATGGCTGAAAGATTTACAGTCCCTTTGATACTCCATATATGTGGTCGAACAGTTGATCGAATGCCATATATTGCAGAAACTGGAATGCACGCGTTTCATTTTGATTCCAAAAATTCACCTCAAGAAGCTATGGATGCCGTTGATAATAAAATTGCATTAGTAGGAAATATAAATAACCCTGAAACTTTATATTCCAAAGATACAGATGATGTAAAAAAAGAAGTTTTTGATTGTTTGAATGCAGGAGTTCAGTTGATTGCTCCAGAATGTGCTATTCCTCTNAAAACCAAAGCCGAAAATTTAGTTGCTATTAATGAAGGAATAACTGATTGGTTAGCAGAAACTAAATCCTAGATTTGATAGAATGATCTTAGAATAAAAATATAATCAATTAATCAGGAAATACTATGTTCAAGCATGAAGGTCTTTCTAAAGAATTTGAATGGGTAACTAAAGAAAGTGAAAAAAAACATATTGGTGAAGCCATATCCAAAACAAGTTTAGAAATGCAGGAAATTGCTTACTCCTTAATTACAGGTGATAACGATTCTGTTGATGAATTAACTAAAAAATCTTTAGAAAATGGTATTTCGGCCAATGAAATTTTAGATGATGGTTTATTGAATGGTATGGCGATTGTTGGTGTAAAGTTTAGAGACAATGTTATATTCGTTCCTGAAGTTTTAATTTCTGCAAGAGCGATGAAAGCAGGAATGGCTCATATAGAACCCATTCTTTCTGAATCAGGGATCGAACCTCAAGGTACTGTTCTTATTGGAACAGTTAAAGGTGATCTTCATGATATTGGAAAAAACTTATGTATAATGATGCTTAGAGGTGCTGGTTTCACAGTTCATGATTTAGGAGTTGATACCTCTCCAGAAGATTTTGTAGATGGTTTTGAAGAATTTGAACCTGACGTTGTAGGAATGTCTGCTTTACTAACTACTACAATGCCTAACATGGGTAGAACAATTCAGTACTTTGAAGATATGGGATTACGTGACGAAGTAAGAATGATGGTTGGTGGAGCTCCTGTAACTCAAGAATTTGCTGATGAAATGGGTGCAGATGCATATGGTGAAAGTGCAGTTGATGCAGTTGATAAGGCTAAAGAATTAGTTGTTCTTCTCAAAGATCTAAAGAGTTAGATTAACAATGACTTATAAAGAGTCAAATTCGAATAAAGATAAATTACAAGAGAGTCTAGATAATTTATATGATATTTTCAAAGATATTTCTGCACATGCTGACGAGTTAAGTAAAAGCAGATGTCCATATAAAAATGCTCAAAATTTATGTACAGCTACGTTTTATTGTAAAAACCAAAAGTATACAGAAAAACACACTGAAATCCCTGTGTGTGCAGGATCTCATAAATTAGATTATAGGCCAGCTTGGCAAGTTGATAAGCCCATAAAAAAAAATGAGCAATTATAAATTCGTACATGAAAATAAGTCAATTGAACTATCACAAGATAAGTCTCTTTTTGATTTAGCTGATCAAGTTAAAATGAGAATACCAACCTCTTGTGGAAGAGTAGGTGATTGTCATGAATGTATAGTTGAAGTTTCTGAGGGATTAGAAAATTTATCAGAACGCTCAGAGCATGAAACTTTTTTGACTGAACCTTACAGACTGGCATGTCAATCAAAAATTATTTCTTTAAAAAGTGATATTAGTTTTACTCCAAGAAAAAGAGATAGAAAAATATTAACTAATTTTACTGGCTCAAATAAATATGATATTGATCATAATTACCAATATAAGAATAATTCATTAGTCTTAATAAATGATGGCGAAGAAAAAATTATTTCTAAGTCAAAAAACTTTTATGGTTTAGCAGTAGATATTGGAACTACAACTGTTGCAATAAACCTAGTTAATCTTGATGATGGAAAAATAATTATAACTTCTTCTTTTGAGAATCCTCAGGTATTTGGGGGCTCGGATGTGATGAATCGAATTTCTTATGATTCATCAAAATTTAAAGGTGAACTATGTAAATCTATAATTTCTTCAATTAATTTTGAAATAGGAGAATATGTAAAAAAAATTAAAATTAGAAGAAATGAGATTGTAGAGGCAGTTATTGTTGGAAATGCCACTATGAGAGATTTGTTTTTTGACTTAGATGTTGAATCTATAGGAGTAAGACCATATAAATCAATAATAGAACTAGATTATCTTGATAATAAAGTTGATTCTACAGAAATGTCTAAATATGCAAAAGAAATAAATTTAAGAATTAATCCCAATGCAATTGTATACAGTCCTCCTTTAATAGCCTCTCATATTGGATCTGATGTATCTGCTGGTCTTATATCTACTGATTTTTTTGAGAATAATAATCTAAAAATGTTAATTGATATAGGTACAAATACAGAAGTAGTNTTAGGTACTCCAAATAGAATGCTTGCTGCTTCTTGTCCAGCTGGACCAGCGTTTGAAGGCGGTGAAATTACCTTTGGTATGCCTGGATATACAGGAGCAGTTGAAAAAGTTGATATATATAAAGATAAATTTAGATATAAAACAATAGGTGATGTAGAGGCTACTGGTATATGTGGTTCTGGATTAATTGATTTTTTATCTGTACTTGTAGAAAATAAACTTATGAATCCCCTAGGAAAGTTTACATCTGAAGAGGATAAAATGTTTTTAGATAATGAACAAGCTATAAATCTATCAAGAAAAGATGTTTCCAGTTTGGCTCAAGCTAAAGCTGCTAATGTTTGTGGTCAAGCTTTAGTTATAAAGGATTTTGGAAAAAATATTTTAGATATAGAAAATGTGTACTTAGCGGGAGGGTTTGCTAATTACATAGATATTCAAAACGCAATAAATATTGGATTTATACTAGATTTCCCACTAGAAAAGATAAAAAAAATAGGNAATTCAGCTTTAGAAGGTGCAACAAAATTATTATTATCAAATAAACTTAGAAAAAATCTAGTGAAATATGTGAAAAATATTGATCATCTAGAGCTAGAAACAAAATCTGATTTTTTTGACTATTTTGTAGAAGGATGTCAATTCAAAAAGATTTCTATATAAATTATGAAATATAAAGCTGTAATAACCGATTATGTTTGGCCTAACTTAGATATTGAGACCAAAATTCTTAATGATAACGATATTGAAGTTGTAGATTGCAATACAAAAAATGATGAAGAATTAAAAAAAGAATTAATTGATGCAGATGCTATCTTATTTTGTTTTAGAGATATAAATGCTGATATTTTGAGTGTTGCAGAAAATTGTAAGGTTGCTTCGAGATATGGTATTGGTGTAGATAATATTGATATTTCAAAATGTACTGATCAAGGTATAGTAGTCACCAATATTCCTGATTATTGCTTAGAAGAGGTGTCTGATCATGCAATAGCAATGATTTTAAGTCTAAACAGAAGGATTTCAGATCATTCAAACATGGTAAAAGACGGAGGATGGNATGATTTGAATTTAGATATTCCTGTTCAAAGACTAAGTAATTCTACATTGGGTATAGTTGGTTTTGGGAGAATAGGAAAAACTATTGCTAAAAGAGTTTCTGGATTAGGAATCAAGTGTGTCGCATATGATCCATTACTTCAATCTGGTACTAGTATAGAAGGTGTAAGTATAGTTGAGTTTAAAGATCTTCTTGAAAAATCTGATTTTATTACAGTTCATGTACCTTTGAATGATAAAACCTATCATCTTTTTTCTGAAAAAGAGTTTGAACAAATGAAAAATAATGCTATTTTAGTCAACTGCGCAAGAGGAGGACTTATTGACGAAGCAGCTGCATCAAAAGCTTTGTCAGATAATAAAATTGGAGGAATTGGATTAGACGTAATAGAAGATACATCTACTTCTCCAAATAGTCCTTTATTTGGAAATAAAAATGTAATCATAACTCCACATACAGCTTTTTTTTCAAAAGCTTCTAATGAAGAGCTTCAAAGAAGAACGGCAGAAGAAATAGTTAGAGTTTTGGGAAATAATAAGCCTGAAAATTTTATAAATCCTGAAGTNATTGGCAAAACAAAAGCTGACTTGGATTAATTATCTAAAGTCATTTGCCTTTGGTTTCTNTCTTCTTCGATAGATTTAATTTCNTGTTCATCTTCAACAACGTTTTCTATGATGGAAACATCTAGAGCTTTATCTGGATTTTTGTCAAGCTGAGTTTCTAAGTCTTTTACAGCATTAAATTTTCTATCTANAGCTTTTCTTCTTCTACCCTCAAGATAGTCAAAATGAGTTGTAGCNGTCTTTAGTGCTCTAGNTACTACAGATTGTTCCTCAATATAATTATCCCATTCTTTTTTNAATTCATCTAAAATGGTCATNATTTGATTTTGATTCTCTCCTATAGTTACAACTTTCATGAATTCTTTNATAACTCCTACAACTAAAAGTAAATTACCAGGAGAGGTAATTGTTACCTTTTTCCCTTGAGCATANTGTATTAGATCCATTCTTTTTTCATAAATGAAAGATAAAATATGATCACTTGGAACAAAAACTATGACATTATCTAAGGTGTTTGATTTAGTATTTATATATTTTGTTCCAACTTCGTCAATTATTCTTTTTAGAGAATCAAAGAATTTTTTTTCACGATTTTGATTATCAGATTCTTCAGAGTCTTCGTCCATTAGAGGCTGAAAGTATTCCCAAATAAATTTAGAATCCATGTGTATTACTTTACCGTCAGGCAAATTTATAGTGAAATCTGGTCTAGTTCCATTTTCTAATACTTGTTGTGTATCGTACTGCACTCCTTTTATAAAACCTGCACTTCTAAAAATATCCTCAGCCATTAATTCACCTAATTGGCCTCTAGTTTGAGTTCCTGAAAGAACATTTGTTAATTTACTAAATTCTTGTTTTGCTATATTTATTGCATCTTCAGTACTTTTGTTTTGTTTTCTAAGTAAGTCATTNGTAGTTACTAATTTTACGGTTTCTTGCATTGTTTTATCGTACTGTCTAGTCATTAAGTCCTTAACAGTTTGTAAATCTTTATTAAATTTATCGTCTTTTTCAGCAAGTAACTCTTTGACTTTAGTTTCTACTCCTTCGGTGGTGTTATCAGCGAATTCCTTAAATTTCATTCCTGAAAAATATTTTGAAAAACGAGTAAAAAATATTATAGAAATTCCACCTATGGAGAAAATAAGAATTATAAGAAGAAAAATTATTGATAGATTGAATAAACTCATAAAGATATTTTAATTAGGTGTTTAAAATAATTTTAGAGTTTTAATGTAAAATAAGTCAAATTATATATTTTAAAAGGACTTTGATGAAATCTATGATATGGAAAGGAGACAATAATTTTACTTTAGATGAAGTAGATATTCCTAAGGTTGTTCAAGGCACATGTTTAGTAAAGATTGATACTGCCGGCGTTTGTGGGACAGATATTCATATAACACAAGGATTATTTCCATCTCCAAAAAATGTAGTTCTTGGTCATGAGTTTTCTGGAAAAGTTATTAAAGTTCATCCTTCCGGTAATCAAAATTTATTGAATAAGAATATTTCTGCTCATACTGTAGGTGGATGCGGAAAATGTGAAAATTGTAGAAAATGGACAGCAGGGCATTGTGAAAATAATGAAAGACGTGCAGGTGCATTTAGTCAATATATACTTGTGAACGAGGATGCCATTTCAATAATTCCCAAAGGATTGTCACTGGAGAATGCTTCACTTGCAGAACCTGCTTCTTGTAGTTTGTCATGTGTTGAAATGTTAAAACCACCAATGCCTAAAAGTACTGCTGTAGTAATTGGTAATGGTCTACTTGGTTTATTCACCATATTTTTTTTAAAAAAATTGGGTATTGATAAAATAATATCCTCAGAGATTAATCCTGAAAGAAGGTCTTTAGCCAAAGATTTTGGTTCAGATATTTCTATAAATCCTTTAGATTCAAATTTACATGAAATAGTAAAAAAAGAAACTAATGGGTACGGAGCTGATGTGGTTGCTGAAGCAGTAGGTAATCCAAAATTATTAGAATCATGCTTCGACTTAATTAGGCCTAGAGGGCAAATGTTACTAGTTGGAGTAAACCCAAAAGGATCACATCTCCCTTTTGACTTATTTGATATGCATTATAATGAAATATCTGTATTTGGAGCATTCGGTGCAGGAGATTCATTTGATAGAGCTCTAAACGAATTAATTAATATGCCATTAGAAAAAATAATTTCTCAAAGATTTACATTAGAAAATCTGCCCTTAGCAATAGAAAAATCTGCAAAAGCAGAAGGTATAAAATTTGTCATTGGACCTAACGATTAAGTATAAAAATTCAGTTAGAATAAATCTATGACAGAACAAATTTCAAATTATAGAAAATATTTTAATATTGATGAAGATGTGGCCTATCTAAACAGTGCTTACATGGGGCTTCTACCCAAAGAATCTGTACTCAGAGGATCGCAAGGATTTGAGTTGAAATCCAAATCTTGGAAGATTCACTGGGAAGATTTTTATATAAAGCCTGAAAATACTAGAAAATTATTTTCAAAATTGATCAATGCGGATACAGATTCAATTTTTTTTACACCTTCTGCAAGCTATGGTTTTGCCGTTTTTGTAAATAATTTTAAACTTAAAGATAAGAAAACAATTCTATTACTTGAAGAAGAATTTCCCTCAAATGTNTGGATCTGGAAAGAATTAGCCAAAAGGGACAATGGTATAGTAAAGTTTGTTCAAAGACCTTCTGATGATAATTGGACTTCTTCTATAATAAATTCAATTAATAAAGATACTGCAATAGTTTCTGTACCTAACTGCCACTGGACAGATGGAGGATTAATAGATTTAGAAATATTATCCAAAGAATTGAAAAAAAATAATATATCCTTAGCCATTGATGGTACTCAATCAGTTGGAGTTATGCCAATAGATATTAATAAAATCAAGCCTGATTTTATGGTTGTATCTGGATATAAATGGTGTTTAGGTCCATATAGTTTAGGGTTAGCTTATATTGATGAAAAATATCATAAAGGATCCCCCATTGAGCATAATTGGCTTTCTAAATTTGATATTCCAGTTGATAATACTGTACCAGACATGACTAACTATAAAGATTTTGATTTTGAAAATGCTAGAAAATATGATTTTGGTCAAAGAGGAAATTTTCACTTGATTCCGGCATTAGAGTCATCTTTAGAGTTAATATTAAGCATAACTCCAAATAGTATCTATAATCATGTTGATAAATTGAACGAGGAAATATTAAAAGTAACTTCTGAAATGGGTATATCTCATATTGAAAGAAATTTTAGAGCTAAGCATTATCTTGGATTAAGATTTAAGAATGAAGTGCCTAATAATTTTGTGGACAATTTAGCAAAAGAAAAAATTTTTATAAGTGCTAGAGGGAAAAAATCCATTAGGGTTACACCACATATTTGGAATAATAAAAATGATATAGATAAATTAATAATTGGTTTAAGGAAAGTGCTGTAAAATGACTCTTTTTATTACTGAAAAACAAGTGGAAGAAATACTATCTGTAGAAAAAACAGTTGAATTATTAGAAGATGCNATGAAATCCTTATCAACAGGAAANGGTTTTAATAGTCCAAGAAAGAGACTCCCTACTAGTTATAAAGGCGGGAATTTACATTTTATGGCTGCATCATGGCCGGAAAAGGGTATAGCTGGGCATAAAAGTTATGTTGTTACAAAAGGCAAAGCTACATTTGTAGTTGTTCTATACTCAACTGANGGAAAAGGNCTCCTTGCTGTTNTAGAAGCAAANCTACTTGGGCAGATCAGAACTGGTGCAGCTTCAGGGTTAGCATCAAANTACCTAGCTAGAAAAGATTCAAGTAAATTAGCTATTATAGGCTCAGGATTTCAAGCTGAGACTCAACTAGAAGCTATACATTCTCAGTTCAATCTTGANGAGGTAAAAGTATTTTCCAGAACAAAAGAAAAACGTGATGCTTTTGTAAATAAAATGACNAAAAAATTAGGTCTAAATATTAAATCATCACAATCGTCAGANGAAGCTACNGAAAATTCTGATATTATTTCTCTNATTACTAATTCACAATCCCCTGTTATTTCAGATGNTCAAATTACTAAAGGAATCCACATCAATGCAGCTGGAGGTAATAGTTGGCTNAGATCTGAATTATCTTCAAACTCAATNGGCAAATTTGATTTTATTTCTACTGATGACATAGATCAAGCCAAGACTGAGTGCAAAGAACTTATGGAAGCTACAGAACAAGGAATAACTTCTTGGAATAGAGTTTACAATTTATCGTCAGTAATAAATAAAGAAATTGTTCCAAGAAATGATTTTCATGAAATTACCCTTTATGAATCATTAGGTATTGCTATCCAAGATATTGCTGCAGCGAAATATGTTTATGATCAACTCAATTGAGAGATTCAGTAGCTTAATTCTTTATCAACTAATATCTTAAGTTTATCTAAGTTAGAATTATTCTTAATTACTGTATATTTCTTTTTATCTTGTTTCAAAGTATCTATAAGTTGNNCTATTTTNAGNTGATTATTTTGAATTACCTCAAAATCTTCTTCTGACATATTTCTTTGTTTCATAACTCTTTTTTTTGATAATTCAACTTCAGTAGAAATCAACCAAATATNATCGAANAGTTTATGCCATCCAGCTTCTATAATNACAGCACCTTCAAATACTATGAGANCTTGAGAAAAANCTATTTNATCNTTNATAAATTTTTCAACTTCAGGCCAAATTATTTTCTGTAATNTATTAAGCTTATCTTTATNATTAAATACCAAATCTCCTAATTTTTTAGTATTAATTTGATTTTCNGNAGATGAAACACTCGGAAAAACATCTAAAACTTTTTTATTTATACTTATGTTTGATTTGTACAGATTTTTAGCAACATTATCTAAATCAAAAGTTTGAATTCCTTTATTTTTGAGTATATCTAGTACTGAAGATTTTCCAGTTCCTATATTTCCTGTTATTCCTAATGATTTCATTTCCATTTAATTAGGTTTTAAATTCAGTGTGTGTTTTTTATTCATTTTTAATAATATAAAAGAATACCCCCAGAGGTCTGAGCAATTAAATAAAAGGCCCTTTTATTAGGGCTTTTTATTTAAAGGCCTCTTTCTTTTAGCTTATCTTGGGTAACTATTTCATGAAATTCTATTTCATACCTTTCAATATTATCTTGTAACTCTTGTGATAATTTATTTCTGATTTTATCTGGGACATTTGAAAAAGCATTAGAACTTAATGTTTCTTGAGTCCATTCTGCACAAACAGAATAATCATCTGAAGGTGTTCCCCACCCTGATACATATATTAAAGCTTCTCCTCTCCCCTTTTCTTCATATTCTGAACAAATTTGTTTTAGCAAACTAGCTACTTTCCATAACTTATCTCTAGAAGTGATACATTTTCTTCTTACTAAAAACATTATGTTTCCTCTCTTTTATATAAAATGGCAGAATAATGCCATTAATTATTATTATTACAGTTCTAATATCTACTTTCTTACATGCTACATGGAATTTTTTAATTAAAAAATCAAACCATCCNTATGAATATGTNCAATTATTAGCTGTTGTTAGCGGTGCTATTTCTTTACCATTTGCTATTTTATTTATTTTTACNGATAAATTTNCAATTTCGGGTATTTTNCTTAGTATTTTGTCNGGATTGATTCATGTATTTTATTTTTATTTTTTGGGAACAGCTTATAAAAANGCNGATTTATCTTTTGTTTACCCTATAGCTAGAGGTACTGCTGTGGCTTTGGTTCCAATAGTGGGTATGTTACTAATTAAGGAATCAGTTTCGAGTATTGCTTTAATAGGAGTCGTTGTTGTGTTTTTTGGCATATTTACTTTAGGAAATATTACACATATGAAATCAGTAAATTCAAGTGACTTATTTTTATCATTAATAACNGGAATAACTGTTACTTCATATACNATCGTTGATAAATATGCAGTTTCTTTANTAAATCCTTTTTTTGTTTTTTCAATTTCCTCTTTTTTAGGTGGTTTTTTATCNATAACTTTGATTGATAAAAGAATTAATCATTTTTNTCTTATAGCGAAAAATAACTTAAGAATAATTTTTACCATTTCTTTTTTTAGTGCTGTTGCATATACGTTAGTTTTATNTGCNTATAAGTATTCAGAAGTTTCACTNGTTACTCCTCTNAGAGAAGTGCAAACAGCNATAGCNGCTATNATGGGAATAGTTTTATTAAAAGAAGAGCTNAAGCTTTACAAAATAATTGGAGTCTCANTAATTGTTGTTGGAGCTNTATTAATTACTTATTAGAATTATTTNTCTTCAATTTTTATTGAATTAATCATATCTCCAGGATTNGGATCACTCATTGGATCTCTTTCTCTAATATCCATCACTACATCCATTCCAGTAACTACTTTACCAAAAACTGTATGAGCTCCATCTAAATGCGGTGTTGGACCATGAGTTATAAAAAATTGAGAACCATTTGTTCCAGGACCTGCATTTGCCATAGATAAAATTCCTTCAGAATCATGTTTTAATGAAGAAACAAATTCATCTCCAAATTGATATCCTGGGCCACCTGCTCCAGTTCCTGTAGGGTCACCACCTTGAATCATAAAACCTGGTATAACTCTGTGAAAAGTAGTTCCATCATAATAACCAGCCTTAGCAAGATTTATAAAGTTTTCACAGGTAAGTGGAGTTTGATCTGAATATAAATGAATGACAATTTCACCTTTTTCAGTATCGATTTTAGCTTTATAAGTTTTTGATGTGTCTAAATTTCCTTTTGGTGGTTCTAAATTCATGAAAATACTCTCTTTAAGTAAATTGTATATTAAATTAATATTACCTTATTTATTGACTTTTTAATCTTTTAGATATTACATAAATTTAACTACTTTTAAGGAGTTTTTATGAATGATTACCCAATAATAAAAAAAATCACATTCAATAGATATGAATTTCCTCTAGAAAATATGAGACAGCATATTCTTTCTTCTTGTTATGAGCCAGGTTCTAAAACCTCAAGAAAGGTTATTTCAATTAAGATTGATACTGACTTGGGAATTTCAGGAGAATACTTTAGTATAGCACCTGGTACTTACGATCAAATGAGAGCTATTGCTCCTCTTTTAATTGGTGAAAATGGACTCAATAGAGAGAATTTCTATAACTTAGCAAAAGTTATTCTTAGAAAGCAAGATAAGATGGGTATAGGTCCTATGGATATTGCTCTTTGGGACTTAGCAGGTAAATATTATGATACCCCTATATTCAGATTATTAGGTGGAAATAGAACTAAACTTCCTGCATATGCATCAACTTTGCACGGTGACTATTCAAAAGGAGGATTAAATTCTCCTGAGGCATTTAGGGATTTTGCAGAACAATGTTATGACATGGGATATAAAGCTTTCAAAATTCATCCTTGGGCTCCAGCTGATATTGATCAAGAAGTCAAAGTTGTTAATGAGGTAGGCAAGCTTTCTAGCAAAATGAATTTAATGATTGATCCTTGTTGTGAATATGAAACTTATGCTGATGCATTAAGAGTAGGTAGAGCTTGTGACGAAAATAATTATTTCTGGTATGAAGATCCTCTACGTGATGGAGGAGTTTCTTTTTATGCTCATAAGAAATTAAAGCAGGCATTGAAAACTCCTCTTTTACAAGGTGAACATCTCCATCTTGTTGAAACTCACACAGATATGGCTATTGCTGAAGCAACAGATTTTTGGAGAGCTGACCCTGAATATGACGGCGGTATTACTGGAACTATGAAAATAGCACATGCTGCTGAAGGTTTCGGAATGGATTTAGAATTACATATTGCTGGGCCTGCTCAAAGACATTGTATGGCTGCAATTAGAAATTCTAATTATTACGAAATGGGACTTTTACATCCAGAGTTATCTAATCCAGCAAATATTCCTGTATATAAAAATGACTACAGCGACGAAATTGACTCAATAGACTCTGATGGATATATAAATGTCTCAGAGGATCCTGGTTTAGGTGTTGAGTATGACTATGAGTATGCAAAAAAGTTTCTTATAGATACATTAGTTTTAGATTAATTTATGGCAAAAAAACCTATATATGATTCATATTCAAAAGCTATAGATGATATATCGAATAATTCATCAATAATGATTGGAGGATTTGGTGTACAGGGTGGGCAACCAACAAATCTTATGATTGCTTTGAGGGATATGAACTTAATAGATCTAACCCTAATTGGTAATGTTGCAGGGATTTCTATGATCACAGGATATGGATGGAAAAAATCAGACAGAAAAAAAATTATTGATCAAAGTATATTTTTTGAAAAAAAACAGGTAAAAAAAATAATTTGTTCTTTTCCAATACCAGCTCAAAGAAATCCAGTATCAGAAATAGAAAAAGCTTGGAAAAATGAAGAAACAATAGTAGATATTATTCCTCAAGGTACTCTTGCTGAAAAAATCAGAGCTGCAGGAGCAGGAATACCTGCTTTTTTCACAAAAACTGGAGTAGGTACAATTATTGAGAAAGAAAAAGAAACGAAAATTATAGATGGCGAAAAATTTATTTTAGAATATTCATTAAGTGCAGATGTTGCTTTAGTAAGAGCGCATGTCGCAGACGAGTTAGGAAATCTTGTTTATAAAGGAGCATCAAGAGCATTTAATCCAATAATGGCAACTGCAGCAAA
>NZTZ01000029.1 GCA_002703265.1 Chloroflexota bacterium
CATATATATGTCAATTTTACTCATAACAGATACACAGCTAGGAATGGCTCTAAAAAATGTAAAATTTGGGAAATGGACAGAGAGGGCATTAAATTGGAGTACAGATTTAGAACCATCTCAAAAAGAGCTGAAAAACCTAGATAAAATCGTTAAGCTTACCAATACAAAGAATTTAGATTTTATAGTTCATACTGGTGATATTATTAATGAAATCGATAAACCAAATGACCTCTTAAACTACAAATCATTTGTTAATAAAATCAAATCTAAAATACATCATGTTCCGGGAAATCATGATGTAGGAATTGATTCTGAGAAATTATCTAGAGAAGGAATAAATTTTTACAGAAAAAATTTTGGAAAAGATTTTTATTCACTGCCCTGGAATGATTTTGAACTCATTTTTTTAAATAGTTCAATATTCATTAATTCTGAAAATAAAGATTTATATAATGAACAAATTGATTTTATAAAAAAAACACTGAATGGATTTGGGTCAAAAAAAAGAATTATAGTATTCATGCATCATCCACCGTATATTGATAAAAAAGATATCTTAAGCTCTCATCAAGAGCTTATATATAGTAAAGGTATTTCTTATTGGACATTTGAAGAAAGTATAAATAATGAATTCTTTGATTTATTTAGTAGCCATAGTCTTGAATATATTTTTACAGGTCATCTACATCTAAATTTAGAAACAAATTTTAATGAAACAAAGATTATTACTACTTCTGCATTAGGGTTACCTCTTGGTGATGATCCATCTGGTTATAGGATTATTGATTATAGAGATGGAAAATTATCATATGATTTTTTTTCAATTTAATTTACTATCTCTTTATGTGGAATCAGGAATGATTTATTTAGAATTTTTAAAATTATAAAGCCTGCAGTAGAAGGCTAATAACAAACAATATAATAAATATAACTGCCAAAGTACCTGCTATATATCGTACTATTTTTCTCAAAAATAAATTTCCATTCTTAATTATTCCATTCAGATCTAAGATAATGAGCTGACATTTTAGGTTTTCTGTCTCTAGTAAAAGCACCTTTGTGATTAAGACCACCTATTCTCATAGTAGAATGAGTCGTACGAAAATCAGCTAAAACCCAAGCATGTAGACCAACCACGTAATCTGTTTTTTTCGCATATTCTAAGTATCTTTTCCAATATTCTAATTGATATTCTTCTGTATAAAGTTCATCGCTTACAGAATGAAAACCAGGTATAGTATCAGCTCCAAATTCAGAAATAATTATTGGTTTTTTTGTTTTATCATGAATTTCACTTAATTCATTTGATAACTTTTCTATTGCACCATCAAGATCTAGTTGATCAAAATACCATCCGTAGTACCTATTTAGTAGAATTACATCTACATTTTCAAGCCAATCTAAAGGAGTTCCATGAATAGCAGCAAGGGTAACAGGTCTAGAATTATCTATAGTTTTAGCATCTTCTATTAAGGTATTCAGAAAATTAGTTGATATCTCATCTGCAGGGCCATTTTTACCATCTTTCATTCTATTCAATAAATCTAATGGAAAAGGTTCATTCGCAACACTCCACATAACCACAGATGGATGATTTTTATCTCTATTTATAAGAGTGTTAATCTGTTTTCTACATAATTCTAATCGTATATCTATATTTTCCTTGATATCATCAAAAAATAATCCGACAGCAGGGATCTCATTTATAACAAGAAATCCATTAGCATCTGCCAACTCAATATCTTCTTCAGAATATGGATAGTGAGCAGTCCTGTAAGAATTAGCTCCAATCCATTTTAAGAGATTATGATCCATTATAGATTGAGGCAAATTTTGAGCTCTACCAGTTATTGGTGATTCTTCATGTCTTCCAAATCCTTTGAATTCAATTTTCTCATCGTTTAAGTAGATTTGATCTCCTTTAACTTCTATAGTTCGTATTCCGATTTTTAATTCATAAGTATCAATTATAGAATTTTTATTTTCTAAGAAAATCTTAAGATTATACAAATGAGGATCCTTAACAGACCAAAGGTTTGGGTTATCTACACTTATAAGAAGTGAATTATCATTTGATAATTCTGATTTAAAAGTTTTATCTCCATCATCTAAAACTGCATATATTGAATAATCATCAACATTAGTATTAACAATTACATCTACTAATCCAACATTATTTTTTATATTTGTGTTTACTGTAATGTCGGATATATGTTCTGAAGGAAGAGTAAAGAGAGTAACTGTTCTATCAATACCTGCATAAGGGAAGAAATCGTAATTTGTTCGAGGCAGATTGTTCATAAATATACTTAGAGAACCAGTATCTACATTACCTGGAGGAACTCTTAGGGGACTTAGTTCATTTTCAACTCTGACTACAATTTTATTAGAATAATCTTTTTGTAAAAACTCTGAGATTTTAAATTCAAAAGGTAAATGCCCACCATCATGAGTTCCAACAAGTTGCCCATTTATCCACAAAGTGCAATGATACGTAACAGATGCAAAACGTATATAAATATTTTTTTCATCCCATAATCTAGACACATAAAATTCAGATTGATACCAACCTACACCAATGTAATCAGAAAGTTCTGGATCTATTTCATTCCAGCTTGAAGGAACAGCGATTTGTTTAAAGCTCGAAAGTCCTAATTGCCAGTTGTTTTGAATACCTATATCTTCTGTATCTACCTTAAATTTCCAAATTCCATCTAAAGAAATTTTATCTCTATAATTATTTTGTTGAGGTTTTAACATAATCTCTCCATTATTTATAAGCCTATTCATATAATATGAAAAATCATTTCATATAATATCTATAAGTCTATGAAATACAACAAACTTGGACAAACAAATATAGAGGTTTCAGAATTTGCTTTAGGTTGCTGGCCATTTGCTGGAGGTTCAGTTTGGGGTCATCAAGATAAAAAAGATTCAATATCAACAGTTCATGCAGCTTTGGATAACGGTATTAATTTCTTTGATACAGCAGAAGGATATGATGACGATTATCATTCTGAATCAGTACTTGGAGAAGCTCTAAAAAATAATAGAGAAAAAGCTGTTATAGCAACAAAAATAAGTCCTCCTAATCTTATACCTGAGAAAGTTGAAGAGGCATGCGACAGAAGCCTAAAGAGATTATCAACAGACTATATAGATCTATATCAAATTCATTGGCCTAATCATTCTGCAGATATCGAAAAATCAATGATTCAACTTCAAAGCCTNTTAAAAAAAGGAAAGATCAGGTCTATAGGAGTTTGTAATTTCGGTGTAAAAGATTTGGATGAAATACTAAAATTTGGAGATCTAACAACNAATCAATTNCCGTANAATCTTTTATGGAGACCAATTGAGCAAGAAATACTNCCAGAATGTANTAAAAATGANATTGGANTAATTTGCTATAGTCCTNTAGCTCAAGGTCTACTNACAGGAAGATATAAAAATGCTGANGATGTACCTGATGGNATTTCAAGATCTAGACTCTTTAACAATAAAAGNCCTCTTTCTAATCATTCAGATGAAGGTTGCGAAGAAGAAGTCTTTTTATGTATAGAAAAAATNAAAAAAATAGCTAAAGATNTAGGAGANACCTCTGCACTTCTTTCTTTATCTTGGGTCAGAAATCAACCAAGTGTTACTTCATTATTAGTAGGTGCAAGAAATCCAAAAGAACTAAGTTTGAATTTATCAGCTTTTGATTATGAACTTTCTGATGAAGTTAAAAATAATTTATCTGAAATAACTGAAAAAATTAAAAAATATTTAGGTAAAAATCCGGACATGTGGAATTCTGACAATCGAATGAGATAAAAAATTACCAAAAAATAGTTTGATTGTTTTGAATAATAGAATTTAAAAATTTACCTCTGTAATATCTTTTTTTTGTAGGTTCATAATAACTGATCATGTCATTAGCTATAAGATCATTCCCCATATGTTCATATAATAAATTTAACGTTTTATAACTATCGTGTAATATTTTTCTACTAAAATTTGATGANTATTTTTTTTCATCGATAAATTTTAAAATTTGTTTAGAATAAAGTTGTCTCCAAATATTTATAGAAGCTTCTATTTTGTATGGATCTTTAGCTACTTCAATAATATTTTTTGAATATTCATCAATCAAAGATAAATTAATTTGCATTGAGTCTTGAATTAAAATAGTCTTAGGTTTTCTTCTAGTATTTGTGCTAGTATTTCTTTTCTCCGAAAACCTAATTATAACTTCTGAAAAATTAGTCATTAATACAATATTTTTTAATCTTTTCNTTGTAAGTCAGATTCTATCCTTGGATCAATTGGAAATAACCATCCTCTATTCTTAATAATCGCAATTGATAATTCAGGTGGAATAGCTACTATCATTTCAGGTTCAATAGAAAACCTACCAGTGAATCCACCAATAGCACTTCTAGCATGCACTCCAGCATATCCACCATTATCTTCTCCATTTTCAAAATATTCACCAATACCTCCAAAAACAGATTGCCATCTTAATGAAAAACCATTCATTACAGCAGGTCCTGAATCAAAATCAACATCAGTTGAAACTACCATTCCNAAAGCCTTAACTGTNTATAAAATGTCATTTAAGTCNCCTCCTTCATTTCCGCATATTATTGCCCAATGAAGTCTTCTCAACATATTATCNGCNATTTTCTGAGCTGCTAATTGACCTTCCTTTACTCTTTCAGGATCATCATTCATTTGTTTTTCTCCTCCACCTTCTCCTGACAAGTAAACTAGTCCTGACTCATGAAAAACAACGGAAGCTATAGGNAAGCCTGATTTAGTAATGTTAGTAACATTTTCTTCAAATGTACCTAAATCAATTCCTAANTTATTTATTCTTTCATATACATCAAAATTTCTTTTCAATTTTTGAGGGATTATTGAATTATCATAAAATTTTCCCATTATATTCTCCGATTTATTTATAATGTCTATCTATAATATATACTTATTATCAACTAGATAATCTTATATAAATTAGATATTTTTCATAAATAATTATTATTAAATAACATGAGTTCAGATCACTTTAAATCAGGATTAAATAAAGTAAAACTTGGTCTACATGATCAAGCAATCGAAGAGTTTGAAAAAGCTGCTTGGGAGGATCCTGATAACTTCGAAGTTCAGTANAATCTAGGTACGGCTTTTTTAACAATTGGAGAATTTGAACAAGCTATTGTAAATTTTACAAATGCATTAAAAATAAACCCGAAAAGTTCTGATGCATTAGGAAATAGAGCNGTTGCTTATACAGCTATAGGAGATGAAGAAAAATCTGAGACAGACAAAATAGAAGCAATAAAAATGGGNGCTCCTCCAGATGGAATCAATTCTATTTTAGATTACGTAAGAGATAAAAGAAAAAACTCTAATCCATTTAAAAAGTAGGATTATTGATTAATTCCAAAATCAATTTCGATACTTTTTCAGGATTTTCTTGTTGGACCCAATGACCAGCATTTTCGACGAGGCTTACACCCATAAATTTAGTCATTATTGAACTCATTTTTTTAACAGCACCGGGTCTTTGGTAAGTACCCCAATCATTTATTCCAGATATAAACAATGAAGGAATATCTATAGTTCTACCGCTAAACAATGAAAGTTTTTGCAAATTTTTATAATCTACTCCTGCCCTGTACCAATTTAATCCTCCCTGAAATGAAGTTTTACGGTATTCCTTCTCATAAACTTCTATTTCATTTTCGTCTAACCATTTACAATTGTTTATTTCATCATCTGAAGGCATAAATTCATTTACTGTTTCAGCCATGTTCATGTTTTTATTCATTATGTAATAAGTTGGCATTTTTGATAGCTCTTCTGATGACCATGAAGAAAGTTCAAATGGTTTATTATTAATCCAATCAGCACTTTTATAATGGTAGTATGCCCTAATAAATGATCTTAATCCTTGCTTAGATTCCATCATCTCTTTATTAGCTGATTTTGTCCTATAATAGGATTGATAGTGTTTTCTAGGTATAGATAATTTATCTAACTCTAAATCTATCTTGTCGGTATCTGACATATAAATATTCTCAGTAGTTGTTATAGGATTGGGTGGACCAGTGAATGGACCACTCATAATTACTAAATTTGAAAAAATATCAGGCCTAATNAAAGCTAACCAAGAAGCAGGTCCAACTCCTGAATCATGACCAACAACACACTTAACTTTTTTATATCCTAGCTTTTGAATAAAAACATATATGTCTGTTGCTAGGTTTATATGTGAAAAATCAGATAAATTATTTGTGTATGTTAAGTCTGCACCAATTGTGCTACCAAAACCTCTTTGATCAGGAGCAACTACATGATAGCCATCGTCAGATAATCTAGGAAGGATTTTTCTCCAACTAAAAGAAAGCTCAGGGAAGCCATGTAAAAGAATTATCAATTCAGAATCATCCTTTTTTACTCCTGATTCTAAATAATGAATATCAAGACCATTAACATCTTTTATAACTTTAGATTTAATTTCTTTAGGAAGATTATCATAAATATGATTTGTGCTCATAATGTTAGATTTTGTATATAGATGAAATTTAATATTTATATTTTTGTATATTATATAAATAAGAACAATGAAAGATTAATTAAACATGACAGAATTTTCATCTAAAGAAATATTTCGAAGTCTTCTTGAAAGTAAAAATATAAAATTATCAAAAGAAGATTTTGATCAATCATATTTAAGTTATAAAAACTTCCGTAAGAACTACAAAGAAATGTTAAATGATAATTTTAGCGATTTTGAACCAAGACAAAGAATATTCGACTTAAGTGATGAGTAATAATCCATTTTATAAAAGTATAAAAGAACTAAGAAATATTTATGAAAAAAAAGAAGCATCTGTTTCTGAAATTTCGAATGCTTTCATTCAGAGAATAAAAAATCTAAATCCTAAGATTAATGCATATCTTGAAGTCTTTGAAAAAGAATCAAATTCTGATGCAAAAAAAGCTGATTCCTACATAAACAATGGTAACAAAGATATTCTTACTGGAATAATTATAGGATTAAAAGATCTAGTTGATGTAAAAGGTAAAATAACTTCTGCTGGATCAAAGATTCTAGAAAAAAATATTGCTAAATCTAATTCAAAAATAACAAATGATTTCATTGAACAAAAATCTGTTATTNTAGGCAAAACAAATCTTGTTGAGTTCGCATTTGGTACTTTGGGAATTAATACCAATACTCCTACCTGTCGTAACCCTTGGGACTTAGAAAAAGTTCCAGGAGGTTCAAGTTCAGGTTCAGCTGCTGCTGTTAGCGCAGGATTATGTACATTTGCTATAGGTACTGATACAGGAGGTTCAGTGCGTATGCCTGCCTCGTTATGTGGAATTACAGGATTTAAACCTTCATATGGAATTGTTTCAAGAAGAGGAGTTTTAGACTTAAGTTGGTCAATGGATCACGTAGGACCTATGGCAAGATCAGCTGAAGACTGTTTAGAGGCAATGAAAGTTATAAGTGGATTTGATATAGGTGATAAATATTCTCAAAATATTAAGTCTAATTTTTCAAAAATAAATATTACTAATAGAGGAGAAATAAGTATTGGTGTTCCTAAAAACTATTTTTTCGAAGATATTGATCCTGATATAAAAAAAGCAATATTAAGTGCAGCAAATAAATTTGATAATCTTGGTTACAAAGTTGAAGAGATAGAAATCCCATTTGTAGAAGAAGGAAGAAATATAAATGTTGGAGTATTATTACCTGAAGCAATTTCAATTCATAAAACATATCTAAATAAATATGATAAATATACTAAAACTGTACTAAANAGACTATTNGGTGGATTAGGAGTTACTGCAGACGAATATCTTGCTGCTTCAAGAAAAATGTCAAAATTCAATTTTGAAATGTCTAAGTTAATGAAAAAGCATAATATTTTACTAACACCAACTGTCCCTGTAAAAACACCTAAAATAAAAGATTCAGAAAGTCCAAATACCCCTGAAGCAAATTTAATGGGTAAGTTCACAGGAGTTTTTAATCTTACGGGTCAACCATCTATTTCAGTTCCTGCGGGATTAAGTAAAGACAAAATGCCTATAGGATTAATGCTTTCTGGGAGAATGCTTGAAGATAATGATGTACTTAATGTTGCNATAGACTGGCAGAAAGAAACTGAGTTTCATAAATTACTACCTGATATCTAAGAAAGATGATTCCCTTGTTTTAAGGCTTCATTTATTTTCTTTATAATATCTTGAGCTGATTCTGGAGTTATTTCGACAGTAATTCTTGAATCAATAGGATTCATTTCATTCTTGAAACTAAGAGTAATTGAATGTTCGCAATCAACATAAGTTGAATGATCATAATAAATATCACATGAATCAATAGGAATCCAATTGTTTGTTTTTTTTCCAGAACCCTTAACAATTGCTTTCTGTGAAATCATTGTACACATAACTTAACTCCTTAATTTATTNTCTAGAAAATTGAATATTTTTTCCCATGCATCTACAGATTGCTGTTGTCTGTATAAGGGAGTGTGATAATACATAAAACCATGTCCAGCTTCATCATACCTATGAAATTCATATTCTTTACTGTTGTCTTTCAGTAATTTTTCATGAAGATCCACTTCATCAGGTGTTGGAGAAACATCTTCATTTCCAAATAAACCTAATAATGGTGCTGACAAAGATTCAGTAAGGGTTACTGGAGATTCTGGCTGCTTCTCTGTTAACGCATCATCAGGCATTACAACATTACCTCCCCAGCATTCAATAATAGCATCAAAATCAGTAGTTTTACATCCTGCAAGAAAAGCATGCCGACCACCAGAACAAGTTCCAAAAATACCTACCTTATTATTTGTATTAGGCAAACCTCTCAAGAAATCAGATGCGCCTAAAAAATCATTTATAGCTTGTTCGTCTGATATTCCTCCATTTGATCTTACTTCAGCTGCAACATCATCTGGAGTTCCATTACCTTCTCTAAAGTATAAATCTGGACAAATAGCTACATATCCATGGTGTGCAAATTTTCTTGTGAATTCTTTATATAACTCATCCCATCCTGGTAAATGATGTACTAAAACTATTGTTGGGAAAGGGCCTTTCCCTAGTGGTTTGGCAAGATATGCATTAACAAAATCATCATTCCTTGACTTAATTGTTACAGTTTCGGCGAGCATACCCTCATAATCATGAGTATTATAGGTAGTCATATTATAAAATCCTTAATATTAAAGTTTTGTATAAATACAGAAAGATCTAAGCGCAGGCAGGATCTTCTCCATCCCATCTATTGAAGCTGAATTGTTCTTCTTTTGCTAGTTTATTTCTAGCATCTTCCCACAAGTCATGCCAAATAGTCGGATCAAATAAAATATCTTCAGGATGTTTTTTACTTCTTGCGACAAATCCAGGGAAAATATCTCTTCCAGTAGGTTCTCCTATAGGTTGGTATCTTAAATCGAAACTCCATCTTATTTTGTCACTAATATTTGGGAGAGCTGAATGGACTGTCTTCTTTGTTAGAAATAATGCATCACCCTTCTTCATAGGGATTGGCATAGCATCTTCAGACTGAAACAAAGTTGTAGGTATTTGTAAGCCACCAGCAGCTAAACCTTGAACAAGTTTACCTGTTTTGGGATTAAATCCAGGGCAATGAGTTAATACTTTACCTTCATGACTTCCTGGAACAACTTGTAAACATCCATTTTCTTCTGAAGCATCCATTAGAGGAAACCACACAGTTAACATATTAGTGTTATCAACTTCTTCGGTGGCTACTCCAGCATCTTGGTGCCAAGGGGTTGCTCCAAACTTAACCATTCCATTTTCATCTCTTGGAGCTTCAGCTTCTGGGACTTTGATTCTTACATGTTGAATTGGATTAGAAAAAATTTCATCTCCAATTATTGATTCAACAGCATCGAGTAAGCTTTCACATCTTAGTGCATTAAACACTGCAGGTCCAGCCCAAAAAGGTGTGTCATCCTTAATACCACTCTGAGGTAGAGAAAAATCAAAATATTGATTGTATACTTCACCAGACTCAGCATAAATCTTTGTAACTCTTTCACCAAATTCTAAATCTTCATATTTAGAACTAATCTTTCCTTCTGCATAAAGTTCATCAGCTAAATTACCTAAAACAGTATGATATTCTTCAATAATAGGATCAATTATTTTTTCAGGGTCTATAAGATTTTCTACCTTTAAGAAACCAAATTCACTGAAATGATTTAATTGATCTTTAGTAAGTCTTCCCATTAAGTTATCCTTGCTTTTTTCAATATTATACATAAATTAGAAAAAATTCTGAATCACGATATAGTACTCTTCATGATAATTACGTAATACTCCATGTTGGAAGAATTTCTAAATCAAATAGATTTTCAATATTTTTTTTATTGATTACTTTATTTGAAGGCCCAAAATTTAACACATAGCCATCNTTTATCATCAAGCAGTNATTAGTAATTTGTTTAATAAAGTTTAAGTCGTGAGACGCAATTATGGTTTTTGTNCCAAATTTTGCTATTTGTTTCATTATTTCAACAAGAATAATTTTATTGGACAAGTCTAAATTTGAAGTAGGCTCATCAAGAATAATATATTCTGGTTTTTGGGCTAAAGCTCGAGCAATTCTAACTTTTTGTTTTTCACCTGAAGAAAGATTGTCTGTCGAATTATTTTGTAAAGCTGACAAATCGAGTAATTCAATAATTTCATCAACTATTTCTGAATCACTTTTTGTTAAGAAACCAAAGGTCCCTAAATAAGGATATCTACCCATTTCAATTGTTTCTCTTACTGTGAAACCATATGTTGGTTCATAATCTTGAGAAACAAATGCAAATATTTTAGAAAGATTTTTGGATTTTATTTTATTTATATTATTATCATTGATATATAAATTTCCATCTAAATGATTTAATAAACCACATATTATCTTTATAAGAGTAGTTTTGCCTGATCCATTTGGACCCAATAGGCCAGTTGATTGTGAATCAAATTCAAACGAAATACTTTTTAATATTTCATTGGAATTATACTTAAAATTCAATTTGTCAGCTTTTATGCTCATTCGAACTGCTCAAAACCTTCTATTGATTCAAGATCATACAATATTTTTGCTAATTCTTCTGATCCTTTTAGATTCCAATAAGATAATGTACCCCACCAATTTGAATTAACCATGAAAACCTTATTATTTTTTATAGCATTGATGGAACTTAGTGAATCATCAGAAAATAATTGATCATAAAAATCTTTACCTCCCCAAGTTACAGACTGAGTTATTAAGATTATTTCTGGATTCATAGAAATTAATAGTTCTTTATCAATAGTTGAATTTGATTCAACACCATTTAATGCAGATAAATTATTTCCTCCACCAAGTGTAATAACAGAATCTTCAGTAGAACCTATTCCTGCAGTCCAATATGCATCCCACCAAGAAAGAGTAATCAATTTATTTTCCACATCACTATTTTTTGATGTAATNTTTTGTAATGCTTTTATATTATTATCTATTTGATCAGTTAATATTTTTGCATTTGAAAGGTTACCAGTTATATAACTCATTAACCAAACATCATTTTTTCTGCCTTCAATACTGTTATCCAACTGAGTTTGAATGACAATTATCCCTGCATCCTCTAATGCATCAATTAATTCAACTGAAGCGTAAGGATCTGCAAATATTATTTCAGGATTCACAGAAATAATAGTTTCTGGATCAGATGATATTGTTGGAAGACCATCAGCTTTCGATTGAATATTNCTTCCATCATCTTGTGCAAAAGAAGTAGTTGCAACTATTTGATTTGTGTCTGATATCCCAAACAAGATCTCATCATGTCCCAAAGAAATTGTAGCTACTCTTTCAGGTCTAGATTCTATTGTAAATTTTCTTTCATTTATTGTTACATTCCTAGGCCAAGAAATATTTGAAGGGTCGTCAATCACAGTGATTGATTTTAGATCATCTTCATAAGTTTCTTCTTCATCATAGTTATAGTAACTGCTATCATAATCTGAATTTCTATCATTTTGGTCGTCACCATCTTTTTCATCATCATGATCACCATCCTTTTCATCATCATGATCATGTCCTTCGTGATCTCCATCTTTTTCATCATCATGATCATCAGTTTCATAAGATTCAACCTTATTATCGTGATGATCAGCATCATGACTTTCATAAACAGTCCTATTATCCATTCCTGCTTGACAAGCAATTAAGAAAATACTCAAAATTACTAAAATTAATGAAAATTTTATTTTCATATTATTATCTCCTTTTTATTATGTTGTTTTTAAAAATCAGAAATATAAAAAATGGGCCACCAACCAAACTCATAAGAACTCCAACTCTTAGATCTGAAGATGAGAAAAAAATTCTAGCTATATAATCCATTAGGACAACAAAAAATCCACCGAAAAAGGCTGAAAGAGGAAGAACATATCTGTTGTCATTACCAATAATCAATCTAACAATATGGGGCACAACGAGCCCTACAAAAGCTAATATACCACTTACTGAAACAGCAGCTGATGTTGCAAGAGTAGTAAAAAACAAACAAAGTAGTAAAGTTCTATTAACATTAATTCCTAGTGAAGATGCATAATCATCGCTTAGCATAATCATATTTATTTCTTTGGATTTGAATAAAAGAATTAAGGAAGAAAAAGAAATTAAGGGAATTGTAATAATTAAATGTTCCCATCTAGTAGATTCAAAACCACCAATCAACCAATAAAAAATTGATCTCATTTGAAACGGATTATCACTCAAGTAGACACTTAAGGTTATTAAGGCATTTAATAAAGATCCAATAGCAATACCTGATAATAAAAGAATTGAAGTGGATTTTCTATAAGTAAAAATATAAACAGAATAAACAAGAATAGATGCAAGTAATCCACCTATAAATGAAAATGTTGGAACTATGAATAAATTTACAGATTGAATAGCTAAAGAAAAAGGAATTACAGCTCCAAGAGCTGCACCTGCAGAAACACCTAAAATTGATGGATCTGCTAATGGGTTTCTAAATAGACCTTGCATAACAGCACCTGATATTGATAATGCAAGACCTACAAAAAATGACAGTAAAATTCTAGGAAGCCTAATGTCGAGGATTATAGATGTATATATATCGTTATCAATGGAGTTGAGTAAAAATAAG
>NZTZ01000030.1 GCA_002703265.1 Chloroflexota bacterium
TTCTTGATGAAATAGATGAAGATTACGAAAAATCAATTCAAAATAGAGATCCTGAAGAAATCCTTTCAGATTGATCTGTATATGATAGATAATGATATGAAAAGTCTGTATAAAAGTCTGTACTGACCATTAATTCGTATTCAAAAATGGTGCCAAAAATGGTGCCAAATGCCCATTTTGAGTATAAAAGTTGGTGCGGATGAAGGGAGTCGAACCCCCACGCCTTGCGGCACATGCTCCTAAGGCATGCGTGTCTACCATTTCACCACATCCGCATATATTTCTATAGGTTTTTCTTTATTTCCTCAAAATCTGGTANTACNCCAGGGTTTTCTGCNATCCATTTGTAGGTTATTTCACCTGATGAATCAGCAATNAAAACAGCTCTGTTTGAAGAAACNTAACCTTCCATTCCTGCTAAACCATGAAACTCAACATCAAATAATTTTATACATTCTTTTTTATAGTCACTAAGAAGATCAAAAGTAATTCCGTTTGCTTGTGCCCAACCTGTCAATGCAAATGGTGAATCAACTGAAATTCCAACTATCTGAACATTCAAATTATTAAATTCTTCTAGGTCNGACTGAAAGNTGCATAACTCTTCAGTACAACCTCCAGTAAACGCTCCTGGGAAGAAAGCAATTATTGTNTTCTTTCCTTCATAACTTTTTAAGTTTACTGGGTTTCTTTCTAAGTCAAGTAAACTTATATCAGGGATATTCAATGTATACTCCTTTTATTTATAATTACTTAACTTTTTAGCTATTTAAGAATGTGCCATGTCATGACCGCAACACATAGGAGATTTGATTTTTCCACATCCATCTGGACATTGCGCAACCCCTACAGTGCTACCATCATCTTTAGTTAAAGTCTCATGAACAAGTTCTTTTCCACAACTTGCNCATGTAAAACCNTTAACTGACATTCCACACCCTTGCTCACAAGAGTAAGTAGTCATATTTTATGCCTCCGAAAAATATTTTCACTTATAATAATAACAAAAATTCATATTTAGTTAGGATTATTGATGTTAANNANAGGAAAATTTAAGATCAATTTGGTNAATGATTTGATAGGTGTAAAAAGAGACCCNTCAGTAGTCTATCCNGANGTATCTNATNANGATTGGAATAANTATAAATCATTTGCTCAGAATTCNGATGGAACTATNCANTCAACTTGGAGAGGNTATCTACTAGAATCTAANAATAAAAATATTCTAATTGATACTGGAATGGGACCAGGGCCTTATGATCATACTGATTCTGGAGGTCAATTTTTATCTAATCTGTCAAAATTAGGAAAACAACCAGAGGATATAGATTTTGTTTACACAACTCATACTCATGGAGATCATATGGGTTGGAATATAACATGGAAAAATGGTGTACCAGAAAAAACATTCCCAAATGCTAAATATTTAGTTTCTAAATTTGATTTTGATTACTATTCTGAAAATCCTAATGATGATTTCAATAATCAAATCTTACCCCTAAAAGACTTGGGAGGATTAGAACTTATTGAAGGCAGGACAGAAATCACGAAAGATGTATTTTCTTTACCAACTAACGGTCATACCCCTGGTCATCAGTCCTTGTTGTTGGAAACTTACAATAAAGAAAAGATCATTCTAACAGGGGATTTGTTTCATAATGAAGCTCAAATAAATGAACAATATTGGTGTCCTATTTTTGATTGGAATACTATTATGAGCACTATCTCTAGAGTAGGTTTATTAAATTCTGCATATAAAAACCAATGGATAATTTGTACAGGACATTTAGCTGATGACAAAGCTATTGGAAGAATTCAAAAAAATAAAGATGGATTTTATTGGGATCCGATTTAAATAGAGATACTTGCTTTAGCATTAGGCCATTTAAATAAATCTTCAAATAATTTAGATATTTGTAAAACTTCAAATTCTTTACCCATATCTCCTATAATCTGTAAACCTATAGGTAACATGTTTTTATCAAAACCAACTGGAACGGTAGCAGCAGGATTTCCAGTTAGATTAAAATAATAAGTAAAAGGAGTAAAATCCCAAAGTTCATCATTAACGTCAACACCTCCAACTTTCTGAGGATGTTTATTAACTTCAAAAGCAGTTGTAGCCATCGTAGGAGTTACAAGGAAATCATAATTTTTAAAGAAATTGTTTAAATAATCTCTGTAGTATCCAATCTTGTTGTAACATTCAAAAAGTCTACTACCAGTTACATTTTTACCGTGTTCCCAATTCCTTATAAGATAGTCAGTAACTTCTGACTTTAATTCTGGGTTATCAATAAGTTCAGGGTCACTTGCATAACCTTTGGTGCAAAAGAAATCAAAAAATATATTATATATTTCTTCAATTGATTCTGGATAAAAGTCTATTTCATCTACTTTTGAATCATATTCTCTATCGAAACTATTCATAGCATTGTTTATTGAATCTGAAATATCTTTATCTAATCTTGCACCACCTATAGTCTTGCTAAACCCAATCTTGAAGTTTGTTTTTTTTGATATCCCTGATAGATCTAATCTAGATTCATTTATAGTAATGTACTCACCTTCAGATGAATATCCTGACAATGCTTCTAACAAAATAGCAGAATCTTCAACATATCTNGTAATGGGTCCTGATAATGCGTTATTAACTACGTTATATTTAACTGATCCGTTTACAATTCTNGGNATTCTTCCTTGNGTAGGTTTTATNCCATAAACTCCACAGAANGAAGCAGGAATTCTGATTGAACCTCCTCCATCACCGCCTTGGCTTATAGAAGTTATTCCTGCAGCGACTGAAGCTGCAGATCCNCCNGANGAACCTCCTGATGTATTTTTTTNATTCCATGGATTGTANGTTGAACCAAAAACTCTATTATCTGCNGTAGCTGCTTGACCATACTCGGGAGTATTTGTTTTACCAATAATAATTCCATCTGACTCTTTGACTCTTCTNACTACCATAGAATCTTCTGTGGCAATTCCATCTCTTGGTAATGAACCAAATGTGCATCTAAAGNCNTTCATTGGTTCAACATCTTTTATTGGAATNGGAATTCCTGTTAGNAGATTTAATTNTTCTCCAGATAAAATCTTTTTTTCGGCTTCTTTTGCTTTTTTAAGTGCATATTCATCAGTAATAGTTACAAACGCATTTAATGTATTGTTTAAGGATTCAATGTTTTCTAAGGTTTCTTCTATTACTTCAACTGGAGAAACTTCCTTTGANATATATAAATCATGTATTTCTCTTATTGATTTATATCCAAAATTATTTTTACTCATTATTTTTTTTTCTATCTGCTGTATACTGTTTTTCTATAATATTACTAAAAAATTGATATAGGAGTAAAAAATGCCACATAAAGTAGTAATTACACAAAGTACAGCGGGAAGAAGTGGACCTCCTCAAACTATGTTAGATGTACTTAATGAAGCTGGATTAGATGTTGAAGTTGCAGCATGTGCGAATGAAAATGATTTAATTAACGCAGGTAAAGATGCTGACGTTATGTTAGTGGGAACTGTTCCTCATACTACNAGAAAAGTTTTAGAAAGTTTACCNAAATTGAAAATGGTTGGAAGGTCAGGTGTGGGNGTTGATTCTATTGACCTTGATGCNGCTACTGAANTNGGTATATGTGTTACTAATACACCTGGAATTAATACATCTGAAGTTGCAGATCATGCTATGGCTATGTTGCTTACAATTACTAGGCAAGTTCCTGAACTTAATAAATATACAAAAGAAGGTGCTTGGTCTGATGATCCATCAAAATTAATGGCAGCAAGAAATAGANTNNGAAGAATTGCTGGTACAACAGTAGGTATTTATGGATTTGGAAATATAGGNAGAGCTTTTTCTAATAGAATAAAAGGNTTGGNCCAGAAAAAATTATTGCTCATGACCCTTATATTCCTCAATCNGTNGCAGATTTATATGGNGTNAAACTTGTTTCCTTTGAAGAACTAATTACCGAAAGTGATATTATTACAGTCCATTCACCAGCAACAGCTGAAAATAACCATGCTTTCAATCTAGATGCTTTTTCCAAAATGAAAGAAAATGTTATTTTTATAAACTGTGCTCGAGGACCAATTGTTAATGAGTCTGATTTAGCTCATGCATTAAATAATAATATTATTTACTCAGCAGGTATTGATGTTACAGAAATTGAACCATTAGATGCCGAGTCACCATTGTTGAAATCAGATAATTTGTTTATAACTCCTCANTATGCAGGAGGTTCNAATTTTACAGCTTCTGAAGGTTCAAGAAGATGGGCTCAAAATGCTGTTAATGTTCTATCTGGAGAAAAACTATGGGGNCTTGCAAATCCTGATGTTAAAAGAGTTATAACAATCATGAGAACTAAGGGNTCCAGTAAATGGGATAACATTCCTGATCCTGTAACTGATTTTGACTTTATGTAAAAAATTGTTTTTTATGCTTTGATTTAAGTTGAAAAATACTCAATTTGGGTATATCTATAATTTTAAANTATGAATTTATAGAGGAAATTATGGGAACAGATAAAGCGTTAATTGCACATTTGTACAGAAGAGCCGGTTTTGGTTCTACTCCAGAGCTTCTTGAAGAACTCTCAAAAAAAGATTATGACACTATAGTCGACGATTTAGTTGAGATAGAAAATGTTGGGGATTTACCTGATGAAGATATCCTATCACGTTACTATCCACAACTTCAATCTACTGATAATTTCGGTATGGACAACACTAAATGGTTCTATAGAATGATCAATTCAAAGAAACCTTTACAAGAAAAAATGACTTTGTTTTGGCATCATGTCTTTGCTACAGGTTGGACTAAAAGTGAACAAGGACCAACTATGATTGATCATATAGCTATGCTCAGAAAAAATTGTTTATTGAATCTTCGAGTACTATTAACTGACTTAGCTGCAGACCCAGCTATGATTTTTTGGTTAGATAACTGTGAAAATCATGGAAAAAATATTAACGAAAACTTTGGTAGGGAATTACTTGAATTATTTTCAATGGGAATAGGCAACTATTCAGAAGATGATATCAAGGAAGCATCTAGAGCTTTCACTGGTTGGACATTTGAGCAACCAATTCCACTTTACCCATATGGTCATTTTAANTCTCAATTTATTTTTGACGAAAAAGATCATGATTTTGGAGAAAAAGAATTTTTAGGTAATAAAGGTAATTTTAACGGAGAAGATATTGTTGAAATTATTGTTAAAACTGAAGCATGTGCTAAATTTATTTCTAGACATTTGTATAACTTTTTTGTAGCAGATGAACCACAAATACCTGCATGGAGTATAGAACCTCCTAAAGATCAAGAAGCTATGAAAATATTAGTTTCAACATTTATGGAATCTGACGCCGATATGAAAGAAGTTATGAGAGCAATGTTCAAATCAGATTTTTTCAAAAATTCNATGTTCAAAAGAGTTAAATGCCCCGCAGAATTTATTGCAGGAGCACTAAAATTNACTTCTGAAGTAGGTCCAAAAGATGAAAGACTNGCNGGATTACATGGTTTAAGTACAGTAATGGGTCANACATTGTTNGANCCTCCAACAGTTGAAGGTTGGCATACTGGTAAAGAATGGATNGATGGTGGATCTCTNACAGAAAGAATCAATTATGCNGTNGGNCTTATAAGTGATATGAATAATTCAGGTTCGAAATATTTAGTAGATTCTTTAGTTAANAGTGANAATGAACTTTCNTCAGANCAATTAGTAAATGAAGTACTTAAAAATGCAGGNTATCTNGAAGTNAGTGAGCAAACTTTTGATCAATTATTAGAGATAGCATCAAAAGGACCTGCAGTAGGAAAAAATAATGATAACGANGATGTNCGAAATAAAGTTGTNCAACTATACACTTTATTAGTTTCATCTCCAGAATTTCAATTAGCATAAGGAGANTTAAATGGTAGCAGAGAAAAAAACAAAAAAAGANCCTGTTTTAGTTGTAGTACAACTATCAGGAGGAAATGACTTTCTTAATACAGTTATTCCTTTCACTAACGGGATTTATTACGATGTTAGATCATATGTNGGACATAAAGANGGAGAATCNCTTCCTTTTACAGATGAACTTGCTTTTCATCCNAATGCTGAACCTTTTAGAGAAATATATAACCAAGGTAAAATGGCTATTGTACAAGGAATAGGCTATGAAAATTCTTCAAGATCCCATTTTAGAGCTATGGATATTTGGCACACATGTGAACCAAATGCTGTAGCAACAGAAGGTTGGTTAGCAAAAGTTATTAGAGAAATTGANCCNAATTCATCNAATCCATTAACTGCAGTAAGTTTTGGTAAAGGNCTTCCAAGAGCTCTTGCTGCTCCTGGAGTAATTGCCACAAGTGTAGATAATCTTGATAATTATGGTCTNATGACTTCTATTGAAGATAATACACAAAGAATGGCAAACCTTGAAGTCTTTTCAAGAATGTANACTCCAGCAGATGAATGGATGGGTGGCAGACATGAGTCAGGTGTTGTAATGAATTATTTAGCTAATACAGGATCTGGNGTACTACAAGGTGCTGATATGTTAAAAGATGTTCCATCTAAATATAAATCATCTGTTGAATATGCAGACAATTCTATTGCTAAAGCCTTAAGAGATGTTGTTAGAGTACATACTGCAGGATTAGGCACAAGAGTATTTTATACGCAACATGGAGGATATGATCACCATGCTCAAGAAATGCCAGCCCACGATAGATTAATGGGAGAATTGTCTCAAGCAATTAAGGATTTCATGGCTGATTTAGAAGAACACGATGCTTCTGAAGAAATTGTAGTACTTGTATTCTCAGAATTTGGAAGAAGAATGAAAGATAATGGATCAGGTACTGATCATGGTTCAGGTGGAGGAGCCTTTATAATTGGTGACAGAGTTAATGGTGGATTATATTCGGAATACCCTTCAATTGATCCAAGCGAATGGTTAAATGGAGAAGATCTAAAACATACATTTG
Organism: Chloroflexota bacterium; assembly: GCA_002703265.1. Taxonomy (GTDB): domain Bacteria; phylum Chloroflexota; class Dehalococcoidia; order Lucifugimonadales; family Lucifugimonadaceae; genus TMED-70. The sequence continues at coordinate 7,001 of NZTZ01000030.1, forward strand.
ATTATAGAGGTGTTTACGGAACTTTATTGGAACAACATTTAGGTCTTGATCCAACTGAAATAGTTTTAGGAAACTTTGAACAACTAAGTCCATTCAAATAGATAGAGGAAGTTATGACACAACAAAAGGATAAAATCAAGCAACCGCCATATGCGATTCTAAGAGGTGGTTATAAATATAAAGAAACTCTAGGAATGCGAAGAGTTACAACTTATTGTATGGACATGGTTGAANCAAAAGATGTCTTATATGTATTGATAAGAGCAGATGGTTCAGGAGGCAACATAAGAAGAATCAACTGGAAAGATGAAGACTTAGATGTTTTTGGAAACTTCAAGTGGCCAGTGCAAATGATACAAGATAGTGAAGGTAGATTATTTGTGAGTGATGAAGGAGATCATTGTGTACATTCTTTAGTAGATGACGGAGAAAAGGGATATGTACCTATAGGACAAACTGCTGAAGCTCAAGAATCGAGTACAAAAACTCAAAAAATAGGTGAATATGGATCTGGAGATGGACAATTAGATTCTCCATCTGGTATTGCATTTGACTCTGATGAAAATATTTTAGTAGTTGATACTGGTAATAATAGAGTTCAAAAGTTTTCTAGAGATGGAAAATTTATCAAAACAATTATCTCTGGAGATGGTGAAGGTGCACTTAATATGCCTTGGGGTATAGCAGTAAATCATAAAGGAGAAATCCTTGTATCTGATTGGAGAAATAACAGAATAAATATTTATGACTCAAATGGAAAGTATATTAGTTCTTTCGGTGATATTCCTAATTCACTAGGTCAAGATTATACTCAACTTAGTGGACCTGCTGGTCTGAGTATTGATGATGATGGTGATATTTACGTAGCTGATAGAGATAACGATAGAGTTGTTGTTTATGACAGAGATGGGAAATATGTAACTCTTTTCACGGGTGATGCTACATTATCTAAAATTGGAAAAACATATATCATGTCTAGTCCAAGAGTTCTAAGACTACGAGAAATGTCTAATAGAGAAATATGGAGAAAATTAAGATCTCCAGCTACTGTAAGAACTTATGGGAACTTAATTTATATTCCAGACTTTGGTTGTCATAGAATTCAGGTATATGAAAAAGAAAGTTATCCTTTAACCAAGGATGAAATATTTGAAGAACCTAATCATCCTACTCTCTACAACGTATAGGAAATAAGGTGCCAATTGTAATTGGGTTTGCAAACCATAGAAAGAATTGCTTAGAAAAAGAACTATCAAAGTTTTCATACGAATCTAANCAATTAGGNGCAAAATCNTTAGCAGTATTNGGTGATTTTACATTGAATAGAATTAAGCCAGATACACCTTTAGATCTNTTAATNATTCAAGAAACCGAAGAANANTTTTTTAATAGAGATGAATTTTGGATNACTCATCTTAGACCTTCTGTGCATACNAGATTTTTTGTTTACACTCCAGATGAATTCAAAGCACTTTCTTCTAAAAATTATGTTATAAATAAGATAAAAAATTCTATTGAAATAATTTTTCAAGATGATGACAAAGTCCTAGGATAAAATGANNGAAATTAATAAAGTTGAATCANATAGATGGAAAAATCAATCAAAATATGATTTTGANCTAGCTNAAAAATTAATTGANACAGAATTTTCTTACTCATGCTTTATGTTTCAACAGGCTGCAGAAAAAGCAATAGTATCTTATCTTGTANTAAAAGGAACAGATAAAGTTTGGGGTTCTTCAATCTCNGATTTAGCTGAAGATTGTATAGCTATAGANCCAACCTTTGATTTCTTGAAATCATACGGACCTATACTAGATAAATATCTATATTCTACTCGTTATCCAACATTTTCATTAAGTGGATCTCCCTATGAGATATTTACTAAAGAAGATTCTAATAAAGCAAAAGAATTATCTGGAGATGTTATTAAATTTTGTGATGAAAAAGTAAAGGATCAAGGATGATTGATAAAGTTGTTTTATTAGATAAAGCCATAACTTTAGGCCAATATTATGGAAGCTTAACTGATACAGTTGTCTATACTCAAGGTGTTGGTTTATCAGCTAGGTTAAGGCTAGAAAAATTAGGTTTTTTTACTGCTGGTAAAGATTTTGCAACAGAATTTTATAACCAGCTCATTAATTCAAGAATTAGAGATGAAGACTCAGATTGGAGAAATGATAATAGAGCTGGAATTTTATGGCTTGATGATTTGTTTGAAATAAATGGTGATGAACAACTAAATATACCAATAATAGATCAAGCTGATAAATTTTTAGACAAAGAAAATCCTATTTTAGATCCAAACATTCAAGTAGAGGATCAATTTTTTGTTTCTGCGTTATTAGGTAGAGCTTACAAGTATACAAAAAATGAAAAATATGAAGACTTTATTTCNAATCATATATTAAACTCTCCTTTGCACAGNGATGATGGAATTTATATTCATTCAAAAATAGCACCTTATACATGGGGTAGAGGAAATGGATTTGCAACTTATGGTGCCACAGAAGCAATAAAATATCTTCCAGAAGATTCAATCAATAGAAAAAAAATAATTGAAAAACACCAATTACACATTAATTCNCTTNTGAAATTTCAGACNAATAGTGGTGCATGGAGACAAATAATTGATGAGCCTGAATCTTACGAAGAACTTACCTCAACTTGTATGATTGGATACTCAATAGCTACAGGAATAAAATTAGGATATTTATCTGATAGTTATAAGGAGCACCTAGAAAGAGCATGGAATTTTGTAGATAAGAATGTTGAAATTACAGGAGTTGTTCATGAATCATGCACAGGGACTGGATCTCTAGAAAATCTTAATGAGTATCTAATAAGAAAAAGAGAAAATGGATTTGATAACCGAGGAGGGTCTGTAGCTGCATGGTTTATGGTCTCTCTATATGAGTTGGAAAATTAATGAAAAATATTTATGACACGGTAATAGTTGGTTCTGGTTCTGCCGGATCGATACTTGCAAACAGACTTTCAAATGACTCAAATAGAAATATTCTTTTGATTGAGGCTGGAAATGATTATAGTAATGAAGAATCGATTCCTGAAAATATATATTATGGACACGGAAACCTTGATCTCCCTGCATCATATGACTCTGATCCCCACAATTGGTCTTATAGGGGAGAAAGTACAGATGGTGGCCCAGAAATAAGAATACCTAGAGGCAAAGTTATTGGAGGCTCTTCTTCTATAAATGCCCAAATATTATTAAGAGGAGTAAGAGATGATTACGATAGATGGGCAGAGTTTGGAAATGAAGAATGGACTTTTGAGAAAGTTTTACCATATTTTAAAAAGTTTGAAAAAGACTTAGATTTTTCAGATGATTACCATGGTCAAGATGGTTATATAAAAGTTAAAAGAGTCCCTGAAAATGAATGGGACGATNTTCATAGAGCTTTCTATAATTCATGTATAGATTACGGATTTCCTTCATGCCCAGATCATAATAAACCGGACTCCACTGGAGTTGGGCCTTTAGCTTTTAATCAAATTGATGGTGTTAGACAGAGTACATCACTTACTTATCTTGCAGATNTAAGGCATAGACCAAATCTAAATATTAAGAGTAATACATATGTAAGTAAAATTTTGTTTGATGGTATNAAGGCAATCGGATTAGAATTANAGTCTAAATCTGAACAATTTGAAATATATGCGGAACAAATAATTCTTTGTGCGGGAGCAATAGAATCACCTAAAATCTTATTAAATTCTGGTGTNGGAGATCCTGATAAGTTTATAAATCATGGAATAAAGCCAGTAATAGATTTACCAGGAGTCGGTAAAAACCTAAGAGATCATCCAATGGCTTACATNGNATGGGAACCTAAATCAGATTATCAAAATCCAACTACAAATTATTCAAGAGTGGCTATGAGTTTAAGATATACCTCTAAAGATTCAAACTTTAAAAATGACATGATAGTTTATATGAACTCAAGTACAAAAAATAATGGAAATCCAGAAGTNCCAAATGGAATAAAAGCAAACTTAACTCTGAACTTAGAAGAAAGTTCAGGAGAGATTTTTTTGAATGACCAAGATCCCACAGATTATCCAAGACTTTTTTATAATTATTTAGATACTGAAAATGATGTTAATAGATTTATTGAAGGAATAAATATATTAGAAGAAATTGGAAATCATAATGAATTTCAAAAATATGTAGGAGATATGATTCATCCTAATATTGATATAAGAAAAGATGATAAACTACTAAAAAAATGGTTGCATGGAAAGATGGTTACAGGGCACCATAGTAGTGGAACCTGTAAAATGGGTAANGATCCGTTAGCTGTAGTTGATCAAACAGGTTCAGTTATTGGTGCAGAAAACTTAAAGGTAGTTGATGCGTCAATTATGCCTGATTGTATTAGGGCAAATACAAATGCTACTGTAATGCTTATTGCAGAAAGAATTATAGATTTATGGGAATAGGAGATTTAAATGAGTAAGATGTCTGGTGGTGATGCACTAATTAGTTCTCTAGAAAGAGAAGGAGTTGAGGTGATTTTTGGACTTCCTGGAGTTCAAATGTACGGNGTAGTTGATGCATTAAGAAGAAATAAAAATATTAAGATGATTGTGCCTAGGCATGAACAAGCGACCTCATATATGGCCGATGGATATGCAAGGGCTAGTAGAGGAATCGGTGTTGCAATGGTTGTACCAGGTCCAGGTTTATATAATGCTGCTGCTGGTTTATCAACTGCTTACTCTTCTAATTCACGAGTTCTAATGATAGCGGGCCAAATCCCTAGAGCAACTATTGGTAAAGATATGGGTGGGCTTCACGAAGTTAATGATCAATTAGAGACAATTAAGCCTGTAACTAAATTTCAAAAAAGATTGCTTAGACCACATGAAATCCCTGCAGGTGTATCAGAAGCTTTCAAACACTTAAAAAATGGAAGACCTAGACCAGTTGAAATAGAAATGCCTCCAGAAACTATGGTTGAAAGTGAAGAAGTTCAATTACTAGAAGCAGCAACACTAGAAAGAGTAAATCCAAAAGATGAAGCTATTTCTGAAGCTGTAAAACTTATTCTTAGCGCTAAAAATCCAATTATTTATGCAGGAACAGGTGTTATAAGATCAGAAGCAGAAGATGAGCTTAAAGAATTAACTGAATATTCAAATATACCAGTAGTAACGAGTGCTGCTGCAAAAGGAGTTATATCAGACGAACATCCAAATTCATATGGATCTGGTCTAACTGGAGAAGGTCAAATTAAAGAAGTTATGGAAAAAAGTGACTTGATTTTAATTTTAGGATCTAGATTTGCTATAAGATACCCTGCTGCAGAAAATACAAAAAAGATCCAAGTTGAAATTGATGAAACCGAATTAGGTAAATTTCATAAAGATGTATTACCAGTTGTTGGGGATGCTAAGATTTCAATTAGAAAATTAATTGATAACTTAAAACAAATGGGTGGAACTAAATTAGATTCTCCTGCATCTTCAGTCAAGAAAGTTAGAGAAATTTTAGATTCAGGTTCTGAAGGGTTACAACCTCAACATGACATAATAAACTCTCTAAGAGATGGTATGCCAAGAGAAACAATATCTGTATGGGATATGACACAGATGGGTTACTATTCAAGATATGCATTCAAAACATACAATACATCCACTTATTATGATTCAGGATATTCTGGAAACCTGGGATGGGCTTTTCCAACTGCAATAGGAGCAAAAGTAGCAAAACCTGACACTCCGGTTATTTCAGTTTCTGGTGATGGTGGATTTATGTATAATGTTCAAGAATTATCAACAGCCGTAAAATATGGAATAAATGTTATAGGCGTGATTTTTAACGATGGATATTATGGAAACGTAAGAAGAGATCTTGAGTTAGATTGGGGAGGAGACTATGAAACAAGTTTTGTTAACCCTGATTTTGCTAAAATGGCTGAAACTTATGGAGCCAAAGGTATTAGTGTTAATGATCCAACTAAAGTTAATGAGGCTATAGAAGAAGCTATTGATGCAAAACAACCTACTCTAATTGATGTAAATATGGTTGATACGAATGAGGTTCCTAGGCCATTTGCAGGAAGAGCACCTTGGACTTTACCACATGATGAATTATTAGACTAAGATCAACTTAGTATAGTTATGAAAATTTTTGTGTAGCGTATAATAAATTTAATGTTTAAATTATATCTTTTCTATGAACATTAGAAATTTTTCTATTATTGCGCATATTGATCACGGAAAATCTACTTTGGCTGATAGGTTTATTGAGTATACAAATACGATATCTGAGAGAAATATCAAAGATCAAGTTCTTGACACTATGGACCTTGAAAGAGAACGTGGCATTACTATCAAGGCTCAAACTATTCAGTTAAATTATCAACTAAATAATGAAAACTATATTNTAAATTTAATTGATACTCCTGGTCATGTTGATTTTACCTATGAAGTATCAAGATCTCTTGCTGCTTGCGAAGGTGCTTTACTACTTATAGACGCAACTCAAGGAGTTCAAGCACAAACTATATCAACTGTTTATCAAGCAATGGACCAAGATTTGGTTATAATTCCAGTTATTAATAAAATCGACTCACCACTTGCTGAAACTGAGAAAATCATTAATGAAGTTACAGATATCCTAGGATTTACAGAATCAGAAATATTAAAGGTATCTGCAAAAGATGGAACTGGAGTCGATAAACTTCTAGAAATGATTGTAGAAAAGATCCCATCTCCAAATGAATCAAATTCTGAAGATGGGTTAAAAGCTTTGATATTTGATTCAATATATGATTCATTTAAGGGTGCTATAGCTTACGTTAAAATTTTTAACGGAAAAATTGAAAAGGGTCAAAAATTATATTTTTATAATTCTAAAACTGAACTTGAAGCTATAGATATAGGTTACTTAAGGCCTAATCAAGTCTCTTCTAAAATCCTTGATACAGGTTATGTAGGTTATGTAGAAACTGGTATAAAAAATCTAAAGGATATCAAAGTAGGAGATACTATTCTTGATGTAAATAATAAAACATCAGAACCATTGATTGGATATAAAGAATCATCACCTACTGTTTATACAGGATTATATCCTGTAGATTCTGATAAATATCAAGAACTTAGAGACGCACTAGATAAACTATATTTGAATGATCCTAGTTTAGTATATGAACCAGAAACATCCGCTGCTTTAGGTTTCGGATTTAGATGTGGTTTCTTAGGAATGCTTCATATGGAAATTATCCAAGAAAGACTCGAAAGAGAATATGATCTTGAGCTAATCACTACAGCACCTAGTGTTACTCATAGCGTTTATATGAAAAATGGAGATTTAAATAAAATCCAAAACCCTTCTGAATGGCCCGAGAATCAATTTATTGACCATATAACTGAACCTTGGGTGAAAACTACAATAATTACTCCAGAAAACTATATAGGTAAAGTAACAGAGTTTCTGTCTACAAAAAGAGGTGAGTTTGGCCAAATAGATTATATTCAAACTAGTCAAAACTTAACTAATCAGAGAGTAATCATAACTCATTTCTTGCCTCTTTCTGAAATCCTAATAGATTTTTTTGATGGATTGAAATCTTGCTCGTCAGGTTATGCTTCAATGGATTATGAATTAATTGATGAAAGACAAGCAAATTTAGTTAAATTAGATATATTAGTAAATCATGAAAATGTTGATTCTTTGTCATTGATTACAGAAAAGTCTAAAGCTCCATATAAGGGTAGAGAACTTGTTAGCAAACTTAAAGAATTGATTCCTAGACAAATGTTTCAAGTTCCAGTCCAAGCAGCTATTGGAGGAAAAATCGTTGCTAGAGAAAATATTAGTGCTTTAAGAAAAAATGTTCTTGCTAAGTGTTATGGTGGAGACGTCACTAGAAAAAGAAAACTGCTTGAACAACAAGCAAAAGGTAAAAAAAGAAGAATGAAAATGATAGGTTCAGTCGAAGTTCCTCAAGAAGCTTTTATGGCTGTCTTAAAAATCGATTAATAATTTTCTAATATAACCTTAGAATTTTTAAGGAAAAAATTTGAAGCCTTGACTAATCCTTGGGGATTACCTGTATCAAAATGATAACCCTCTAAAATCTTTCCAGATATTTCAGATTTATTTACGCTATCACTTAATGCATCAGTTAAATTAGTTTCACCTGACTCACTGTCTATAATCTGATCAAAAATAGAATAATCTAAAATGTATCTTCCTAAAATACCTATATTAGATTTAGCATCTTTTATTTTTGGTTTCTCTTGGAGAGAATTTATTTTATATCTATCATTTTCTTCATCAAATCCAACAATACCTTTATACTCAATTTCATTTCTTTTTAATTTATTTAGCCCAATAACATTTCCACCATATTTATCATATATGGTCTTTAATTGTTCTAAAGAGTTAGGTTTTGAAAAAATAAGATCGTCAGGAAGAATAACAGCAAATGGATTATCTCCTATTATTCTTTTAGTCAACTTAATAGCATGACCAACTCCTAGAGGTTTTTCTTGAAGCAAGAATCTAATATCTGATGAGGCAATCATTTGTTCAATATTTATATTTTCTAAATCACCATTGCTAATTGTTTTATCAACTTTTATTTCTGTAAAATAATTTCGAATTGAATCCATTCCATCTCCAATAATAATTAATATGTTTTCAATTCCTACTGATATTGCTTCTTTAACAGCAAAATGAACCAGAGGATAGTTTCCAACTGGAAGCATTGCCTTTGGAACTGACTTTGTTACAGGTAAAAGTCTAGTACCAAGTCCAGCACATGGAATAACAGCCCAATTAAGATTACTAGTTGTCATGAATTATTGATAATAAAAAAAATATATCCCTCTAGTCCCCATGATAAATATAAATTGAAAAAATAGCAAAAAATATTCTAATAATATTATTGTTAGATTATTATATAAATCATGAGAATTGAAAAAATAGAGCTTAGATATCTTGAGGGTAAATTATCTGAACCTTTTGCATGGTCACAAAGATGGACTGATACAAGAAGTGTTGTAAACATAAAAGTCTTTACAGATGAAGGTATTATTGGATGGGGAGAAACTTTTGGATCTCTTGACACAATTAACTCGATAGCAACTATTCTAAGTTTTGCTATAGGAGAAAATCCTTTATTTATTAATAAGATATGGAATAAAATCTATTCAGCGACTTTTCAAAGTCATGTTTTTGCTAAATCAGCTGTTTTCGGTATGAGTGCNCTNGACACTGCTTTGCACGATATATCAGGTAAATTTCACAAAGTCCCCGTACATGAGATTTTAGGTGGAAAATTTAGAGATTCAATTGCAGTTTACGCTACTGGACTTTACTACACAGATAATTATTCATTAGATCCATTAATCAAAGAAGCTGAAGATTTATCTAATGACGGTTATACAGGTATGAAAATGAAGATCGGTGCATTGTCTTTATTAGAAGACTCAATAAGGGTAAAAGAGGTAAAGAATACAATAGGAGATAATATAAGATTGATGTTTGATGCTAATGAAGCGTATGACTCTTCTAACGCTTTAGAATTTTTGAAACTAGTAAAAGATGTTGACTTAGAATGGTTTGAAGAGCCTTGTGCTTCTAGAGATGATAGATCAAATAAATACGTACAAATAAATTCTCATATTCCTATTTCTGGTGGAGAAAGTTTGCATACACGATGGGATTTTGTCCCAAGGATGACAGATAGAATTTTTGATATATTTCAACCAGACATTTGTGCTGTTGGAGGCATTTCTGAAATGTATAAGGTTGGAATTATGGCTCAATCTATGGGAGTAAAGTTCAATCCTCACTTCTGGGGTACAGGAATATCTTTTGCAGCAGCTCTACATGCATTATCAGTGCAACCTTTATCTCAAATTTCTATGAATAATATACCCTATGAAAATGAATCAGTTTTAGAATGTGATAGAACTCCGCATCCGGTGAGAGAAAATTTAACTAACAATGTATTTATTCATAAAAATAGTAGAATTAAAGTTCCAGATGGATATGGCCTAGGGATAGAAGTTGACGAGAAAGCATTAAGTGATTACACAGTTGGGAATATGATCACCATTAGTAACAAGTCAGATGGACAAAGAATTTTTTAGTTTTTATTTATGAAAAAAAGTCTAGGACAAAACTTCTTAAGGAATAAAGATATTACAAAAAAAATTGTTCAACTTGCTGACTTTTGTACAAGTATAGATATATTAGAAATTGGTCCAGGAGATGGTGCGTTAACAGACGAATTATTAAGTTTTTCAGGAAAAATCACTCTATTAGAATATGATAAAGATCTAATAAAACCACTAAATAATAAATATGGTGGATCTAACGTTGAGATTATCCAAGGAGATGCAAGAAATTTTATTATAGATGTTGATAATAAAATCAACATCATAGGTAATTTACCCTATTATGCATCAAATATAATTATTAGAAATTTCATGTTTCAAAACAAAGTAAATTCAATGGTATTTACAGTTCAAAAAGAAGTTGGAGAAATGATAGTTGCTAATGATGGGAAAAAATCTTTTCTTAGCGTACTTATGCAAACATATTGTGATGTTAAAGAATTAATGATTATAAAAAATGTAGAATTTTACCCAATACCAAAAGTTGATTCTATGACAATAAAATTGATACCTAAATCAATAAATAAAGACGATGATTATATAAATTTTATTAGAGGTTCATTTTCAAATCCAAGAAAAAAAATTTCTAATTCTATCTCTATGGGTTTAAATATATCGAATGATCAAACAAATTTAATACTTGATTCAAATAAAATTGATCAAAATTTGAGACCACAACATTTATCATTAAATCAATGGGAAAATTTATACAAAAGTTATAAGAAATTAAATGTTTAGCCTACAAAGTTTTGCAAAGTTAAATTTGGGATTAGATGTCATAAAAAAAAGAAATGATGGATTTCATGATATTTCGTCAATTATGTGCAAAATCAACTTATGCGATCAAATATATTTTCAAGAATCTAATAAAAATGAAGTTTTTCAAGAAGGTATTACTATGGAAAAAAATATTGTTTTCAAGGTACTTGACTATATGACAAAAGAATATTCACCTAGTAAAAAATTAAAAATTATCATTGAAAAAAAAATACCATATTCTTCTGGTATGGGAGGAGGCTCCTCGAATGCAGCAACTGCAATTCAAGGAATAAATAAGTTATTGAAATTAAATCTAGACAGTAAGGAGAAATTTGATATTGGCTTAAAATTTGGATCAGACATACCTTTTTTTCTATCAAACTCATCAGCTTTAATTTCTGGCAGGGGAGATAAAATTCAATTCATAAAAAATCCTAATATACAAGATTTGATAATTATCTATCCTTTTTATCAAATTGAAGATAAAACAAAAAAAGTTTTTGAAAAAATCAATAAATTATCAAGCACAGAAAATCAATTAGATTTACTAAAAGAAATCAATTCAGGTGTCCAATTAGAAGGACCTTTTTATAATTCTTTAGAAGAACCTGCATTCAAAGTTTTCTATAACTTAGAAAGCATCAAGCATAAGATCGAAGACGTTACTTCTAAAAAACTTTCAATGTCTGGGGCTGGTCCCACATTATATTTTGTAGAAAATTCTCAAAATGATAGATTGGAAATTATTAATGAAATCAAAAAACTAAACCTAAACATTCAACTATTTAATGTAAAAATAATATGATCTTATACAACATATCTTTATCAGTTATATTGTTATTTGCTAATTGGCTTTTTGTTTCTTCATATGTAAATATTAATAAATTTTTTTCGTATGACTCAAATAATCCTAAAAAAAGTAATATTCTTCTAGTAAATATAATTACATTTACCTTCTTAATAATTTCATATTTTTTAGCAAATATATTTTTTCAATTTCAATCGATAAAAAATTATGATTTTTTACCTTACTTTTTTACTCAACTATTAATTTTATGGTTGCTCTGTTTATATGGAATTTATTTGTATGTTTTTGAAAAATTAAGGTTTTACCATATCTTAATTATTGTCTCAGTATCAATGCTGATTATAAGCTATATTTATCCACTTTTATTATCTATTGCTTTTGATAAATATGAATAAAACTATGACAGATTTTGAAATAATTGATGATGTTGACTTACTAAATACTCTAGATTCAGGTCAATCTTTTGCATGGGAAAGAATATATGAATCTGAAAAAACATATTTTAAAGGATTCTTTAGAGATACAGAATTATTAGTAAGCAGGAATAAAGATAAAGTTATAGTTAAGATAATAGGTGGAAAAAAAGAAGATGGTATAGACTATCATTTTCATAAATATCTAGGTGATGATCCAACTAAACTTTCTGGATTTTCTGATTTGTTGCAAGATGATGTAATTAAACCTGTCATAGATAGATATCCAAAAATTAGAATTTTGAAGCAAGAACCATGGGAATGCATCGTTGGATTTATAACTTCATCATGTTCTAATTTAGAAAGAATTAAATATCATATGAGTTTACTTCGAAAGATTAACAATGATGTATTTCCNGATCCTNAATCNATATTTTTATTGGGAGAGAATAAGTTAAGAGAACTAGGTTTTGGTTTTAGGGCTCCATATATCATAAATATTTCTAAAGCNTTAATTGATNAAAAATTCACNATAAATGAATTAAGTAAAAATTCTTATTTAGACTCTTTGGAATTACTAACATCAATAAAAGGTATTGGAAGAAAAATAGCTGATTGTATTTTGGCATATTCTTTTGATAAAAAGGAATCATTTCCTGTTGATAGGCATGTATTAAACGGTTTAGTTAGNTGGTATAAATATCCCAAAAAAATCAACCCTATAAAAGCTAGTGATAAAGCCAGAAAAAAATTTGGTGATATGTCTTCGTATGCTCAACAATATATTTTTCATAGACAAAGACTTGCTAGCAGAGCTCAAATGTGGGGAGGTACACACAAAGAATTTGCTATAAGCAGTGATATAAATTAGATATAAAATCTTTNGAAATATTTAATTCTTTGANATCAAGTATTTTTTTTGATTTTAATGTTCTATATANTTCAAAATAAGAATTTAAGGTTTTTAATTCCTTTTTAGAAAGACCAATGTTATTTATCATTTCTAATNTTAATTCATCNTCNACNTCAATTAANGCAAAAAACAATTTCTCATATATAGTAGATTGATTCCAAAATGATTCATGAATAAAACCTATCTTANTCAAAAAATTCTNAGGAAAAATCATATTTTTATAAATTGGTAAACTAGATTCTATTAATATTTTNTTTATATTTTTTTCTTTGACTAATTTAACGATTTCATTAAATTTTCTATATTTTGAAAGNGTATTAATANTTTCTNNTGATTCNTGAATATGTTTTTTTGTTTCAGAATGATAATTAAANCNTAATCTAGTTTTATACTTTATAGCCCTAAAAATNCTAGTTGGATCATCAANGAATGATTTGTTATGAATTATTCNNATAATTTTTTCCGATAAATCCTTTTGACCATTCAANGGATCAATNAAATTGAGATTAGATTTTTGGATTTCTANAGCNATAGAATTAATAGTAAAATCTCTTCTATACAAATCAAGTTGTATATTTGATTTTTCCCATTTAGGCAAACTCCCTGGATTTATATATATTTCCTTTCTTGAATGGGCAATATCAATAGATAATGAATTATTNAAGATTAATTTATAGTTTGCAAACCCGTGAACTTTATCTAATTTTATTCCTAAATCAGATGACATATTATTGGCAAAATCATCAATGTTNCCATGAACTACTAAGTCTAGATCAATTGATTCNTTTACATTTCCGTTAATAAANTCTCTAACAAACCCTCCAACAATATAAATATNAATATTGTTNGAAGATATGTAGTGCCTGCAATAATCTATAATAATGTTAAGATTATTATTAGATTGAATAAAGCTATTAAGTTTTTTTTGGTTAATATTCAATTTGATTTATATATTTATAAATTATTTTACGATAAAGGACTTAATCATGAGTGATCATAATGTAAATGTGTTTTTTGATTATACTTGCCCTTGGGTCAGACAAGCNGGTTTTTGGTTGATAGATCTNGAAAACAAATCAAAGATTGATATNAACTGGAAACCATTTTTACTTGAACAAATAAATTCAGATAATAACGAAGAATGGAAAGCTTGGAANCAAAACTTAGATCANTATNTAAGTAGAGGTATTTGGCCGCATTTAGGNGGTATTGCAGCTAGAAATATNTCAAANGAAGCTGGATATNCNTNTATGAAAGCAATNTTTGAAAAAAAACATGTAGATAGAGAAGATGTAAGAAGTCGAGAATATATAATTGAACTCGCTAAATCTTTAGATATTTATTCTGAAAATTTTGAAAATGATATTGATTCAAAAGATTCNTTAAATTNCATTTCTGAATCTCATACAGAAGCTGAAAANAAAGGAATTTTTGGGACNCCTACNATNGAGTTTGAAGANGGTAATACTGTTTTCCTTAAGACGTTTACTCCTCCCGAAAGTGATTCAATACAGTTTTTTGATGCTCTAAAGATACTATCAACAAATAATACTTATTTTGGTGAATTAAAGAAACCTCAACCACCATGGCCTAAACAACATCAAATATGATTAATGAACTTATAGAACAATTTATAAAAGAAGATTATGAAGAATTTAAAATTGCTCTTACTCATAGTTCTTTCGTAAATGAAAATAANGATAAAAATATTCAATCAAATGAAAGATTAGAATATTTAGGTGATTCTGTTATTAGCTATGCTGTAAGCAACTATTTATATCATACATATCCANCTATTGCAGAAGGNGANTTNTCAAAAATAAGATCNGAAATAGTTAATCAAAAGTCTTTATCAGAATTTTCAAAAAATCTTGAATTAGGATCATATCTAATTTTAGGTAAGGGTGAAGAATCAAATGATGGTAGAAATAAAACATCTACGCTATGTAATCTATTTGAAGCAGTAATTGGTTATATGAGTATTGAAATTGGTATAAATAAAACAGAAAAATTATTAATAGATCTTTTTAAGGAAAAGATTGAAANAATTTATAATTCAAAATCNTTTTATGATTCTAAATCTTTACTTCAAGAGAAATTACAAGAAGAAGGTATTGATTTACCAGATTATGTTTCTTCAGAGTTAGAAGATGGTAATTTTAATGTCGATTTATTTATTCAAAATAAACTAATTACATCTACCAAAGCAAGAAGAAAAATTGATGCAGAAAAATCAGCTGCTCAGATTGCTTTAGATACNTANATTAACAAAGATGAAAAATGATTGAAATATTATTATTTCTAGTTGTTTTTTATGGTTTGTTCTCCATTGGTTTTACCTANAATAATATTNTTNACNAAAAGTTATATATTGGAATAAATGAAANATTAATTGGATTTATNCTTTTTGCAATATCTGGGACNATATTTTCTTTTNTAACATCAAATNTATTAGATAATTCAGAATCTTGGAAAATATCTTTTGGTCTACTAATAATATTTTCAATAATTTTTATAATTAAGAANTCATCTTATATTTTNTTTTTCAAAAGATTCTTAACTACAAACAATCTAATTTTTAGTNTGATTTTTATCTTTNTTGCAGTTCTTAGAATGAGNAATTCAGACATTTTNCATACCGAAAAGATTATGGAATTCATGATGTTNTCATCAACNATGTCTTCTAGTTCGATTATTTCAGAAGATTTATGGTTTTATAATAATTCTATTTCTTATTATTCATTTGGATATTTTATTTATTCATCTATACCATCTATTATTAATTTAGATAGTGCATATGCTTATAACTTAGTTCTACCATCTGTTATTTCATTAACTTATTTATCTTTGATCAATTTACTTGAGTTTGTAAGTCATATAAAGAAATCAATTATTTTTCTCATACTCTTCATTTATATGATTTTTTTAGGCCCATTGGCAACAATAGTTGAACTAGTTAACCATTTAGGCCTTGGAAGTGATTATTTTTACAAATTTATAGACATAGAAGGTATTACTAAAAAAGAATCAATTGAGTTGTTTTGGCCAAATGATAATTGGTGGTGGTTCTCTATTTCCAGAATTATTTCATTTAACAAACCTGATATATTTTATTCTGATTATACGATTAATGAATTCCCTAGTTTCTCAATAATTTTAGGAGACATACATCCACATATTCTGGTTCTTCCATTTGTTATTTTATGTTTTTCTTTTATTTTTTTTCTTTTCAAAAATCAAAGCTTTAATAGGATAAATATATTTTGGATAAATATTACTTTTATATTTTCAGTTCTAATTAATCCTTGGTACTCTGTTGTTATACTTTGGTATCTTTTTTCAAATATTATTTTTCTATATAAAACTTTTGATAAAAAAGAAAAAAAAATAATTATAAATATAATAATTATTTTAATTATTGAATTGATACTATTTGTGATTTTATTTAATCCTGGCAATCAATTAGTTTTTCCTTATATATCAAATGTTAAGATTATTTCTAGATTTCATCACCTTTTTCTTTATTGGGGGTTTTCATTCTTAACAATTTCTATTTCAATTTCATACATTATTTATAAAAACAAAATTTATTTTGAATTATTAAGATATTTTCTTGTTACTCTTGCAATATTGCTTTCTATACCTCTGTTTTTTTCTGATATTTATCTAAACTTAGAACTTTTTATTAATTTACTATTGAATAATTTGTTCTTTGCTTTTCTGATTTCTGCTTCAATAATTCTCATAAAAAACTCTCAAATTGAAAAATCTATACTAATTTTATTGTTTTCATCTTTGATAACAATTGTAGGTTCTGAATATATTTATGTCGTAGATCATTTCAATAATAGAATGAACACAGTATTTAAGTTTTATTTTATAAATTATCTAATACTAAATTTAATTTCACTCTACTTTATATTTTTATTTATTAAGTCTTTTACTATTTCAAAAAGACTTATATTAGTTTCATTGATTTTCATATTATTTATCCCATCATTATGGTGGTCTGTATCTGCAATAAAAACACGAAGTTCAGATAATATTGGTTCATTTGGGCTAAATGGTCTAGATTATTTGAGTGAAGATGATATTGAAGCAATTCAATTTATCAAAAACAATACAAATAAAAATGATATTGTTTTGGAGGGAGTTGGAAAATCTTACACAAAATCAAATATATTATCTTCATATACCGGTAGATCAACTTTATTAGGATGGGTAAATCACCAGTTGCAGTGGAGATCTGAAACTTCAGAAATTATTGCACTTGATAATGCAATAGAAGAATTTTATAAGAATCCTCAAACAAGTAATCTTATATTAAATAAATATAAAGTTGAATATATCGTATTATCAACTTATGAAAAAAAACGATATGATCTTAATAATGATGATCAATTTAGATCATTTGAGTTAATTTTTGAAAATGATTATTACAAGATTTTTAAAGTAAATGATTGAATTATTTAAGAATCGAAGTTATTCGATTATCTATATAGGAATTTTTCTTTTTGCAGCCATATTAAGATTTATAGATTTAGGTAGCAGAGCTGTTCATCATGATGAAAGTTTGCATGGTTTTTTTTCATATGCAACTTCAATTGGTGAGTATTACCCTCATAATCCACTGACTCATGGAATGTTTTTATTCAATAGCCTTTCAGCAACATTTTGGATTTTTGGAAGCAATGAATTTTTACTTAGATTACCTTTTGCAATTGTTGGATTANTAATTGTNTTATTTCCTATGATTATTCGNAAAGAAATCGGTGATAAGTCTACATTATTAATTGCAGGATTAATATCTATATCACCATCNTTAACTTATTTTAGTAGATTTGCTAGAAATGATATTTTTATGAGTGCAATAATTATTTTATTATTTATTTCTATATATAAATATTATCTTTCTAAAAATAATAATTGGTTATATTTCTTAATCTTCATAATATCTTTGGGNTTTACTATCAAAGAAACTATGTATCTGAATATATTAGGTNTCTTNATTTTTTTATTTTTGGTATCAATAAAAGATTTATTAAGAGTAATATTGTCAGAAATCCATATNAGTGAAATAAACCATATNACAAAATTATTCTTGATTTTATTATTAATAGTCATACCTCTTGGCGCCCCAATGTTTTCTGTTTTTCAAAGTTCAATTGGAGTAATTCTTTCAACTCCTGATAGTTACCCTGGTGTTCCTCCNGGANTGCCTGTTGGAAATGGGGTTTTTGTATCTATTATTATTACTTTTATACTTCTAGGGATTTCTAATTTTTTTGGTCTTATTATAGATAAAACAGTTTGGATTAGATCTTTCTCAATTTTTTTTATTGTATTTTTTCTAATGTTTACAACCTTTTTTATAAATCCTTCAGGGTTAATTACTGGACACTGGCAGTCACTTGGTTATTGGTTATCTCAACATGATGTTGCTAGAGGCAATCAGCCTTTGTATTATTANTTTATATTACTTTTTACTAATGAATTCTTAGTATTTTTGATCGGTCTACCTATTTCATTGTTCTATTTATTCAAGGGAACTTTCTTTGAGAAATTATTATCTTTCAATGCTTTGTTTTCACTAATTGCTTTTTCTGTAGCAGGTGAAAAAATGCCTTGGCTTGTAGTAAATCTGGTTATTCCTTATATATTTTTAGTACCTTTATTTCTCTCAAAAATAATCAATTCTATCAACCTTAAGTTAGAAAGAATTGTTATTAGTTTAGTTGCTTCATCTGTCCTTTTTTATCTAACGTTTAAGATTTTATTTACTGATTATTCAAATAATACAGATTATTTATACTTTGATTTGATTTATCTAATAGTGGCTTTATTATTAATTCTNTTTGCAATATCATCAAAAAAGTTTATAAGTTTAGTAGATCTATCTAAGTCATTAATAATAGTTATATTCATTTTTTTTGCACTTCTAACTATAAAAACAACAAATAAAGTTATTTTTGATCTTTCAGATGAACCTAGGGATATGCTTATTTATACACAATCTTCTCCTGCTCTACATAATCTATATGAAGAAATAGAGGAGTCATACATAAAAAAAGATAAACTCATTGTAGGTATTGATACTATGGATGGTTTTGCTTGGCCATGGATGTGGTATCTGAGAGAACATAAAAATGTTGTTTGGATCAATGAACTCAATATAGATAAACATGATTATGATTATCTATTAATAAATCAAAAAAACTTTGAAAAATTATCATCAGAATCACTTAGTAATTATAAATTCAAAAGAATAATAGCTCACAGGAAATGGTTCCCTGAAAGCATATACAGAAATAAATCAACATCAGATGTCTATAAGATTATAACTAGCAGCACATCAAGAGCTAAAATTTCAAATTATATGATGAATAGAAATTTTGAAACAAGAATTGGTTCAACTAATTTTGTATTACTAAAGTCAAACAATTTTGAATCTATTGAATAATTTTAAAAACATTAACAACTTATTTTCCATAATATTTTCTTTACTCTTTATTTTTGGAGTTTACAAAATTGTTAATGATTTCAACTCTATAATTGATAATATTTCAAAAATCAGTTTTTCAATTTTGTTTGTTTCAACATTAGTTTATTTCACTTCAGTTTTATTAAGATATTTTAGGTGGAAAATAATATATAAAGAGCTCTTTGAACAATATAAATTCAATATGTTGAATGAAACCATAATTGGTTATATGGCAAATAATATTTTCCCTTTTAGGCTTGGAGAGCTATACAGAGTAAATAGAATCGTCAATTCTGAACAAAATAAATTTACTCGAGTTCTATCAACTATATTTACTGAAAGATTATTTGATGTAATTTCATTAGTTATCATAATGATTTTTGCATTTCCTTTCATAAAAGAATTTGATTTTAAGTTGTTTCAACTAAAAAACAGTTTTATTATAATTTTGCTTTTTTTATTACTTTTAATTTTTGTTTTTTTATTAAGTAGACTTAGATTTTTTCGAATACTTTTATTTAAAATACTAGTTTTTTTTCAAGATATTTTATCTTTTTTTTATGAGTGTAAATCTATAAATAAATATATTAAAGTCTTTATTCTTTCATTACTTATATGGATTGTTGAAAGCATTGTATATTTTATAATTGCGGACTACTTTATTACCAACATATCTAGTATAGAATTATTTTTTATGATTCTTGTAGTTTGTTCAATAACAAACCTATCAGGAGTAATCCCATCATTACCTGGAAACTTAGGAAATTTTGAATTTTTTGGTACATTGGCATTTATTGCAATGAACGTATCATCCGATATTGGGGCTACTATAATTATTATTGTTCACTTAGTTTTATTTATACCTATTTCAATTCTTGGATTTATAATATTAGCAACAAAAAAATTACCTACTAAGAAAACTTAAATGAAAATATGTATCATTGGTGCAGGAATTGCTGGTTTGTCAGCTGCTTACAATCTCTCAAAGATTGGCCACGAAGTTTCTATTTATGAATCAAGTCCGTTTGCAGGAGGGCAAGCTTCTACTATAAAGATTGATGATTTTGAAATAGAAAAAGCTTATCACCATTTATTTGTAACAGATAAAGCTATTTTAAATTTATACAAAGAATTAGGTATGTCAAAAGATTTGAAATGGTATAAATCTTCGGTCGCAACATATAGCGAAGGAAAAGTATGGAAAACTACATCACCATTTGATTTATTAATGCTGTCCTTGATACCTTTCAAAGAAAGAATAAAACTAATACTTCTATCTTTAAGATTAAAACTCCTAAGAAATTGGAAAAAAATAGAGAATATAACTGCATACGATTGGCTTTCTAATAAAGTAAGTAAAAGAACTTTTGAGATTATATTCAGACCTTTGCTATACGGAAAATTTGGTGAATTTTATAAAAATATTGGAATGCCTTGGTTTTGGGCAAAAATTCAAACAAGAGTTTCATCTAGAAATTACAAATTTCAGGAAATATTATGTTATCCAAATGGATCTTTTTCTAAACTTATATCCAAACTTGAAAAAGAGATTAAGAAAAACAATGGAAATATTCATTTCGAGCATAAAGTTACAAAGATAATAACAAAAGATAATTCAGTTGAATCTGTAGATATTATTGATAATAAATCATCTAAAAAAAATGTGAAGTACGACATTGTTATATCAACAGCGCCATATCAAGTTTTAGACAAATTGATTGATCTTGATCAAAACATTAAAAATTCTATGAATAAAGTTGAGTATATGTCTGCAATTGTTATGATATTGACATTAAATAATAGTCTTTCAGAATATTACTGGTTATCAATAGCTGAAAATAATTTTCCATTTTTGGGAATAATTGAACACACTAACTTAATTCCAAAAGAAAAATATGCTGATAACAATATTTTGTATATTACTAATTATGTTGAAAATGATAATAAACTACTAAAATATAGTTACGAAGAATTAATTGATATTTACACTCCTTACCTAAAAAAAATAAATAATAAGTTTGATAAAGATTGGATATTGGAACATAAGTTCAATAAGATAAATTATGCTCAACCTATTATTCCAGTCAATTATTCAAAAATTAAAATACCTCTAAAATTATCAATTAATGGTTTATACAGTGGAAATACAGCCCAAATTTATCCAGAAGATAGAGGGACAAATTATGCTGTTGATCTTGGAAATAAAATAACGAATTTAATTATAAAAAGTTAAATTTATTAAGAATACACTCCTTAGGGATTGATATTAGTAATACATAGTGAATAATGTAATAAAAATATTTCTAACTACTACGGAGGAATAGAATGGATTCTTTAAAAGATAAATCTGTAATTTTAACAGGTGCTGGTTCAGGTATAGGAAGAGTCACAGCAAAGATGCTAGGGGAAATGGGAGCAAATGTTTTTATTGTTGGAAGACGAGAAAATTTATTAAAAGAATCTGTTAAAGAGATAGAGGCCGCAGGAGGGAAAGGGGCATACATTTCAGCTGACTTAGAGGATGGGGATGCAGCAGCAAATGTTGCTAAAGAGGCTATTAATACTTTTGGAAACATACAATATCTTGTAAACAATGCCGGTCATAGTAGTAAAGTTAGAGCAATTAGATATGTTGAGAAAGAAGACTGGCAATCAGTTTTTAATGTTAATGTTGAAGGAGTTTACAGGTTATCACAAGCCATAATTCCTAACATGATTGAACAAGGTGAAGGAACAATTGTTACAATTTCATCTATGGCTGCAGTTACACCAGGATTAATGGGTGGAATACCTTACTCATCTGCCAAGGCAGCTGTAGCAGCTATGATGACAGCTATGAGGCAAGAATTAAGAGAGCATAACATTAGAACATGTACTATTTATCCAGCAGAAGTTGATACTCCAATATTAGACAACAGACCATTACCACCAGATAAAACAGCAAGATCAACCATGATGATGCCTGAAGATATAGCTGAAGCAATACTTTTATGCATGAGAATGCCCCAAAGAACCATTGTTCAGGATATGATTGTTAGCCCAACTATTCAGAGAGATGTTAGTGAAGACATGAAGATAGCAAAATCTCTAGGAAAAAAATAATCGTTAATTTATAACATAATAAATCTTGTTACCAAAAAATTCAGTTGATAAAATTAAAATGTATTAACTCGGGAGAGAGATTGTCAGAAAAAACTAATTCTGAAAATTTAAGAAAGAATATTAGAGATTCTATTTCTAATCAAAAAAGGAAAACTGTAACAGTACTATCATCATTGTTAGCTGTGCAAGATAAACTTCATTACATTCCAGATGAGGCTGTAGAAGAAATATCTATTCATTGTAAGGTAACAATTAATGATGTTTGGAGTGTTGCGTCCTTTTACACAAACTTTAGATTTACTCCTCCTGGAGATAAAACCCTTGATGTTTGTTGGGGACCTAGCTGTCATATTAATGGAGCTCAAAATCTCATTAATCAAGCTCACGAACAACTTGGAATAAAAGGAGAAGGAGAGTCTGATGATAATAAAGTAACTCTCCGTTATTCGACTTGCTTAGGAGCATGCGCTCAAAGTCCAGTATTTGCAATAGATCACAAAATGTATGGCAAACTTGACGAAAAAAAACTAAATTCTATGATTGAAGAGCTAAAAAAATAATATGTCAGAACAATATAAAAAGTTAGAAGAATTATCTAAAGATTATTTATCAAAGATTTACAAAGATAAAACAGTTATTCGAGTACAAACAGGCACATCGGGGCAAGCAGTTGGTGCTGATGAAATTCTAAAACTATTAAGCTCTAAAACCAATAATAAAATAAATGTTATTGAAGTTGGATCTATGGGGTTAATGTATCTTGAACCAATTCTTGTTGTTGTTATGCCAACAGGTGAAAAAATTTATTATGCAAATGTTGATCTAAAGACTAGTGAAAAGATTTATGATCACTATTCAAACAGTCAAGAAATACTATTACAAAATGCATTTGCTTGTGAATCTAGCAAAAATTTAGATATATCAATACCAAATATAAATGATTTACCTCAATTTTCTAAACAACTTAGAATTGCTACAAGAAACTTTGGTGAGATAACACCAGGTGACATAATGCAGTATATATCAACTGGAGGTTATTCAGCCCTGAATAAAGCTCTGTTTGAAATGTCACCAGAAGAAGTTGTTGAAGAAGTTAAAAGTTCAGGATTAAGAGGTAGGGGAGGAGCTGCATTTCCTACTGGTGTTAAATGGAGCTTCTTAGCTCCCAATAAAGCTCCAATTAAGTATGTCCTATGTAATTGTGAAGAAGGTGATCCAGGTGCATATAACGATAAAGGAATCCTTGAAACTGATCCTCACACTTTAGTTGAAGGACTAATATTGAATGGATATGCAACTAATTCTAATAAATCATATGTTTTTATTAGACAAGGACATGACATACCGATTAATGCCATAGAAAGGGCCATTAAAGAAGCCTATGACAAAGGATTGTTAGGAGAGAATATTTTAGGTTCAAACTTTTCCTTTGATATGGAAGTTTCACTTACAGGAGATTCATATGTGGCTGGTGAAGAAACTGCATTAATGGAAGCTATCGAAGGCAAAAGATCTACTCCTAGGTTTAAACCCCCTTTTCCAGCAGCAGCAGGATTATGGCAAAAACCAACAAACATAAATAATGTTAAAACTATATCTTATGTTCCACAAATCATTAAAAACGGATCAGACTGGTTTAGCTCTACTGGTACTGAAAAATCGAGTGGTACAGCAATTGTTTGTCTATCAGGCCATATAACTAGACCTGGAATGTATGAAATACCTATGGGTATGACCATTGAAGAGGTTCTTGATGAAGTAGGTGGTGGCTCTAATTCAGATAGTGATATAAAAATGCTACAAACAGGTGGCCCATTAGGAGGAGTACTTGGTAAAGAAGCTTTCGCAACAAAAATTGATTTTGATGAGATGGCAAAATCAGGAGCCATTTTAGGCTCTGGAGGAATTATTGTTTGTAATGAAACGGTTTCAGTTGTAGATCTGATAAGAAATCTTGTAGCTTTTAACCAATTTGAATCTTGTGGTAAATGTTTCCCATGTAGACTGGGAAACACCCATATGTTTGATGTTTTGCAAAGATTAGCTGATTCAGAAAGTAATCCTGGAGATATGGAGCTTCTTGAAAGAATTGGGAAGAGTATGAAAATAGGTTCTTTATGTGGACATGGCCAACTAGGATATAATCCTATTTCATCCTCTCTAAAATACTTTGAATCAGAAATAATTGATTCAATGAATAATAAATCTGAACCATTAGAAGCTATGTTGACGCCAACAAGAACAAGACCTAATTCAGCGGAGTAAAAAATGAGTGACGACCAAAAAATAAATATAAATGGACAAAACTTAGATATTAAGAATGGTCAAACTATACTCCAAGTAGCAATGGATAACGATATATATATTCCTTATTTATGTTATTACCCTAGCATGAAACCATATGGGGCATGTAGAGCTTGTTTAGTAGAAGTTGAAATGCCTGATGGTAGAAAAATGACAGTTGCTTCATGTACTACTCCTGCAGGAGATTCAATGAAAGTTCAAAGTGATAATGAATCAGTAAATGATCTTAGAAAAGGTGTTGTGGAGCTTTTAATGAGTGAACATCCTCATGGATGTCTTACTTGCCACAGAATTGAGTTATGTGGCCCACAAGATATATGTCAGAGACATGTTGCAGTTACGGACAGATGTACTATTTGCCCAAAAAATGAACGATGTGAGCTAAAAGATACAGCAAGATTTGTTCAATTAGATATGACTATCCCTCTAAATTATAATAGGAGAGATTTACCGATACATGTTGACGATCCTTTCTATGACAGAGATTATAATTTGTGCATAGTTTGTGCAAGATGTGTTAGGGTTTGTGATGAAATAAGAATTGATTCAGCATTAACCCTTGTTTCAAGATCAGGAGTTTCATTAGTTGGAACTTCAAACGGAACATCTTTACTAGAATCTGGGTGTGAATTCTGTGGGGCTTGTATTGATGTATGTCCTACCGGAGCTCTTGTTGAAAGAGATTATAAATGGGAAAAATCTGATAAAGAGTATAATGCATCATGTTTTAATTGTGCTGGAGGATGCGATGCTTTAGTTGAAGTAAACAAGTCAGATAAATTAATTAGATTCAAAGGTGATCTTGCATCCGAATCTACAAGAGGGCAACTTTGCTACAAAGGAAAATTTGGATATGATTATCCAAATTCTACATCTAGAATAAAAAAACCATATCAAAAAGATGTATATAAATTAAAATCAGTAGATGATAACAGCGTTTACTCAGAAATTAACTCAAAATTGACTCAATATAACTCTGAAGAAATTGCTATTATTTCTTCACCTCGTGCTTCTATAGAAGACAATATTGGAATACTAAGTTTAGCTAGAAAGATTAATACTAAAAATGTTTCAACAGCATTCCTAAACAACATACCTTACTATGAATCAGTAAATAAACGCTTAGGATATTTGGCATCGACCGATTCTGTTTGGAATCTCGAAAAATCAGAATGTAATTTGGTGATTTCATCTAATATAACTGAAGAAAACAACCTAATATCATTACCAATAAAAAAAGCATCAAAAGAAAATTCTCAACTTATTGTAATTGATCCCAGAGAAATAGACCTAACTAGATATGCTAAATTATGGATCAAGCCTGTTCCTGGAACAGAAAGATTGGTAGTTGATACAATCAGTAAAATTATATTCGACCAAAATTTAGAATATAAAGACTTACCATCTGATCAAGTAGATAAGTTTAAGAAGTTTATGTGGAATTTTGATCCTGTAAAGATTTCTTCAATAACTAGAGTTCCACAAGAAAAACTATATGAAGCAGCAGAAATTATTTCTAATTCAGAAAAAACAACTTTCACTTTTGGACAAGATACTGTTCCAGAATCCAAAACTGAAGATTATATAAACTCTATTTATAATTTAGCTGTAATTACAGATAATTTATCAGGGGAGGGGAAAGGTTTATATCCTACTTTTAATGGAATAGGAACTGCAAACTTTTATAGTTTATTTACTGATAACAAACAACCTTTTACAACTACTAAAGAAATAGTAAAAGATATTTCAAATAAAAAAATAAAAGCCTTAATTATATTTGGTGATGGAATAAATCCAGATGCTCTCTTTGAAAATGAACTTGAAAGTATTACTAATAAACTAGATTTAATTGTTTACGCTAATCATCTAAAGAATGATTTATTTGAAAAGTCAGACTATGCATTACCAACTAAAACTTATGCTGAGCAAGAGTCCACAATAATAAACATAGGTGGTTTGATAAAAACATCTCCCAAAATGATTAATCCTGTATCTTCAAGTGTTATGTCCATTTGGGAAATTTGTGAAAAAATTTATGCCAAAAAAGATATTGAAATTAATAACATAAAAAATTCATTTTTATCCAAAATTTCTAAAGATAAAAACTTTATAAACAAAACTGAATTATCAAAAAACCTCAGCTTCAATGACTCTAAAGTTGAAGAAAATAGGGACAATATTTTATATTATTCACCAGGAAGAATTTTGAACAGACCTGAAGAAATAACTGTTGAGTCTGAAAAAGAAATGAATAAAATAACTTCTCCTGTAAGATTGAGTCTTCATCCCAATGATGCTAAGGCTTATAATCTAACTGAATCATCTAATATTTCAATAGTTGGAGAAAATGGACAGGTGATAATAAATACAGAAGTAGTACTTGACGGTGATGTTGAAGGAGTGATTTCATCAACAGATTATTTTGGAAGGATGGTAACTGATCTTGAGTCAAATAAGAATCCTGACTTTTCTTCTTTAGTACCTCAACTTGAATGTAAAAAAATAACAATAAAAAAATAAGAGAGGACAATATGTCAAAACCAATTAACGTTACAGAAGCAGATTTTGAAGAATTAGTAGAAAATTCATCAATTCCAGTTATGGTTGATTTTTGGGCTGATTGGTGTGGACCATGTAAAATGATTGCACCTACGCTTGATCAATTAGCTGAAGAATATGACGGTAAGGTCTTATTTGCAAAAGTAGATGTGGATAGCAATCCTAATCTTTCAGTAAAGTTTTTTGTAAGATCAATACCTATGAATGTGATTTTCAAGGATGGTAAACCTGTTGATCAAATAGTTGGAGCTGTAGGCAAACAACATTTTGAAGAAAAACTTAAAGCTGTAGTATAAACAATCATTTGGGAGTGAGTATATTCTGGTGAATTTTCTAGTCTTCAAAACTATGATTGGTCTTAGTATCAAGGAGGGTTCGATTCCCTTTCTCTCCCGCCAATAAATATTATGAACTTAAAAACTGACAAAATTTCATACCCTGCCTTAGTTATAGCAATTTTGATTGCAGG
Source organism: Chloroflexota bacterium (assembly GCA_002703265.1). GTDB lineage: Bacteria > Chloroflexota > Dehalococcoidia > Lucifugimonadales > Lucifugimonadaceae > TMED-70. The sequence goes on from NZTZ01000030.1 coordinate 34,973, forward strand.
TTTAATTGGTGCAGCAGTTAACGGAATATTTGGACTGATTCTATTTTTTATAGTATCAATACCATTAGTTTTTTTAGTTGATTCATTTTTTGTTGAATAACTAAATCCCTAATTGCTTTACAGCTAAGTTACTTATATATTTTCCGATTACTAAGGAAGATGTTGCTCCTGGTGATGGTGCATTTAGGACGTGAATTGCATTTTCGGATCCTTCAATCTTAAAGTCATCTATCAAAGTACCATCTGGTGCAACAGCTTGAGCTCTTACTCCAGAACCACCAACGTCTAAATCTGAGCCATTTACCTCAGGTATGAGTTCTCTTAGACTCTTAACAAAAACTGATTTTCTTAAGGATCTGTTAATTTCCCATATTCCCGTTTTCCAATCATTTTTAAGTAAATTCCAAAATCCACTATAAGTAAAAGTCTCTAGTGAATCTCTTAAAGAAATATCTCTTTTTCTGTAACCTTCTCTTTTTGTAGCTAAAACAGCATTTGGTCCAGCTTCAACATAACCTTTCATAGTTTGAGTGAAATGAACTCCAAGAAAAGGTAATTCAGGATTAGGTACTGGATAAATAAGTCCTTTTACTAGATATTCTTTAGATTTTTTTAAAGTGTAATATTCACCTCTGAAAGGAATTATTTTCAGATTTGTATCTAAACCAAACATTTTAGCAATTCTATCAGAATGAAGGCCTGCACAATTAATCACTTTTTTAGTTTCAATATCTCCTCTATTAGTCTTAATTATTATCTTTCCAGAGGATTCTGTTGCTCCAATAACTTCTGTGTCTAAAAATATCTCTCCACCACTATGCCTAAATTGATCTGCATATACTTCAGTGACCTTAATGTAATCAACAATTCCAGTTCCTGGTGCATGTAATGCCTTAATGGCACTGACATGTGGTTCAATTTCTTTTATTTCCTCTTGAGACACAACTCTAAGTCCTTCAACTTTGTTCTGAGTGCCTCTTTCGTACAAATTATCAATTTTAGGTAAATCAGATTCTTTAGTTGCAACAATTAGTTTGCCACAAGTCCAAACTGGAATTTCATTCTCCTCACAAAATTCTGTCATGGTTCTTCTACCTTCAACACAAAATTCAGCTTTGAAAGACCCTGGTTTGTAGTATATTCCTGAGTGAATTACCCCTGAATTATGACCAGATTGTTGAGATGCGACTGTTGAACTTTTTTCAAGAACAACAATATTTATATTCTTCTTTGCTCTTAGTATTTCATTAGCAGTTGCTAAACCTATTATTCCTCCGCCAATAATAACTAAATCTATATCATTCTTTAACATTTTTTCTCCTAAAGTAATAAGGATCTAATAATTTCCTCTGTTGATTTTACAATTAATTCATGAGCATTTTCAATAGCATATTTTAATTCAGTTGGACCAGAAACTATACTGAAAAAAGAAGATATACCTAAGTCTCTTGATTCTGAATATCCTTCTCCTATGGATCCTGATAAGCAAATAACCGGAATTCCTAATTTTTTTGCTCTCATAGCAACAGCTACTGGTGATTTATTAAATTGAGTTGATTTATCTGTACTTCCTTCACCAACAATTACTAGATCAACATCTCTTAAATGTTCATCATAATTTAATGAATCTAAAACGATATTAGCACCAATAGATAACTCTGCATCAGTAAATGCCATTAGTCCTGCACCAAGACCTCCTGCTGCTCCTGCTCCAGGGACATTTAATATATCTTTGCCTAATTGATCTTTTATTAATGATGCCCAATGAAGAAGATTTTTATCTAATAAATTAACTTCTTCAGGGTTTGCACCCTTTTGGGGACCAAAGATAGCAGATGCCCCTTCATTACCGCATAATGGGTTTGTCACATCACATGCAACTCTAACAGAAGTATTTTTTACTCTTTCATCAAAATTAGACATATCAATATCTCTTATTGAACTCAAACTAATTCCATTAGATTCAACTTCTTTGCCATTCTCATCATATAATTTAGCACCCAAAGCAGAAACAAATCCAGCACCTCCATCATTTGTAGCACTACCACCGATACCAATAATAAAATTCTTTATCCCTTGATCTAAAGCAAACTTGAATAATTGACCAGTTCCATATGTTGAAGTTAATGTAGCAGATTTTTCATTTTCATTTAGTAACGCTAGACCAGAAGCTTTTGCCATTTCAATAACTGCACTGCTATCATCACCTAATTTTCCCCATACAGAATCTATATTCCTCCCTAAAGGGTCTCTAACAGTTTCTGTTATGATTTCCCCTCCTGTAACATCTACCATAGTCTGTAATGTACCATCACCACCATCAGCTACGGGGACTAAACTAGTCTTTATTTTTGAATCTACTTTATTTATTCCTTCCTGAATAGCATTTGCTACTTCAAGACCTGTAAGACTTTCCTTAAATTCTTGTGGAGAAATTAATATTTTTTTTATTTTCATATTTCTAAATTTTTTTCTATTATATCTTTTACTTTATCAATAACTAATTGGATATTACCTTCTTGATTCGTAATTACATAATCAAAATTTTTTGATAATTCTATCTCTCCTTTAGCAGCTCCAATACGTGTATTAATATCTTCCTTAGAATTTTCTCCTCTAGAGGATAAATGTTTTTCTATTTGATCAAAATTTTCAGGTTTTATAAAAATAGTAATTACCGAAGGAATTTTTGACTTGATTTTTTCGGCTCCTTGAACATCCACTCTTATTAAAACTGAACGGTTTTCTGAAATAGGTTTATCAATCTGATTTTTAGGGACTCCATAGTAATTTTTATAAACTTTTGACCATTCAATCAATTCATCATTTTTAATCATTTCATTAAATTTATCTTCTGTAACAAAAAAGTGATTTTTTCCATCAATTTCATCATTTCTTTTAGTACGAGTAACTGCAGTTATAACAAAATGGAAATCAGTATAAATTTTTCTTATTTCTTCTACAATTGAGTCTTTACCAACTCCTGATGGTCCTGAAATTAAAAATATTTTAGGTGCTTGTTTTTGCAAAATTTTTATCCTAAATTATTTAAGTTTTCCCAAAATCCAGGGTAGGAAACATTTGAAGCTTCATGATCATTTATTGTAATAGATTCTTGTGAAATTAAACTCGCAATTCCTAAAGTCATAGCTAATCTATGATCTCCATGTGAAGAAAATGTACCTCCGCCTAAATAATTTGTACCAGTTATTTTCATTCCATCTTGAAATTCTTCTACCTTAGCTCCAGCATCTTTCATCCAATTTACAGTTAAAGAAATCCTGTCTGATTCCTTAAATCTTAATTCTTCAGCATCAGTTATAAGAGTTTCTCCTTCAGCAAAAACTGCCGCTAAAGCTATTATAGGAATTTCATCAATTAATAAAGGAATTTCTTTTCCTGATATATTTGTACCTTTAAGATTTGAACTTTTTACTAAAATATCACATGCTGGTTCACCAGAGTAATCCATTTTATTAGAAAACTCTAGGGATGCTCCCATTCTATTTAAAACTGATATTATTCCAGCTCTTGTTTCATTGATTCCTACATTCCTAATCATTATCTCAGAATCATTATGAATTGATCCAGCCACCATCCAAAATGCTGCGCTTGATATGTCCCCTGGAACAATTATGTCTCTTGATTCAATTAAAGAAGGCTTAACTGTTATATTTAAGCCATCAACATTGATATCAGCTCCCATATTAGAAAGCAATCTTTCTGTATGATCTCTTGAAGTATCTTTTTCTTTGATTTTTATCCCATTTTTAGATCTAATACCTGCTAATATTAGAGAACTTTTAAGTTGAGCACTTGCAACAGGAAGATCATACTCAAGATCTAGTAGGTTCCCCCCATTAAATTCTATAGGCGCATTCTCATTATTATTTTTAGCAGAAATGTTTGCACCCATCATATTTAATGGTTTAATAATTCTATTCATAGGCCTTTTTCTGATTGATGAATCACCATCAAGTACACACTTGAAATCTCTACCAGCTAGTATTCCAGACATTAATCTAATTGTAGTTCCTGAATTTCCTACATCTAAAATTTCTTGTGGAGGAGTCAATGATTCTATACCCTTACCATAGGTGAAAACATTATTCCCATCAACAACAATATTTACTCCAAGTTTCCTAAGAACCGAAATAGTAGACAGGCAATCTTCACCCATTAAAAAATTAGAAATTCTAGCTTCTCCTTGTGCTATGGAGTTAAACATTACAGCTCTATGAGATAAGGATTTATCAGGAGGGATTGTGAGATCTCCTCGTAAAGTTTTTTTATTATTAAGTGAATATGACATGATATTTTCTAAATTCTTTTTTCAAACCCGTATTTATCTTTGTCTATATCTTTTGACTTAGAAAAGAATCTAGCAGCTCTTGAGCCTATAAATAGAGATAAAATATTTTCAGAAGATGAAGGGATAATATTTTCCCCTGAGTCTAAACTAGGATCAATATTATTTATAAGCTTGAGTCTATCTTCCCATGTTTTTCTTACAATTGAAGCAATCTCATCTTCTGAATTACTTTCTAAGAATTTTTGAATTTTTACTAATTCGCTTATATATAATTTTATCCACTCCAGTAATAAATCATTGTTTGTAGAGATAGATGAAAAAATTTTCACAGGATCATTACCTAATGGACTAGAAAACATTTTGAAATCATCATTATTAAAATACTTATATACTTCTTTCCAAGATGAACTATCATTAGAAATACCAAGAAGACTAGATGTAATTATCATAGGCATTGCTTCTGTTAGGGCAATATAGCTATCATGTTCTGCAAGATCTAAATTTATTTTCATACCTTCAAGTTCATTAACCAAAATATTAACCCATTCTGTAGAATTCTCTCTTGTAGTTTTATAAGAAATAACGCCCCAATTATTACTCAAAATAGAGTCTCCAGTTATAAAAGGATAGATTCCAATTATTTCATTATTTGGCAATAAATCTTCAGCCCATTCACTAATTGCTCTCTTTGAAGAACAAATATCAATGACTATTGTATTTTCAGATATTTGATCAGCAATAGTTTCTAAAATCTCATAAACTGATGATGTAGGCACTGAAAGAATTATTATTTCACTGTTAGCAATCGAGTCAACATAGCTTTTCATTTGATTAGAAATCGCATTTGACTCTTTTGCAATAGTAATTTTTTCTTCTTTTATATCAAAACCATTAACTACTAATTGTTCGTTCTTTTTTAATAATGCTTGACCAATATTGAAACCTATACTTCCTAAACCATAAATTGAAATTGTTTTGTTATCAAATTTTCCCATTTTTGCTATCTTTAACTTTACTTAATTTCTTTTTTAAATTTTTATAATCCCCAATATTTATTTTATCCAAATTAATTACTATTCCAATAAAACCTAAATCATAAATAAATTGTAAGTTTTCTTCAGAATAAACTTTTTCATCAAGATAAATAAACCAATTAGATCTTATTGAGTTAATTTTATCTTTTACATTAAGGATATTAGATAGGTTAAGAACACTCATTTTAATAGCTTCATATATACAAATATCAAAGTTTAGTGAATCTAAAGTAGATAATCTTAAGTCATTAATCTTAGATTCATGGCTTATTTGAAGTCCTATTGGTTTTTCATAGCTAAGGTAATTAATATTTGATTTTTCAGGATCTAAGATAACAAAAAAGTCAAATTTTTGTACTGTAGCATTAGTATCTTTACTAGAAATATATTTACCAAAACTTTTTTTTGATTTCAGATTATTTGTATCTGAAATATAAGAATCACAATCAAATTTATCAAAATTTTTACTATTAGTAGTTACACCAATTGTACTCAGTTTAGAATAAGCTTCATTATTATGTTTATTAAATCCAATTTCTGAGACATTTGAATTGAGTATTTTATCTAATGATTTCAATTTTGATTTTCTCTAGATTCTTTTAGGAAATTTTCTAAATCCTTGATTATAAGTTTTGGTTCAGGATCTATCTTGGACATTTCTTCTGTATCATAAGATTCTTCTAATCTTTCAACATATTTAGTTATTTCCTTGTGGTCTTCTAAAGCTAAATTTAAAGAAGATTTAAACTCTTCTGATCTTTTAGAAATCTTATCAAAATTTACATTGAGATTGAGAATATCATTTAATTTTTTCATTATTGCAAATGACAAAATGGGATTATGCGTAACTTGTAGATAATGAGGAGTATGGCCCCATATAGAAATAGATGAAATTTTCATAGAATCTAGCTTTTCACCTATAGCAGAAGTTATTCCTGCAGGACCTTCATAAGTAGGCGCAGCAAATTTTTGGCTTTTCAAAAATTTGTTTTTGTCGGATATTGTGGCAGTTATGCTTATTCTAGGATCTCTAGTATGTGGTACTGAATCTAGTAATGAACCGACCATAATAACTTGTTTTACATCATAGAATTTTATAAGAGACATAAACTCTTTTATATATTTTTTCCAGTATAAATCTGGTTCTACTCCTTGGAATATAATCAAATCATTTTCATTATCTGTCTTTATAAATGAAAATTTATTTTCAGGCCAGTCTATTTTTCTTTTTTCAGGCTTAGGATTTGAAACATGGGGTCTCTTGTCAGAGTAAATATAGTATTCTTCAGAATTTATAGAATAGGTTTCAATAGGGTCTTTTTGTTTTAGTATTTCTTCTATTGACTTAGTAGCAGACTCAGCTGCGTCGGGCCAACCTTGCCAACTGCAAAGAAGAACAGGATCTCTTAATTCTAAATCAACAAAATTTTTCAAGATAACCTCTATATGCATTTAGTAATATATTTAGCATAACGTAAATACTTAAATAAATAAATATAAATCTTATAAAATAACTTTATGAACAAAATAGTATTACTTGGAACTGGTGGTGGACCAAGAATTTGGGAAGCTAGGTCTCAACCATCTAGTGCTTTAGTTGTAAATAATGATATTTACATCATTGATACAGGTGATGGAGTCTGCAACCAACTTGCAAAAGCTAACTTAAATCCCTTAAAAATAAAGTGTATATTTATAACTCACAATCATTCTGATCATGTCGCAGATTTAGGAACATTATTGCTCAGATCATGGCAAAGTGGACATAAAGGTATGATTAATTGTTATGGACCCAATCCAATAAAAAAGATGATATCCTCTTACTGCGAATACATGAGTTGGGATATTAATTTAAGAACCAAACATGAAAACAGACCGCAATTTAAATCAATTTTTGAAATAAAAGAAGTTTCCTCTGAAAAAAAAATTTATGAAGATAAAAATGTAAAAGTTGAATGTATAACAGTTCCTCATGGAGAAGCTGTACCGAGCTATGCGTACAAATTTTATGTAAATGATAAAGAAGTAGTTTTTTCAGGAGATACATCAATAAACGAAAAATTAATAAAGTTTTCAAATAAAGTCGATTATCTGATACACGAAGTATTAAATCTTAAAGGGGTTGATGACATTATCAATAAAACCTATCCGGGAAATAATGAATTTAGAAAACATATAATTGATGGACATACATCTACAGAAGAACTCGGAATAATTGCTACAAAAGCTAAAGTAAAAAACCTTGTATTAAATCATCTAGTTCCAACAGGTTCTCCTAAATTTGATTTAGATGAAATATGGCTTAAAGAATTAGCAATTAACTTTAAAGGGAATGTTATAGTTGGAAAAGATTTATTACAAATTAAACTGTAAGAGAGGATTTCATGAAGAATAAAAAATGGATTTTGAGCAAAAGACCAGTTGGAATTCCCAATATTGAAGAAGACTTTGAAATGAAAGAATCTGAAATCAAAAAACCAGACTTTGGTGAAATATTGATAAAGACTCAATTTTTATCTTTAGATCCTTATATGAGAGGTAGAATGAATTCAGGTCCATCATACTCTAAACCTGTAGAAATTGGAGGAGTTATGGAAGGAGAGGTTATAGGTGAAGTTGTTGAATCCAAATCAAAATTTCTAAAAGTAGGAGATATGGTAAATGCAAAAATCGGTTGGCAAGAATTTTCAACTGTTGATGAGCACCAAGTTATAAAGATTACACAGGATCAAAGTTTACCTATAACTTACTCTCTTGGAGTTTTAGGTATGCCTGGCAGAACTGCGTATTTAGGTTTTTTAGAAATTTGTAGACCTAAACCAGGAGAAACCTTAGTTGTCTCAGCAGCATCGGGAGCTGTTGGTTCAATTGTTGGTCAAATAGGTAAGATTATGGGCTGCAGAGTTATTGGAATAGCTGGAAGTGAAGAGAAAGTGAAATATTGTAAAGAAATTTTGCATTTTGATGAATGTCTAAATTATAAAACAGAAGATATTGATAAATCTCTAAGTTCATTTGGTGAAGATTTTATCGATATGTATTTCGATAATGTAGGTGGAGAAATTTCTGATGCTGTGTTAAATCATATATCTACTTTTTCTAGAACTGCAGTATGTGGACAAATTGCAAATTATAATGCTTCATCTCCACCAGTTGGCCCCAGAGTTGCTAGAACTTTACTAACTAAACAATCTCTAATGCAAGGTTTTATAGTTTTCAATTTCGAACACAAATATCCAAAAGCAATGTCAGCTTTGTCAGAATGGATAAAAAGTGGGGATATCGTCTATAAAGAAGATATCTATAAAGTTTTGAAAATATGCCAAAAA
>NZTZ01000031.1 GCA_002703265.1 Chloroflexota bacterium
TTCTTAGCGAAATCAATTCTCCTAAAGGTTGAGGATTTTGTTTAGAGCCCCAAAAAGTCCAAGCCACTTCACCAACATATACATTTCCTTTAGAATCTGTTGTTACTCCATGTGGTGCAACAAATTGATCATCATTTTGGCCAGGTAGCCCATGACCAAATGCATCTATTTTTTCCCCTTCAGGAGATAATATAACTATTCTATTCCCTAGTCCTTTAACCCCTATTTGTACGTCAGGAGGGCCCATTTCACCAATATAGAGGTTTTTATCTCCATTTTTACCTTCAGTAACAGACATTGGATGATGCAGATGCCATTGATCAATATAATTACCATCTAGATCAAATATTTGAAGTCTAAAATTTTCTCTATCAGCTACTATTACTTTATCTTCTCCTATCATNGAAATATTATGAGGAAGTGAGAATTGTCCATTCTCTGATCCAGGAACACCCCAACTCAAAATATGTTCTCCTTCAGGCGTAAGTTTATGTACTCTTGAATTTCCATATCCATCTGATATAAAAAGATCTCCAGTTGTTGGATGTATTGCAATATCTGTAGGTCTATTAAACATTTCTCCACCTTGCCANGGAGCTTCTTTACCCCTTTCACCAACAGTAAAAATCACCTTTCCGTTATTGTCTCTTTTTTGTATAAAATTACCAGGGCCATCATCTACTAGATAAATATTATCTTCTTTATCAATTTCGATACCGTGAGGTCTATCAAATTCTCCATGACCAAAAGATCTTAAAAAATTTCCTTCAGGATCAAAAACACAAANGGGATCTGTACCTCTGTTGAAAACATATACATTATCTTTTGAATCAACTGCTACTCCACCACAGTCTCCATAAAATGAAATACCCATAGGAATTTTTGCCCAGTTCTTAACTGGTTCATAGTTTGAACTCATTGTTTGCCTCCGTAAGTTTCCTAATATAAGCCATTTTGACTAATAATAAATGTTTGAATTAGATAAATGAAGCTATAAGATGAAATAAATTCACTATTTTCGAGGTTTATATATGATTGCTCCTTACAGAGGCTATCAAATTGCGCTCGTAGCATTTCTTTCAACAGGATTATCTATTGGGATGTCACAATATGCTTTTGGCCAGTTTGCAAATCCTTTACAAGAGGAATTTGGTTGGACTAAAACTCAATTAAACGGAGCTCTATCCCTAGCTTTTATATCTGGCTTAACTGGTCCTATACTAGGTAAATCTGCAGATAAATACGGAATTAAGATTGTTTTGCTTATCTCATTAATTATGATTAGTTTAGGTTTTTTACTTAGACCTACAATCTCTAGTCTATGGCATTGGTATTTATATAGCGCACTAGTTTATGCAGGATTCCCAGGTGCTACACAAATCACTTCTGGAAAAATTGTTCCTCTTTGGTTTCCTAAAACTAGAGGAAGAGTAATGGGAGCAGTTACCTCTGGAAACAATTTTGGAGGATTTACTATGCCAGCCTTAGCAGCATCAGTAATAGTATTCTCAGGCTGGGAGTTAGCGTACTTGATTTTTGGAGGAATCATGCTTTTTTTAGCATTATCTTCATATTTTATAATTTCTGAATCGTTAGAAGATGTAGAAAAAGAATCAATCAGAACTAACAGAAATCTAGATTATCTAGCTTTAGCTAAAAAACAATCATCCTTAGGTTTCAGTGCAAAAGAAGCAATTAATTCCTTCAGATTTTGGGCAATTAATATTTCATTAATGATTGGAGTACTAACATATCAGGGTATATTAACTCAATTGACACAGTTCCTAGAAGATGAAGGAATGTCTCAAAATGTAGCTACATCATGCTTAATGATGATCGCGGTTATGGGTGTAATTGGGAAAATAACTTTTGGTAGAGTAAGTGAAACTTATTCAGCAAGAAAAACATTAATACTTTGTATCTTTTTTCAAGCTATAGGGACACTCGTTTTATGTAGCTCTGGTAGTACTACAATTTTGTGGTTAGGATGTTTTATTTATGGCCTAGGTTTTGGTGCTTTTGGAGCAATGATACCTCTAACGATTGTTGAACAATTCGGTATGAAAAATATTGGAAGCATGATGGGAATAAATGCTTTTCTGACTTCTATTACTATGGCGCTTGGCCCATTAATTGCAGGTATGATTCATGATCAATCAGGTTCCTATAGAAATGCATTTATAGGAATAGCTATATTATTCTTCATAGCAATGTTTTTAGCATGGATATCAAAATATGGAAGAGAACCAAACAGTTAGCTATCTAATGATTCTGCAACACTCTTTGCATAACTAATACTCTGATAATCTTTGTAAAACTGATCTCCATTTTGTGTGCCTTCAATAGCCATATATCCTTTATATCCAGCGTTTATCATGGAACTAATAGCATATCTATAATCAATTTCACCATCTTGAAGTGGCACTCTGATAAAAACAGATCTTTCATTTTCAGGATGATAAACGGTTTGCAAGTTTTTACAATGCCAATAATTAGATATTGAAGCAACATTATCTATGCAATCCTCAAATTTTTCTTCTGGTTGTTCATAATTCCATAGAACATTTCCTAAATCTGGATTTATTCCAAAATTAGATCTATCTACCATCCCATATAAATATTTTGCAGACCAAGAATTATCTACTGGTGAATTTTGATGTATCTCGACTGAAATATTTAAGTTNTGATCAGATGCTTCATCACATGATTCTTGATAAATTNTAGAAAGATGTTCATATACCCACATAGACGCTTCTTTGGAAGAATCTTGAGATTTATTCCAACCAGATCCTGATGCTGGTAGGCTTCCTTCTGGATTACCTGGATATCTTGAAGGTGCACTTATAGCTCCGTTTACTACTTCAGCTCCTGTATGTTTACCATAAGTAATTGATTTTTTTAGTTTATCTATATTTTGAGGACCATTCTTAGCTTCAGTAAGAGTGCCTCCGCTTCTAATTGATCCTATATCTAATCCAAATGAATTAATTCTCTTTGTGAATTCTTTTACAGCTTTTTCAGAACCTCCAGTTTTATCTAATGTATCACTTCCAATCTCTAGAGCATCAAATCCCATATCTTTAACTTTTTTCAGAAATTGATCTGTATAATCTTCAGGAGCTAAATCCCATGGATCTACTGAGTTTGGATATAGAGTCATTCTTCTATTTGCGTAACAAAATTTCATATTTCCCTCCCTTTTTTATGGAGTTATACATAAAAAATAAGTAATTTGAATTTATATAAAAAAATATATCATATTTTGAAAGAACTAATTAGGGAAATAATTAAAAATCCTTCTATTATCATAGTTATAGTAGGTACTTTCTTTTTCTGGGCATCATTATATCTTTATGTACCTATTCTTCCAAATCATTCGAAAGATTTAGGAGCTTCAGCTACAATGATTGGTTATATAGTTGCATCATATGCAATAGGTCAAATAATACTAAGAATACCTTTAGGGATAGCAGTTGATTTATGGGGTACTAAACCTTTTGCAATTTTGACTATGCTCTGCTCTGGTATAGGCTCTTTTGGACTATTAATTTCTGATGGACCAATAGATATTTTTTTTGCTAGATTAATAACAGGGGTTGCAGGAGCTGGTTGGGTTGCAGTAAGTCTTCTTTTTGCATCCCAGTTTAAAAAAGAATTATTACATTACGCAAGTTCTTTCATGATGGGTATAAATGGAGTTGCTATTACTATTTCTACTTTATTGAGCGGGAGACTTGCAGATTTATATGGAGATAAAACTCCTTTTTTAGCATCTCTAATTGTAAGTGTTCTTGGAATGATAATTCTATTTTGGGCAAAGTATGAAAAACCTAAAAAAACTAATTTAAGTAAAAATAAAATCATTAATTTGTTAAGGAATAACGTTTTACTAAGAATATCTGCAATTGCAATTGGATTTCACTTTGTTACTTTTGGAGTAAATTTTGGATTTCTACCTATCTTAATTGAAAATTTAGGAGGTTCAAAAACAAATATTGGTGATATTACTACATTGTCTCAACTAGCTGGCATTACAGGGATGGCGTTATCAGCTTGGTTTATAAGTAAAATAGGCATAAGAAAAACCATCATTTTAGGTTCTGCATCAATGATTTTTAGTTTGTTACTAACTTCATATGTAGAAAATATATCTTTAATAGCATATCTGCAATTTATATCTGGTTTTGGTAGAGGAATTTTATACACAGTCACAATAACTCTTATACTTTTCAGCTTTGAGGATAGCTCCAGAGGTTTAGCTATGGGTGCTTATCAAGCATATTATGCATTAGGAATGTTTTTAGGCCCTGCTATCTCAGGAATTGTAGTAAATAACTTTGGAATTAATGCTATATTTTGGTTATCAAGTTTTATAACTCTAGTTGCATTATTGATTGGAGTTTATAAACCATATAAAACAAATCTTAAAGGAGTAAATTGATATGAAAAGCTATGAGGAACTTCTTGCAAAAGCAAAAGAATGGAGAGAGTGGTACTACGATGGAGACCCTGGAACTCCAGAAGTAGCCAAAAGTACAGAGGAAGCATTTGACCTTATTAATGCAACATTATTTGGTCATATATATCAAAGACCAACATTAGAACCAAAAATTAGATCTTTATGCACAATAGCAGCTTTGATCGTGTTAGACAAACCTAATCAATTACCAGGACACATTACAGGAGCTCTAAATTATGGATGGAGTAAAGAAGAGATAGTAGAATTAATAACTCAAATGCTTTTCTATGGTGGCTACCCTACCGCGGTAAATTCATTAGCTGCTGCAGCAAAAACTTTTGAAGAATATGACAAAAGGCACAAATAAATCTTTAGGAGAATAACTATGGATATGAGACTTGAAAAAGATTCAATGGGAGAGCTTGAAGTTCCATCAAAAGCTCTTTATGGTGGAAACACTCGTAGAGCACAATTAAATTTTCCAATTTCAAATTTAAGATTTGGTAGATCATTTATTAAGTCATTGGGACTTATTAAACAATCTGCAGCAGAAACAAATCTAGAATTAGGATTAATTGAAAAAGATATAGCAAATGCAATTATATCCTCAGCTCAAGAGGTAATTGATGGTGATCACGATGAAAGTTTTGTAGTTGATATATTTCAAACTGGATCTGGGACTTCAACAAATATGAATGTAAATGAAGTAATTTCAAATCTTTCAATTCTAAAATTAGGAGGAGAAATAGGTTCAAGAAACCCTGTTCATCCTAATGATCATGTAAACAAAGGACAATCATCTAACGATGTAATTCCAACTGCTATTCACATTGCAGCTGCAATATCAATTAAAGATGATCTAATTCCTTCTATGAAAATTTTAGAGTCATCTCTAGAAAAAAAATCTAAGGAATTTTGGGAAATAGTAAAAACAGGTAGAACACACCTACAAGATGCCACTCCTATTAGGCTAGGACAAGAATTTAAGGGATACCTTGGGCAGGTAAAAAACTCTATCAATAAAATAGAATTAGCTCTTAATGAATTATCTATTTTAGCTCTAGGAGGAACTGCTGTTGGAACTGGAATAGGCATGAATCCTGAATTTTGTGGAGAAGTAATAAAAAAAATAGGAGATAAAACAGGAATAAAGTTTTCTGAAACTGATAATCATTTCCAATCTCAATCTACTATAGATGGTATCGTTTTTGCTTCAGGAATTATTAGAAGTTATGCAGTGAGTTTAATGAAAATTGCAAATGATATTAGATGGTTAGGATCAGGACCAAGAGCAGGGATTGGTGAAATCAGCTTGCCTGAAGTTCAGCCAGGCTCATCTATAATGCCAGGTAAAGTAAACCCTGTTATCGCTGAATCCATTACAATGATATGTGCACAGGTTATGGGTAACGATCAAACTGTAAGTATCGCAGGACAAAGTGGAAATTTTGAATTAAATGTTATGATGCCAGTAGCTGCTCATAATCTCCTTGAGTCTATAGAGATTCTTTCAACAGGAAGTAAAAACTTTTCAGAACAATGTATAGATGGCTTAGAAGCTACTACTAAAGGGCCTCAAATGGTCAATCAAGGACTTGCTATATGTACTGCATTAGCACCAAAAATAGGATATGATAAAGCAGCAGATATAGCACATAAAGCTTCTTTGTCAGGAGAAACAATTAAGGAAGTTGCTCTCAAAGAAACAGACCTGTCATCTGATGATTTAGATGTTATTCTAGAACCATTGAGTATGACTGAACCAAAATAACAAAAGGAGAAATAATATGAGTATAGAAGACAAATTAAAAGAAATGGGCATAGAACTTAAGAGTCCTCCTACTCCGGTTGCAAACTACATACCTGTTCAACAAACAGGAAACTTAATTTATCTATCAGGACAAGGTCCAAGAGATGAATCAGGTAACTTTATAACTGGAAAAGTAGGATCTGAAATCAGTGCAGATGAAGCATATGAACTATCAAGAAATACAGCTGTCAATCTTTTATCAGCTATGAAATCTTATCTAGGATCTCTAGAAAAAGTATCCAAGATAGTTAAAGTTTTTGGAATGGTTAATGCGGAAAATGACTTTGTAGACCACCCAAAAGTAATTAATGGTTGTTCTGATTTTTTTGTTGAAGTATTTGGAGAAAAAGGAAGACATGCAAGGTCTGCCGTAGGAATGGGTTCTCTACCAAATAATATGGCTGTTGAGATAGAGATCATAGTTGAAGTAAGCTAATTATTAAGAGGAATAAAATGTCAGACTTAGGGAAAATAAAAATAAAAAAAATTAATCATGTGGCAATTCCTATAAATAATAGAAAGAAATCTTTTAGTTTATACAGAGACTTTTTAGGGTTAACAATTATTCCTTCAATGGTCGACGAAAAACATGTTATTTGGTCAAAGACTTCAGATGGAACAATGGTACATCTAATTGAACCTCCTGATGGACCAGGAAATGAATTAGTACAATTTCATGTNGCATTTGAAGTTGAGAATTTTGATGAAACTGTAGAAATATTAGAAAAGTCTGAGTATGAAATTACTAATGGTCCCCAAACAAGACATGATGGGCAAAGAGCTATCTATATACAAGATATGGACGGTAATACTATCGAATTCGCCACACACAACAATATAAAGCATTCAGAAAGAATTGTTGATGAGTGGGGTTACACAAAAAACTCATAAACAAATTGAACAAAGAAAAATTTTCAATAAAGTCTATATTTTGGAGCGTGTATGCTCCTAGCTTTTTGCTATCAATGGGACAAGGAGTTCTTATTCCTGTTTTACCAATATTTGCAAGAGATACATTCCAATCAGGAGACCTATTAGTAGGTTTTGCTATAGCTGCTAGACATTTTGGGACCATGGGGTTTGATGTTCCTGCAGGTATCTTAATTAACAGGTTTGGATTGCAAAGAACTATGATATCAGGAGTAATACTTTTTGGTATCAGCTCAATCATTGCTGGTCTAAGTGGTAGTTTTAGTATTTTGCTTTTTTCTAGACTCTTAGCTGGAGCTAGTTTTGCACTTTGGTCTATTTCTAGGCACGCATATATTGCATCTGTAGTTCCAAATGAGTCTCGGGGTAAAGCACTATCTCTTTTTGGTGGATTAGGAAGGATAGCAACAATTATTGGACCACTAATGGGAGGNATTNTAGCAGAGTTTATTTCAATTAGATCTCCTTTTTTCTTTCAAGGTATTATTGCTTTCNTCACATTGATATTAATAATTANAACTTCAGTAAATTATGAATTAACTCAAAGAAAAACTACCGACGGATATCTTGGAGATTTCAAAAANACATTTTTAGANCATAAAAATGCATATTTGACAGCAGGTATAGCTGCTATATCATTACAATTCTTGAGAGCTAGCAGAGAAATTGTTATTCCATTATGGGGAGATAATATTGGTCTTCGAAAGGATGAAATTGGTTATATTACNACATTAAGTTTTGCAGTNGATTCTATGATGTTTCCTATAGCAGGNTATATTATGGATAAATTTGGTAGAAGATTNACNGGAATNCCAGCATTTATGATTTTAGGNTTCTCTCTTGTATTAATNGGAACAATAGACTCACCNTTANTATTCTTAACAGGTTACTCTACCTTAATAATTGCATCAATTTTATCTGGAATAGGAAATGGTATCTCAAGTGGTCTAGTATTAACTCTTGGGTCTGATCTATCACCTCCTGATAACAAAGGAGGATTTCTAGGTATATGGAGACTAATTTCTGATGGAGGAGGTGCTGCTGGACCAACAGTTATGGGAATAGTAGCAAATTCTTTCTCTTTAGCTATTGCAAGCTATTCAAGTGGTTTTATAGCTCTAATAGGAATATTTTTTCTCAGATTTTTAGTAAAAGAAACCCTTGTTAAAAAAACTAAAAAATAGAATTTAATTTTTCTAAACAAATCTGATCTTTTTCTAATGATCTACCATCAACCCAAGGTTTAGGTTCTCCTGAGAGGCCTTCCACAGCTCCAAGTTCAACGGATTTTTCTATTAATTCTTTCCCTTTTTTAACAGAAGGTAAAAAATTTGATTTTTCTACTAATGAAATACCAGCTATTAATCCGTAAGCTCCCCAATTTGAAGTACTAGCAATTATATTCTCAGAAGTCTTTATCACGGATGGATGTGGATAAATATCTAATTCTAAAATTTGTTCCATATAACATCCCATACCAATTTCATTCCCCCCGTCGCCTACTCCAATTGAATTTGGAATTTGTTCAAATAAATAATCTAACTTTGCATTAAAATCAGAAAAATCTACACCTCTAAAATTTCTATACTTACCATCGTTAGATAGCCCTGCCCTTTCAATAGAGATAATTAAATTAGGATTATATTTATTGATTAATTCGTTTGCATATTTGTTTGATTCAAAATGATTCAATACTGGGAACTCAATAACTTTATCCTTACCATACATTCCATAAAAAATATCTGATGAAAATTTATCTGTAACTATAAAAACGTCATTACCAAGTTTAGTTAAGGTTTGTGCTAGTGCTACAGTTCCTGGAGGGCCATCAGTTTCAGGAGATTTAGAATTCAAAATATAAAAACCTGAGCACAAAAAAACTGTACCTTTAGTGCCTAATACCAAATCTGTTGATCTCTTAATAAAACCTTTATTAATATTTTCATACAATAAAGACATTCCTCTTTGATCATCTGACAATATAATTTTCTCAATTTCTTGAAAGGTCACTATATTACCGCCATCTCCTCATCTGTGAGATCGGTAACAAACATTTTACCCGGGGAATGTGTTATTGAAATATCTATTTTTGCAGATTCCAAAACAAGCTGTGGAGTCACACCACACGCCCAATACAGAGGTATAAAATCTTTTTCATTTTCAGGAATCCAAGGATCACCAAAATCAGGATTATAAGGATCAGAAATCCCAATTTCTTCAGAATTTCCAACTTGAATAGGAGTACCATGTTGATTTGGGAATCTACTAGTTGCTTGTATTGCTTTCACTACTTTTTCTCTTCTAATCCATCTTTGTGTAACAACTAATTTTCCATGGAAATTTCCAGCTTTTTCTGTATCAATTGATGTTATGAACATAGGAACATTTTTTTTACTCTCAAAATATGGAAGTTCTATTCCATTTTTTACTAATTCATTTTCAAAAGTAAAAGAACAACCCAATAAAAATGCAACAAAGTCAGGTCTCCAAAATTCGCTTATATCTGTAGCAAATTCAGAAAATTTCCCATCCTTAAAAATTTTATATTCAGGAACATCTTTCCTAATATCTGAGTCTTCAGCAAAAGATGACACATAATTTCCAGGATCCATTACTTCAACAATTGGACATGGTTTAGGATTTCTCAAACAAAATAAAGTAAAATCGAAAGCATAAGATTTAGGTATAATCACTACGTTAGTCTGAACGTGTCCCTTTGCAAGTCCAGATGTTGTAAAGTTATCACCATTCCTTGCTTTTTTTCTTAAATCAATAGGTTTCAATTAATCAATCTCCTAATTTTATATGGTCTGAAATTTTTTCTCCCATCATAATTGCCGTAGCATTTGTATTTGCTCTCACACAATCTGGCATAATGGAACAATCTACTACTCTCAAACCTTCAATTCCATGAACTTTTCCATATTTGTTAGTAACTGCATTTTCATCATCTTCTGAACCCATTTTACAGGTTCCAGAAATGTGATGCATTGTATGAACTTTAGAGTTTATCCAATGCCTTAGTAATTTTTCATCCTCTAAAGCTTCAGGCAAAGGTTCTATTAAATCTCCTCTAAAGGGGTCAAACTTACTATTTCTTGCTATCTCATAGTTAAGTTTTATACCCTTAATTAGTCTTTCNGTATCATANTCATTATTCAAATAATTATAGTTAATTATAGGAGAGTTTTTGGGATCTTCTGGATTAAGAGATAATTTACCATGACTTTTTGCCAAGAATAATCCTGTTGTTATAGCTATTCTTGATTCTCCAAAATCTGAACTTCTAAAGTGTAAATCATCTTTTGAAATACCTCCAGGNTGAAATCTCATAACAGAAATCATATCAAGTCTGTCATCAGAGTTCTCNGAAGTATATCTTAGAGCAACTTTTTGCGCTCCTACATCAGATAATTGATCTAAAAGTCTTTCGCTTGATTTCCATACCAACTCTACAGCTGGATGATCACTAAGATTNAGACCAACTCCTGGTAATTGATGAACATGNTCTATTCCAATNTTNGATAGAGAATCTTTATCTCCTACTCCAGAGTTCAATAATAACTTTGGACTCTCTACTGCTCCAGCTGACAATATTATTTCATTACCTTCAATCANATTTCCGTTTTTTAGAATAACNCCTCTTTGAATGCCATTATCTATTATAATTTTTTCACATATCGTGTTTGATAAGACCTCAAGATTATCTCTATAAATCGCAGGAATTACATATGAAATACCCGTACTCCATCTCATCCCATTAACATTATTTAATGGGAGTGGGCCCACTCCCTCAGAGAAAGGCAAATTATGATCTTCTGTTACAGGGAATCCCATTTCTTGAACTGATTCATAAAAAGTTAACTGATCTTCTAATAGAGTGTCTATTTTATGTCTCATAACAGGAATAGGACCTTCATTACCGTGAAATTCATTATTGAAATCAAGATCATTTTCAAGCTTGATATAATATTTCAAGCATTCTTCATATGACCAATCATCCAATCCCTTGTTTTTCCAATTTTCAAAATCTTCAGGTATAGCTCTAATAAAAACTTGTCCATTAATTGAACTGGTTCCTCCAATAACTTTTCCCCGTGGAACTCCCATATCTTTGAACTCTTCATTAGAAATACCTTCATACTTCCAATCAAATTTAGTACCTACAGCAAGATTACCAGTCCAGTCAGCTCCAGTAGCCATACCTTTTTTCAAGACATCAGGGATTTCATCTACATTTTCGAATGAATTTCCTGCTTCAATAAGAAGAACCTTATTGTTAGGATTTTCACTCAATCTAGAAGCTATTACACCTCCAGATGAACCCGCACCAATAACAATGTAATCGAATATTTTTTTCATATTATTTAATTTAAAGAAGCTCCACCATTTACATTTAATGCTTGTCCTGTTATCTCGGAAGAATCTTCTGAAGCAAAAAAAGCAACAGTCTTCCCAATATCTTCTGGTGTTTGCCCTCTTCCTAAAGGCGTTCTAGCCTTTACAGCTAACTCGTCAAAAACTTCTTTTGGATCCATTCCCTTAAGATTCGGGTTTTGTTCGATATGGTTTTCTGCAATCGCTCTCCAGATGGGAGTCCATATTACTCCAGGACAAACAGCATTTACGTTAATATTAAATGAACCTAACTCTATAGCTAATAAATGTGTGTATTGAATAACAGCAGCCTTGGATACTAGATANGGAGTTTGAACATTTCCTCGGTGCATATCTCCTAAACCTCGTGGTTTTCTTCCTCCATGAGAAGCTATATTTACAATTTTTCCGTACTTATTATTTTTCATATGATCAACAATTGCATCTGCACTATTTACCACTCCAATTACATTTACATCAAAAGTATCATCCCAATCTTTTTTAGAATAATTTTTTCTTTCAGCAAATCCTTCAGCTCCTATAACTCCAGCATTTGATACTAAAATATCAATTTTTCCAAATTTATTTATAGTTTTATCTCTAAATTTCTCTATGTCTGATAATTTAGTTACATCAACTGAGTCAAAAATGAATTCTTTAGAAAGACTCATAGCAGTTTTTTCAGCTGATTCTCCATATAAATCACATAAAGCTAAGGTTGCTCCTCTATCGTGTAATATTTTGGAAATACCTGTCCCTATACCGCTACCTGCTCCTGTGACAATTGCGACTTTTCCTTCTAAATCTTTATTTGGCATACCACACCTCTTAATCTTAAAATTATTAAGAAGTATAAGGAGTATGAATAATAATAGCAAACAAATATTACTTATTAAATAAATTAAGTATTTTGTCTCTAAAAAAATTCTTTCCTAAGCTCATATTTTTAACCCAATTATCTCCTGCTTCTGCATCGGCATTATCAGATATGAACTTAAAACACATGAAATCTAATTTATTGATCAAACAAACTTTAGCAATTGCATACGCTTCCATATCTACCAAATCTGTTTGCAGTGCTTGATTGGAACTTACAAAACTATCTCCCGTGCCACATGAAACTCCTTTTTCATCTAAAGAAATTTGATTGATATCGTCTAAAGGAGTTTCTCCTACCATAAAGCCCAAATCAGTAACATCCATATCCCTTTGATAAAAACTAGTCACTTGATGTAATCCTGAAAGGTTTTTATTTAATGCACCTGCACTTCCATAATTTATAACTAATTTAGGATTTGTTTTGTAAATAACTTCAGCAGTCTTGAGAGTAGCATTTATTTTACCTACTCCTGAATAAAATATCTTAAATTCAGGGAGAATTGTTTCTGGCAATTCTTCTTCTAAAGCAACTATGATTGCTATATCATCTTTACTATATTTCATTTTATGAAGAAAAGCCTCCAGGTGCATAATCTAGGCTGACTCCAGCTCTATCAGCAATAATTTTTCTGACGATACCTGAATTTTTTTTACCCCATCCTTTATTCATAGCCTCAATAATATTTTGCTCAAAAATATTTGCCATATCTAAAGGGACCTTATTTTCTCTGGCCATTTCACAAGCAAGTCGAATGTCTTTAGCTGCCAGTTCCAAGAAAAATGACATTTCATCTCCCTCAAAATTATATTCTTGAGATGCTTTCCAATTATCAAAGGGAGGATTTTTTGCTGAGGCACATCTAGATATAGCATCAATTAATGTGTCTAAGTCCATCCCTGCTTTTACACCTGAAGTTAATACTTCTGTTGTAATTCCTAACAATAATCCACTGAATAATTGATGTGATAGCTTACAAATTGTTCCACTTCCAACCGGACCACAATAAATAGCTTTATCTCCCATGGCATCTAATACAGGTTTTATTTTTTTATAAGTACTTTCATTTCCTCCAACCATAATCGACATATCTTTATTAATAGCTCCAATTACTCCGCCACTTACTGGACAATCTAAAAACTCAACACCTTTTTCATCAAATATTTTGTGTAATTTCTTAACCATAGACAAGGAGTTTGTTGAGGCATCGAGAAGTATTGTTCCAGGTTTTACTGATTCAATTATCCCGTCTTTTCCTGTAGATACCTTTTCTACATCTTGAGGCATGGGTAAACTCATGAATAAAATATCTTTATCCTGTGCACATTCAGAAGGAGTCTCAGCCCACTTTCCTCCATTTTCTAATATATCTACTGCAGCTTCCTGATTTAAATCACATACTGTAAACTCACTAGCGTATTCCTGAATATGTTTAGCCATAGGTTTACCCATATTTCCTACACCAATCCATCCTATTTTCATTTATAACTCCCTACTATTTGATTTACATACTATACGAAAATCAAATTAGATAATAATTTTTTTTATTTAAAAAATTGATCTATTTTGAATTCTTATTCCCTAATCAAATATATAAAAACTGAGATAATCTTAACAACAAGGAGTAAATTTTGGAAAAGAATAAATATAAATTACAAGATTTAGAAAAATTAGTCTCATTGGCAAAAAGAAGAGGAATTATATTTCCTTCAAGTGAAATATATGGTGGATTAGCTTCTGTATGGGATTATGGTCCTATTGGAGTTGAAATAAAGAGAAATGTAAAAAATCTTTGGTGGAAATCATTCGTAACAGAAAGAGAAGATATATTCGGTATAGATGCATCAATATTAATGCATCCCAATGTGTGGAAAGCCTCTGGTCATCTAGATTCTTTTTCAGATCCGCTTGTGGAATGTTCTGTTACAGGGAAAAGATACAGAGAAGATCATATATTTATCGTAGAAATTGAAACTAAAAAAGAAAAAAAAATCATTTCAGTTGAAGCATCCGATGAAGAAGAAGCAAGAAGTTTATTAAAAGACAAAGTAATAAAAATTACTAATCTTCCAAATAGTGAGAGAAAAGAAAATCCTTCACCTGATGGGGGGATACTATCAGAAGCCAGAAATTTCAATCTAATGTTTAAAACTTTCATTGGACCTGTTGAAGACTCATCCTCAACTGTTTATCTACGACCAGAAACTGCTCAAGCAATGTTTGTTAATTTCCTTAACGTTCTGAATACTTCAAGAAAAAAAATACCTTTTGGAATTGCTCAACAAGGGAAATCATTCAGAAATGAAATAACTCCAGGTAACTTCACATTTAGAACAAGGGAATTTGAGCAAATGGAAATGGAATTTTTCTGTAGCCCTGATGAAGATGAAAAATGGCACGAATATTGGATAGACTTTTCAATGGAGTGGTTCAAAAAATTTGGAATTAGAGAAGAAAACTTGATGATTAGAAAACACGGAAAAGAAGAACTCCCTCATTATTCCAAAGCTAGTTCTGATATTGAATATTTATTCCCGTGGAGTTGGGGAGAATTGGAGACAATTTCTAACAGAACTGACTACGACTTGAAGGCACATTCTGAACTTTCAGGCAAAGATTTATCTTATTTTGATCAAGAAAACAACAAACGATACACTCCTTATGTAATAGAACCTGCGATGGGTGCTGATAGAAGTGTTCTTGCTTTTCTTTGCGATGCATACTGCGAAGAAGAAACTGAAAAAGAAACAAGAACATTATTAAAGTTACATCCTGAGATTTCTCCAATACAAATAGCTGTACTTCCATTATCAAGGAATGAAAAGCTATCTGAATATAGTAGAAAAATCTTTGAGAATATAAATAAAAAATTTACAGCACAATACGACGATACTCAATCTATTGGTCGAAGGTATAGAAGACAGGATGAAATTGGGACACCTTTATGTGTAACAATTGACTTTGAAAGTGTTGAAGAAGATGACTCTGTAACCATCCGACATAGGGATACTATGAAACAAATAAGAGTAAGCTCAGATAAATTATTAGATGCAATAAATGATCAGATTAATTCCTTTTCATAAAAAAAATATAAAAATTTTCTTCTCTCTGAGTTTTCTAATCTTGTTAAGTTGCAGCCAAGATCTTAATAAATCAAATTTTTATGATCTACCATTTTCTAATCAAACAATTTTTGAAGACGAGATTGATTTTTCTTCATTCGAAAACAATAATATATTGTTAAACTTTTGGTTCCCGTCTTGCCCTCCTTGTGTATATGAGCTAGAAATATTGGATAGAATTAACTCAAAATCATCAGCTACAAAAGTTATAGGAGTCCAAGTTTTAGGTTTGGATACTAAAGAAGATGGAAAGAGAATGTTTTTGAATAAAGGGATTAGTTATCCATCAGTTGCAGATGAAAAAGATAAAGTTGTTTCAACTTTGGATATAACAGTTTTTCCAACTACTATTTTATTTGATAAAAACGGTAAAGAATATAAGAGATGGTTAGGAATTATAGATGAAGAGTTAGTCTTTGAATCCGTTAAAGAATTGGAAAATTCAAAATGAATCAGATAATTTTTACATTTTTTTTATGGCTACATAGTATGTCTGCAGGTATTTGGCTTGGAGGTTCTTTACTGTATCTAATAAAATCTTACAAATATAAAGATAAAAAAATATCTTCTCTGGATTTCATATCTGACTATAACTCAGTTCTTCTTGTTTCTAGTATATTATTATTTTTCTCTGGTGTGATTATTGCATTTGATAGATTGACTTACGGAGATTATTCTTCATCGAAGGCCATTTTACTTCTTATTAAAGTTTTACTTACTTTTGTAGTGCTTTTCTTGACTTGGAATAATAGAAACGCTGTGAAAGAAAATAAAATTAATCCTTCAATATTTATTTCCATGATTATTTACTTAATTGCTACTATTTTGAGCGTTTATTAACAATTGGTTGATTGTTTTATTGGTTATAGGATCTAAAAAATTAGGTGCTATATCATTAAGGGGTTCTAGTACAAATAATCTCTCTCTAAATCTAGGATGAGGTACTACCAAATCTTTTTTATTAATAATTTGATTGCCAAAAAAAATTATATCTATATCAATTTCCCTTGGTTCATTTCTTATACTCGATCTAACTCTTCCAAGTTCTTTTTCAATTTTATTAATCTCAATTAATAAATTTTCTGCAGATTCAAAAAAATTGATTTCTAGAGCTAAATTCAAAAAATTACTCTGCTCAATCTGAACTTTATAAGGAACTGTTTCATAAATTTTAGAAATATTTTTTATTTCAGAAATTTTTTCTAGATAATCTATACAATTAGAAATATTATTTTCACGATTACCTAAATTTGTGCCAACAGATAAATATACTTTTGAATAATTCATAGACTATAAGCTGAATCTTTCAAAACTTGAGTCATCTTTTTTACATCCATCATCTCTTTATAGTCATGAACTCTCAAAATATTAGCTCCATTTAATATTGAAAATACTACAGTAGAAGCCGTTCCAAAAACTCTTTCCTCAATTTTTTTCCCTGTATATTCACCTATAAAAGATTTTCTTGATGAACCCACCATTACAGGTAAATTAAAAGATTTTTTTAAGATTTCAATATTGGCAAGTATGTCTTTAGATTCTTTTGGAGTTTTTCCAAATCCTATTCCTGGATCTAAAATTATCTTAGATCTATCAAAACCTGAGCTAATTAATAAATCTATTTTTTTTGAAATATCAATTAGGACTTCAGGTATNAGATTTTGATGAGCTTCATTTTTTCTATAATGTCCTAAAACATAAAACACATCATTATTACTTAGTACTTTAAGAATATTTTCATCTTCAATCATAGAAATGTCATTTACTATTTCTGCTCCACATTTTATAGCTTCATCAATAACTCTATGTTTTTTTGAATCAATTGAAATATTTATTTCAAAATTATTCTTTATCCTTTCAATTATTGGGATAACTCTTTCCAATTCTTCATTTTCAGAAACTTCAACCACATTACTATAAAGCTTTTTAGGTCTTGTAGACTCGCCTCCAACATCAACAATGTCTACACCATTTTGGATCATTGATTCAATTTCTCTATCAAGATCAAATTTATCATTTGAATATATACCATCACCTGAAAATGAATCAACAGTGGCATTTATAATACCCATAATCATACAGGATTGAGTATTTATGGTTAAATTTTTCATAGAATGTTTTATAATTAGGCATTTTTACCTATGAAATATTATATTTCATATTTATTATTAAGTCTGATAAAAGTTGTGAAAATAATAAATAGGAAATTTATTTGTCAGAAAAAAACAATAAAGATATATTGCAAGATCTTAATGATAGAAGATCTAAAGCCCAAAAAGGTGGAGGAGATAAAAGGATAGAATCTCAAAAAGCCAAAGGTAAACTGACTGCGAGAGAGAGACTAGCTAAATTTTTTGATAATGGTAAGTATGAAGAATTAGATATTTTTGTTCAACATCAATCCAAAGATTTAGGTTTAGATAAAAATGTTTTCGATGGTGATTCTGTTGTAACGGGTTATGGATTAGTAAATGGGAAACCTACATTTGCATACGCTCAAGATTTTACTGTTCTTGGGGGGTCTCTATCGTTGGTAGCTGGTAAGAAGATTGCAAAAGTAATGGATCTAGCATCAAAAAACGGAGCACCTATCATTGGATTCAATGACTCTGGAGGTGCAAGAATTCAAGAAGGAGTTGACTCTTTAGCAGGTTATGGAGAAGTTTTTGTCAGAAATACTCTTTTTTCAGGAGTTATTCCTCAAATAAGTGTGATAGTTGGTCCTTCAGCAGGAGGTGCCGTTTATTCACCTGCAATAACAGATTTCATTTTTATGGTCAAAGAAATTGGGCAAATGTACATAACAGGTCCTGACGTTGTAAAGTCTGTGACTGGTGAGGAGATAAGCCACCAAGATCTTGGCGGGTCAGATGCTCACTCAACTAAATCCGGTGTTGCTCATTTCGTTTATGAAACAGAAGAAGAATGCATGCAAGGAATCAAAAGACTGTTAGACTTCATTCCTCAAAATAATCTTGAGAATGCAACAAAGAAAGATTTCTCAGAAACAAAATCAATAGATGAAGAATTAAGACAAATAGTCCCAGAAAAATCAACAGAAGCTTATGATGTAAAAGAAGTTATAAATAGAGTTATAGATAATCAAGATTTCCTTGAAGTTCATGAAAATTTTGCACCAAATATAGTTGTAGGTTTTGGAAGAATTAAGGGAGATACAGTTGGAATAGTCGCAAATCAACCAGCTAGTTTAGCAGGAATGTTAGATATAAATGCTTCAGATAAAGCAGCAAGGTTTGTAAGATTCTGTGACGCGTATAATATTCCAATAATTACATTTGTTGACGTTCCTGGATTTATGCCGGGAGTCAATCAAGAGCATCAAGGCATAATACGTCATGGAGCAAAATTGATTTATGCTTACGCTGAAGCTACAGTTCCTAAAATATCAATAATACTTAGAAAAGCATACGGTGGAGCATATATAGTTATGAACTCAAAAGAATTGAGATCAGACCTAAATTTAGCTTGGCCTACTGCCGAAATAGCTGTTATGGGACCTGAAGGTGCTGTAAATGTTATTTCTAGAAAAGAGATTTCTGAATCTAAAAATCCTGAAGAAACTAGAAATAAATTAATTGACGAATACAAAGAAAAATTTTCTTCACCTTTTCTTGCAGCATCAAGAGGATACATTGATGATGTTATTGATCCTGCTGAAACAAGAAATAAAATAGCGTCTTCATTAGAAATTTTTAGTAAAAAATTTCTTGACAATCCTTCAAAAAAACATGGAAATATACCACTCTAGATAGAAAGGGACACTCATGATAGATTTATTGAAAATAGCTAAGACTGAATCAGATGGAGATTTACTAGGTGAATTATCCAATATTTTTGAAGTAGCTGATATTAAGCCTGAAGGTTATCCAGATGCCATAGTATGGCAAGGAGGAAATCATGACGGAGTTATAAATCCTGTTGCACATTCTTTAACAGATGCATACGCCCTACTAGGTACAATAGCGGCTATTGATATACTTGGGCTCCCATATTATGCAGTTCCAATGTGGTCTCAGTACAGACATGATTCAAATCTAGAAGCCTTAGCATGGTTTGGGAACATGCCATGTACATCTATAAAATGGTCAACAGCTGGAGATGCTTACGTCAACGACGGTAAAGGAAATAAAGTAGTTGTTATGGGTAAATCTGGAAACGCTCCACTAAGAACTCAAGCAGGTGTTTATTGTAATGTAAGGCCTTACGGTCCTATAACAGTAGTTAGATCAATGCCTTGTCTTCCTTATTCACAAAATAAAGAAAAATTTGAAGTTAATGATGATGGAATAGTTCATTCTGAAATGAATACTCCTGCAGTTCAGATGGCCTATGCAAACAGATTGTTTTTAAAATTAGTAAATGATACTGGTGCTATAGGAAGAGTAGCAACTAAGCCAACTCAAGCCATGGAAGATGGGATAAATGCTGGACTTCATTCTTGGTTACTAAAGGGTACTAAATTTGAAGTTGGAAGAAAATATGCAGTAGATCCTTATGAAGAGCATAAAGAAAGAATAGACAAAATAATAAAACTTTTACCTACTGACTTCAAAGCTGGTATGGAGAACTGGTCAGGAAGGATTGAGCAACATATATCTGATACAAATTATGGTTTGCTAGTTTGGGACATAATAGAAAAACAAGAGACTATTGTTCTATCAACAGATCTTGATGGAGACAGACTGACAGATTTATTGGCTGATATTTCTGATCCATTAAGAGCATTTGGAGGAAAAGTAGCTAAACATTTAGGACAAGACGTAGATATGAGAAATGTTTGGTCTGAAATGGGTTATACTACTGGAAATGGTAGAGATATGACCTCAGTTATGCATAGAATGTCTGGCCCTCCTATACATGAGCAAACATTAGGATCAGCTGATGCTATGTTGCTTAGATTGTTAGATGGAGACGAATGGGTTGGAGGGACAAAACAACCATATGATCCAAGAATACATTTTGTATTAATAAGAGATGCTTATATCGATGCAAATCCTGGAAACAAAGAATTACATGATTGGCTTGATAATGCTCTTAATAAATTTGATGAAGTTTATAGTGGAGATCGTCCAGGATTTATAGAAGGTTATGAATCATTAAAAAGTGCGATTACTCCTTGGGGTAAATAATAAAAAAATTGGAGGTAAATTATGAAATTTAAAGTATCAGTAATTGGAGCAGGAAATGTTGGAGCAACAACAGCTCAAAGAATTTTTGAGAAAAAATATGCAGACGTAGTTTTAGTTGATGTTGTTGAGGACATGCCTCAAGGTAAAGCTTTAGATATTTTAGAATCAGGTCCTGTTTTAGGAACTGACAGTAAAATAATTGGTTCAAATGGATATGAAGAAACTGCTAACTCAGATGTCGTTGTTATTACTGCAGGGATTGCAAGAAAACCTGGAATGAGCAGAGATGACCTTCTTCTAACTAATATGAAAATTGTAGGTAGTGTTACAGAAGAAGTAGTAAAACACTCACCTAATTCTATAATTATCGTAGTTTCTAATCCTTTAGATGCTATGGTTCAGCATGCATACAATATAAGTGGATTTGACTCGAAAAGGGTTATTGGAATGGCAGGTATTTTNGANACAGCTAGATTTAGTACTTTCATTGCAGAAGAACTTAATGTTTCTGTTGAAAGTGTAAACGCATATGTTCTAGGCGGACATGGAGACACAATGGTTCCTGTAATAGGAGCTACAAATGTTGGTGGAGTTCCTGTTGAGAATATGATCGAAAAAAANAAATTAGCATCAATAGTNCAAAGNACTAGAGATGGTGGAGCTGAAATTGTGGCTCTACTAAAGACAGGATCTGCATTTTATGCACCATCAGCATCAATTGTTCAGATGGTNGAAGCAATCTTATTAGATAAACAACAAATACTACCATGTGCTGCATTATTAAGTGGAGAATATGGATTTAATGATGTTTATGCAGGTGTACCTGTTAAGCTTGGTGCAAATGGTATAGAAGAAGTAATCGAAGTTGACTTAAACAAAGATGAACATTCTGCTCTATCTAAATCAGTAGATTCTGTGATTGAATTATTAGATATTATGAAAAAGAATTCGTAATAAAATTTATTAGACTTTATTCAAAATTTCTTTAGTTGAGACTATATGCCGACCAAGGCCGATATCTTTTGTTTCTAAGCCCATTGCCAATGCAATCATTTGAGGCATATGAATGATAGGAAGGTCTGCCTTATCTCCTCTATTATTACTACGTGCCTTACCCTGATAACCATCAAGGTTTAAGTGACATAATGGGCACGGAGTTACCATTGCATCTGCTCCTAAGTCCTTTGCTGAACCTGTTTGATTACTAACCATTTTTAATGAGTTCTTTTGGTTTATAAACAATACAGGGAAACCACAACAAGAAAATTTACCAGGGAAATCAATTGCGACTGCACCAACAGCTTCAATCACTTTTTCTAAATACTCTTGTCTTTCTGGCTTTTCATCAAAACCTAGAGCTTCAGAAGGCCTGACCATGTAACAACCATAAAATGGAGCAAATTTTAGGTTTGATAATGGTTTAGTAACTTCTATATTTTCTAATCCATAATCTTCAACTAAGATCCAAAGTAAGTGTTTAACCTCAGTTGTTCCGTTATATTTGTAACCTTCATCTTTCAAAATGTCATTGATTTGATCTAAATACTTTGGATCACTTTTAACTTTATGATTTGCTTGGCTAAGTACACCCTGACATGTTGAACAAAGTGTCATTATATTAAGTTTTTTTTCTTCAGCCATTGCAAGAGTTCTCACATTTATTGTATCTCCAAGAAGAGGATTCTTTTCTTGAAGCACACCGGCTCCAGTGCATCCTGCTTTTGTAAGCTCTTCTACTTCAATATCTAGTGCTTTTAGTACCGCCATAGATGATGAGAGAAGTTCTGGAGTTCCTCCTCTAGCAACGCATCCTGGATAAAATGCAAACTTCATTATTCCATCTCCTTAATTTTCTTAGCAATATCTTTAATCTTTTTATTGTCTTCAGCTTTATGAGGAAATAATGGTGGTAATTTTCCTTTAATAAGAGCCCTTAATCCAACAGGTATTAAGTCGAGTAATCTTGGTAAATTAAATATACCTGCAGATTCTAAAGCTAATCTACTTTCATCAAGTCTTCCGTGAGCTACTACAGACTTTTCAAAAGAATTAGTATGATCATATCCATGAGTTTTCTTTGCACCAATTTCGATAGCAGTTTCCCTCAGATCCATAATTCTATCCATTGGAGAAACATCTTTTGGACATACTTCGACACACTGCATACATCTTGTACAATCCCATATACCACCCTGTTCATCATTTAAGAATTTTAGTCTTTCTTCTGTTTTATCGTCTCTTGGATCGTAAACAAATCTTGAAGCCTTTGCTAAAGCAGCAGGACCTATAAACGTGTCGTCAACTTCAAGAATTGTACAATCTGAGACACATAGACCACACATAATACAATTCATCTCTGTCAATAACTTCTCCATTGAATCATTTGAAGCTATAAATTCTCCTTGTTCGGGTAAACTATCGGGTTGAAGGAATGGACTTACTTGAGTCATTTTGGCGAAGAATGAGCTTATATCTACTATAAGATCTTTTATAACAGGCTGATTACCCATTGGTTCTACAGATAATGTTTCTCCCTCTTCAACTAACTCTTCAATTCTTGTTTTACACACTAGCTTAGCTTGCCCATTAACTCTCATTCCACAAGAACCACATATCGAAGCCCTACAAGCACATCTTAGAGCAAGTGTACCATCTATTTCTTCTC
This sequence comes from Chloroflexota bacterium, assembly GCA_002703265.1. Taxonomy (GTDB): domain Bacteria; phylum Chloroflexota; class Dehalococcoidia; order Lucifugimonadales; family Lucifugimonadaceae; genus TMED-70. The sequence goes on from NZTZ01000031.1 coordinate 23,391, forward strand.
TAACATGAATTAATGCATCAAGAACAGTAGATGATGGGTGAATGTCCATTTTATAATTTTGGACCCAGGTATTTTCATTAGTTTTTTCTGGATCAAATCTTTTTACGTCTATACTAACTTTCATATTAACTCTCTCTTTAATATACTCTTTCAACTGGTTGCCATTCAGTAATTGTTACATCAGGAGTCTTAACACTTATTTCTCCTTCTGAGCTTTTGTAGATAAGAGTATGCTTGAGCCATTCTTCATCATTTCTACCAGGTATATCAGTCCTAAAATGNGCNCCCCTACTTTCTTTTCGAGTTAAAGCTCCATGAACTATAGATTCAGCACAATCAATCATATTTCCCAACTCGAGTGCAAATAATAAATCTGTGTTATATATTTTTCCTTTGTTATCTATTCTTATGGAATCGCGATAATCAATTTTTGTTTGATCAACAATTTTTTTGGCATATTCCATAGATTCTTGATCTCTAAAAACACCNATTCCTTTAGTCATCGCCGTTGCCATCTTATTTCTAACTTCAGCTACTTTGAATTTACCTTCAGAATNCAAGATTTTCTTAATCATATCTAGATCTCGCTTAACATATTCATCTGTAGGAATGACCTCATTAGAAATACTTTTAACATAATCTGAAGCTTTCTCTGCTGATCTTCTTCCAAAAACTACAGTATCTAGAAGAGAATTAGCGCCTAATCTATTAGCTCCATGAACGCTTACGTTTGCACATTCTCCAGCAGCGTATAAACCTGGAACTCCAGTCTCTCCGTCTATATCAGTCTTTATTCCTCCCATAATGTAGTGCATTCCTGGTCGAATTGGAACAGGTTTCTCGGCCATATCAATTCCTAAAAATTCAACGGATACTTCTTGTAAATANCCAAGTCTTGTTTCAATAAATTCTTTACCTAGATGCCTTAGATCAAGTAAAACATTTCCATCAATTCCTCTACCTTCATTTATTTCAGTCTGTTCTGCTCTTGAAACTACATCTCTTGAAGCAAGTTCCATGTANTCAGGAGCATATTTTTCCATAAACCTATCTCCATCAGAATTTAGCAAGTATGCNCCTTCTCCACGAGCAGCTTCTGACAATAAAATTCCAGTTCTAGCTAANGTNGTAGGATGATACTGAATCATTTCCATATCCATCAACCCTGCTCCNTTNTTCCAAGCTAAAGAAAGACCATCTCCTGTACATATAAGNGCATTTGTTGAGGGTTCAAATACTCTTCCTGCACCACCTGCGGCTATTACCACAGATTTAGCNGTNATAGATTCCAATTCTCCTGTTTTAAGATCTAGAGCTACGACTCCTTTAACCGCTCCATCATGTTTAATTAGAGATGTAACAAACCATTCTTCATAAACCTGNAGACCCATTTTTAATGACTGTTCATAAAGCACATGTAGTAAAGCAGATCCTGTGATTGCTCCAACAAAAAAAGTTCTAGCAACCTTCTGTCCACCAAATCTTCTTGTACCAAGCTTTCCGTCATCCCCTCTTGAAAAAATAACTCCCATTCTCTCAAGTTCAAGTACTGCGTCTCCTGCTTCCTGACTCATTATTTCTACAGCATCTTGATCAGCAAGGTAATCACTACCTTTGATAGTATCTAAAGCNTGACCTTTCCAATCATCTCCTCTATCAGTAAGCGGTGCATTTATACCACCTTGGGCAGCNTTAGAGTGACTTCTAACAGGATGAACTTTAGTTATAACTGCAACTTTAAGTCCCAATTTTTGAGCTTCAACAGCACATCTAAGTCCTGCTAGACCAGCTCCTACAATAAGTAAATCATGATCGTACATTTAGATTCCCTCCATAAGTAAATTATAATATTGATTTATAAATATTTAGAGCACATATTGTACCCTGATCAATAATTTTCTTGTTTTTTATATGATTGAAAGACTCATCTAAAGTAAATTGCTTCAGATCTATTTCTTCGTCTTCATCAGGTGGCAATGGATCCTCATAAAGATCCTCAGCAATAAAAAATTCACAAATTTCTGAGCTNTATCCAGGTGCTACAAAAAAACTACCTATCGAATGAAATTTTCTAGCACCATAACCTGTCTCTTCTCTAAACTCTCTTTTTGCAGCATTAATCGCGCTTTCACCAGATCTCATTGTCCCACAAGGAAGTTCTAAGGTTTTTACCTTAACTGGTTGCCTCCATTGTTCAACAAACAAAATTTTATCTCCCCTATTACCTATTATGAGGACAGAACCTGGATGTTCAACAAAATCTTTATTAATGATAACTTTATTAGACGTTTTATAAACATCTCGTCTAATGCTAAGAGATTCAGANCTATAAACNAATTCTTTATCATCAGNCATTATTTACTGAAATTTCCTTTTCTAATTCCAAGTTTTTCAGTAATTGTTGACCAATAATGATTTGGAGGATTTTTTCTTAGAAANTTAGCTTTTGTATCAGAAATTTTTACCNTGATTTTATCTCCACTTGATAATTCATGCTCAATAAATCCATCGATACTTATTTGAGCATCTTTTCTTGAAGAAACTGTAATTTCACATGATGAATCAGAACTTACTATTACTCCTCCAAATTGACTCATATGAGTTGCAATTGGTTTTATGTAGTAATCGTTTGACTTAGGATCAATAACAGGACCTCCAAGTGCAAGTGAATAGCCAGTNGAACCAGTAGATGTGGATAGGACGATACCGTCACCTCTATAGGTTGCCAAATGTATTCCGTCTATTTCTGTAATAGTTTCGATCATAGATACTGATGAGCCTCTAGCTAAAACAATATCATTTAATGCTTTGTATGATAAATTCTTATTATCTTTTTGGAAATCAACTTCCAATAAAGACCTTTCTTCTACCCTTACGCTATTTTCTAAATAATGTTCTAATTCAAGAATTGCATTATCTCCTTCAATCTCTGTCATGAAACCAACATTTCCCATATTAATACCTAATACAGGAACATCATATTTAATTGATAGAGAAACAGCTCTAAGTAAAGTTCCATCTCCTCCAATAGCGACAACAAGATCCATTGTACTAATATTTGAAAAATCAAAATTATCAACTATTTGCCATGAGCATTGTGAAAATTGATCAGAAATCTTTCTAGATATATCCTTAGCTTGATCAGACTCTGGATTTACAACAGAGCAAATTTTTTTATATATCAAATAATCTACCTTCTTAAACTATAGTCCTGATATTACATTATCTATTGTAGACAATATTAGATCAGGGTAAACTCCTAGAACTAAAACTAGTACTGATGATATAGATGCTACTAAAATATAAGTATTGTTGCTATTTCCATTTTGTTCGAATTTATCTGAAGATACAAAAACATTTCTCAATAAACCCAAATAGTAATATGCCGATACAAATGAGTTTATAACTCCAGCAACAGCTAACAAAACAAGTCCATTATTTACAGCAGATGAAAAAACTAAAACTTTACCCATAAAACCTACTGTAGCAGGAATTCCTAACAAACTTAGTATTCCCAAACCAAATATTATTGAAACAAAAGGATGAGCCTGGAATAATCCTTTTATGCTGTCAATAGAGGTTGATTTGGTAAGATTCATCATGTGTTGAAGAGAGAAAAATACCGATATATTTGTGATAGCATATCCAACTACATAAAACATTGTAGTNGATGCTGACGAGTTAGAAGAAATTAAGGCAATTACTCCAATTATCATATATCCTGCATGTGCAACTGTTGAATAAGCAAAAAGTCTTTTCAAATCTTTTTGCAAAATAGCTCCAAGGTTTCCTATTGTCATCGAGGCTAAAGAAATTAGAGAAAGAAGAATAATTAGATTCGAATAAGTAAAGCTATCAGAAAAAATCTCTGAAAAAAGTCTAATTGCCAACACAAATCCAGCAACTTTTGAAGCTGTAGATAAATATGTTACTACAGGCATNGGAGAACCTTGATATGTATCAGGCGTCCACATATGCCATGGAGCAATTGATAGTTTGAAAGCCAAACCTATGAATATGAAAATTATTCCTAATGTTACTGCTGGATTTATTTCGCTTATATTTATTATTTCAAGACTTAGACTTCCTGTAACACCGTAAATATAGGCAACACCTGTAAGAAAAATACCGGTAGAAAAAGAAGCTAAAATAAGATATTTAAAGGAAGCTTCAAGGCTGAATTTTCCTCTTCCAAAAGCAATTAGAGCAATTATTGGTAATGAAGAAAGTTCNAGAGATAGATATATAGTCACGAANTCTACCGCCATAATAACAAATAGTGATCCAACTAGCGATAATAATATCAAGCTTATAAATTCTGAAACAAAGGAAATTTGTTTGTTTAGATAATCATAAAAACCTATGATTATNGATGAAGTTATGATCATTAATACTATGGCTGAAAATAAATAAAATTTATCAAAAATCAATGTGCCAAAGAAAATACTTTTCTNTTGATCAAAAGNTAANTATTGAATAAATAATATAATTGTAGAAATNNCTAAACCNGTNAGNGTNGTNANNANNAAAGCTGATTTTTTCTTAGTAATAAACTCNANTAANAANACNATTAATGANGTNGCAACAAGAATNATTGGAGATAANATATATGTCANTTCATCATATAGCATTANTTTATAATCTCCTTTATACCTAAGTCAAAAAATTCAATAAACAAATTTGGAAAAAAACCTATCAAAATAATGGGGATTGTAATAATAAATGCTGGTAGTAAATCTAAACTATTTGCATCTTTAAGAGAATTAAAATCATAAGTTTTATCTGATTTATCTAAGTTATTGTCACCGAATAACGCTCTCTGTGTCATCCAAAGAATATATCCCGCAGCTAATACAACACCAAATGCTGAAATAATTGTTTCTACAGGATAGATCTTATAAGTACCCAAAAATACCATTATTTCTGACACAAAACCTGATAATCCTGGAAGACCTAATGAAGCTAGACCAGAAATTACAAAGAATAATGCAACCATTGGCATTTTCCTAGCAATAGCTCCTAATTTATTTATATCTCTAGTATGAGTGCGGTCATAAATCAATCCTACCGT
>NZTZ01000032.1 GCA_002703265.1 Chloroflexota bacterium
TCCATATCATTTTCATCTGTAATAATGAATTTTTTTGATAAATGATCTCTTAATTTATAAATCTTTTGTTCGATAGATTTTCTATCTTCGGTTGAAAAGTTTTTATCAACTCTTTCAAACTTTTTTTTGGGTAATTTTGAATAGATATTATCAACGAGTTCACTTGGTTTTTTATTTGATTTAGATAGATTTTCTAAGTAAAGAAGAGCGGAAAATATACCGTCTTTATCAGCTAGATGATTGCCTATTGAGTAACCTCCGCTTTCCTCACCTGCAAAAGATACTTTTTTATTTTCAAGCAATGGAGCTAAATGTTTAAATCCCACTTTTGTTCTTATAATTTCTGAATTATATATCTTCCCTATTTCTTCAATATTAGAAGTCATACTTACTGTGGTAGCAATTGATTTTATTGATTCTTTTTTTCCTAAGATATGCATTGCTAAAATAGAAAAAATATCAGTAGGTGTTTGAAAATTTCCATTTTCATCAATAACTCCTAACCTATCACCATCTCCATCAAACGCTAAACCTAGAGAATATTTTTCTTTGGAAACTTTTTCTATTAATTTGCTTAGGTTTTTTTCTATAGGTTCTGGTTGCTCCATATTTGGAAAATTTGAATCATATTCATGTCTTAGGTAACAATTTTCTTCATTATCAAGTATTTCTTCTAATATGCCAGAAACTGCTCCATGCATATAATCAACAACTATTTTTATATTAGAATTTTTTATACTTTTTATATCTATTTCTTTTTTTATTGAATCAATATAAGTATTTTTTACATTAATACTTTTAATTTCTGAATCTGAAAGTTTTATTTTAGATTTATTTTCAGTGTAGTATTCTATATTTTTTTCAATTTCGTATATTTCTTTATCATTGAAACTTAATCCCTTTGATGATCGAATCTTAAATCCGTTCCATTCTTTAGAGTTATGAGATGCAGTAATAATTACAGCTCCATGCATAGAACTATTTTTTACATGATAGCTACATAAAGGAGTAGGAGTAGGAGCATCAGTAATTTTTACTTTAATTTTATTTGCAGAAATTACACTAGCAGTAAGCTTTGCAAAATCATAAGAATTCTTTCTTGTGTCGTATCCAACTAGTACTTCTTTATCACCTTCATGGTGATCAAGAATATATTTTGCAAATGATTGTGCGCAAATACTAATATTTTCTTCATTTAGACCTGTTTCAGGAGTTGCTCTCCATCCATCAGTTCCAAATTTTATATCAGTANTCATATTAGAATAATTTATCTAATTCCTTTGCATGATTAATAGCTTCCCATGGTAAAGAAAGATCATTTCTTCCAAAATGCCCGTAAGTTGCAGTCTGTTGATAAATAGGGTTTCTTAGATCTAGTCCTGAAATTATTCCTGAAGGNCTTAAATCNAAAACTTTTTTNATAGCGTTTTCAATTTTAGAATCCTCTACCTTACCTGTCCCAAAAGTATTTACCATTATAGANACTGGTTCTGCTTTACCAATAGCATAAGAAAGCTGAATTTCTGCCTTAGATGCAATTTGAGTTTCTATNACATTTTTTGCTATATGTCTTGCAGCATATGCAGCAGATCTATCTACTTTGGTTGGGTCCTTACCAGAAAAAGCACCACCACCATGTTTAGCAGCTCCTCCGTAAGTATCTACTATAATTTTACGTCCGGTTAATCCTGCATCTCCTACTGGACCACCTATTACAAATCTTCCTGATGGATTAATGATGATTTTTGTGTTTTTATCCAANAAATCATCTTTNATAACTCCATCTATAATTTTTTCCTTAATATCTTTTTCAATTTCTTGATTAGAAACGTTATCGTCATGTTGAGTTGAAACAACAATTGTGTCAACTCTTACCACGTTGTGATTTTGNTCGTACTCTAATGTGACTTGGCTTTTAGAATCAGGCCTTAGATAACTTATTTCACCATTTTTTCTTGCATCACTTAATCTTTTCAATAGGTCATGAGCCAAAGTAATTGCTAAAGGCATTTTTTCATCAGTTTCATCACAAGCATAACCAAACATCATCCCTTGATCACCAGCTCCTTGCTGATTAGAATCTCCAGCACTTTCTCCTCTAGTTTCCAAAGAATTATCTACACCAGCCTTAATATCTTGAGATTGTTTTCCGATATTATTTAAAATTTTTATACTATCAGGAGTATATCCATACTCATCTTTTGTATACCCAATATTTTTTACTGTGTCTTTAATGATTTTTGTATAATCAAGATTTGCGTTTGTTGTTATTTCACCAAAAACCATAGCAAAGCCTTCTCCATGTTGNCCACCAACTGCAGTCTCACATGCGACTCTACTAAATTTATCTTGTCTAAAACATTCATCAAGAATTGCGTCTGAAATNTGATCACACATTTTATCTGGATGACCTTCAGATACTGATTCAGATGTAAAAAAATAATTTGCCATAATTTAAGTCCCTATATTCCATGAGTTAAGATATTTTTCTTGTTCAGCACTCAAAGCATCAAAGTTCATAGACATTGACTTCATTTTTATTGAAGCAATCTCACTATCTATCTCTTTTGATAAAACATGAACACCTATATCTAGTTTGTTTTTTTTCAAGAATTCGCATCCTAGAGCCTGGTTAGCAAAACTCATATCCATGACCGATGGAGGATGTCCTTCTGCNGCNGCAAGATTTATAAGCCTTCCTTCACCAAGTACACAAATAGTTTTTCCATTTTCTAAAACATATTCTTCTACGAATGGCCTAAGAGTACTTTTTGTTTCTGACATTTCTTCTAAAGAATCTAAATCTATTTCAACATTAAAGTGACCAGAATTTGCTATTATTGCACCATCTTTCATATTTTCCATATGACTTTTACCAATTGCATGAAGGCCACCTGTTACTGTCACAAATATATCACCTTCTTTTGCAGCTTCTTCCATTTTCATTACTTGGTGCCCATCCATAACTGCCTCTAATGCTTTTATTGGGTCTACTTCACAAACAATNGTTTGAGCTCCCATTCCCTTTGCTCTCTGAGCTAAGCCTCNTCCACACCAACCATAACCAATTATTACAAAGTTTTTTCCAGATAAAAGAATATTTGTAGCTCTGATTATTCCATCAAGAGTACTTTGGCCTGTTCCATATCTATTATCAAACATATGCTTTGTTTGAGAATCATTTGCAGCAATTATAGGATATTTTAATTTNTTTTCNTTAGCNAATGCTTTNAGNCTTATAACACCTGTTGTTGTTTCTTCCATTCCACCAATTATTTCTGACATAAGNTCAGGCTTTTCTTGATGTAAAAATGCTACNAAATCAGCTCCATCATCTATAGTAATATTTGGTTTTTCACTTACTACTGAATTTATATGGCTGTAGTATGTGTCATTATCTTCTCCAGTTATTGCAAATACTGGTATTCCTTCTGAAACCAAATAAGCAGCAATATCATCTTGGGTGGATAAAGGATTAGATGCACATAATGAGAAATCTGCTCCTCCTGCCTTTAAAGTCAAGGCTAAATTTGCAGTTTCNGAAGTTACATGTAAACATCCAGAAATTTTAGTTCCTGCAAGCGGCTTTTCTTTTGCAAACCTCTCTTTTATCAACTGCAAAACAGGCATTTCTCTTCCAGCCCACTCAGCTTTTTTCCTACCTTGGTCTGCTAAACCTAAATCTTTTATGTCATATTTCATTATTGCTCCAAATTTACTTTAGACTTTATTTTTTTAAATCTGTAATTAATTTTTTCTTTTTCTACTTTAAGTAGATTCTCTATTCCAAATCCTTCAATGGTAAATGATGCTATGGTNGATCCGTAAATCATAGCTTCTTGAAAGTCTTCTTTTTTGGGATTTGTAATATTAGATAAATATCCAAAAAAACCTCCTGCAAAAGAATCTCCNGCACCCGTAGGATCAACAAGTCTATCAATATTGTATGTTGGACAAAAAAACATTTCTTCATCTTTTGTATACATATATGATCCAATTTTACCGTCTTTAATGATACATAAATCAGGTCCATACTCAAGTAGATATTTGGCAGCGATATCGATATCTGAGTTTTCTGAAATTAAACTTGCCTCTGTTTTATTGATAAAAATAACATTTATCTTTTTTATNACTTCAACTAATGTTTCCTTTTTCTCNAATATCCAATGATTCATAGTATCAAGTCCAACTAANACATTTTTATTTTCTAANCTTTGAGCTAGCTCAAGCTGTATATCAGGAGATATATTTGCAAGAAATGCATGAGATGATTGAAGTTGAGTTTCATTTAATTTAGGAGAAAATTCTTCAAATACTCCTAAGCTTGTATATATGGTTTCTGGTTCTTCAGGATTTGATTTATAATCACCCTTCCATCTGAAAGTATTNCCTGAATTATTTTTTTTTATATTTGATGTATCTATGTTTTTACTTTTAAGAAGATTTATATCAGATTCTCTAAAATCTTTACCTACTGTACCTACTATAGAAACATTTGAAAAATTTGAAGCTGAAATTGAGAAATAAGTTGCGGAACCCCCAAATAAATTATCTTTAGCTCCCTCTGATGTTATTACATCATCGTAGGCAATTGATCCCACAACTGTTAAATAAGAATTTTTGGCTATCATTTTTCAGTGCCGATTGAGCTAGGTAAACCTTTATCAATCCAGGTAGGAGTTCCATCTTCTATATTAAATAGTCTTTCTGAGTCGACGCCTAAAGAGCTTGCGTACTCAGCTGCTAATCCACTNCTTGCTCCAACTGCACAAATAAACATTAAATTTCCATCCTCTGGAAGTTCATTAAANCTTTGAACTATTTCATCTACTGGTATCCAAATAGCACCTTTTACATGCCCTGCTTCATATTCGTCTTGATTTCTCACATCTACAACCGTTGAATTACCACTTTGTTGCATTTCAAAAGCCTCTTCAGATGAAATTCTTGAATAAGGCTCCCCAGGATTATTTTTAACCATAGTTTACTCCTAAAAATTTGTTACAATGTTAATTGCGCTTGTTTTATTTTAACAAAAACTAATACTTATTTATATTTTTTATTGTTATTTGGAAAAGCGTTTGTTATCATTTTTTCTCTAATGATTTTTTTAATCTGAATGATTGAATTAATGATATCGCACTTTGAAAATTGAACAGTGAATGAAAATGACCGTTTTTTTGAAGAGTTTGATTCTGGCTCAGGACGAACGTTGGCGGTGTGTCTAAGGCATGCAAGTCGAACGAGATCGCTTTCTTCGGAAAGCATTATATCTAGTGGCAGACGGCTGAGTAACGCGTAAGTAACTTACCCTAGAGTGGGGAATAACACAGAGAAATCTGTGCTAATACCGCATACGATTTATTGATAATTTCTATAAATGAAAGATTTATCGCTCTTGGATGGGCTTGCGTCCTATCAGGTAGTTGGCGGGGTAATGGCCCACCAAGCCTAAGACGGGTAGCTGGTGTGAGAGCACGACCAGCCAGAGGGGGACTGAGACACGGCCCCCACTCCTACGGGAGGCAGCAGCTAAGAATATTGCACAATGGACGAAAGTCTGATGCAGCGACACCGCGTGAGGGATGAAGGTTTTAGGATTGTAAACCTCTTTTATTAGGGAATAGCAAGGAAGGTACCTAATGAATAAGCTACGGCTAACTACGTGCCAGCAGCCGCGGTAATACGTAGGTAGCGAACGTTGTCCGGAATCACTGGGCGTAAAGGGTCCGTAGGCGGTTTGATAAGTCTCATATGAAAACTTCAAGCTCAACTTGGAGAGGTTGTGAGATACTGTCAAACTAGAGACTGTTAGAGGTAAGTGGAATTCCAGGTGTAGTGGTGAAATGCGTAGATATCTGGAGGAACACCAGTGGCGAAAGCGACTTACTGGGACAGTTCTGACGCTAAGGGACGAAAGCGTGGGGAGCGAACCGGATTAGATACCCGGGTAGTCCACGCCGTAAACGATGATTGCTAGGTTTTCGGGGCATCGACCCCTCGTGAGCCGAAGTTAACGCGTTAAGCAATCCGCCTGAGTAGTACGGCCGCAAGGCTAAAACTCAAAGAAATTGACGGGGGACCGCACAAGCAGCGGAGCGTGTGGTTTAATTCGATGGTAAGCGAAGAACCTTACCAGGGTTTGACATGTAAGTAGTACTGAACCGAAAGGGGATGGACCCGCAAGGGAGCTTACACAGGTGTTGCATGGTTGTCGTCAGCTCGTGCCGTGAGGTGTTGGGTTAAGTCCCGCAACGAGCGCAACCCTCTTTGTTAGTTGCACTCTCTAACGATACTGCCCTTAAAAGGGAGGAAGGTGGGGATGACGTCAAATCATCATGGCTCTTACACCCTGGGCTACACACACGCTACAATGGCAAGTACAGACGGTTGCCAACCCGCGAGGGGGAGCTAATCCGATAAAACTTGTCTCAGTTGGGATTATAGGCTGAAATTCGCCTATATGAACGTGGAGTTGCTAGTAAACGCAGGTCAGCACACTGCGTTGAATACGTTCCCGGTCCTTGTACACACCGCCCGTCACGTCATGGAAGTTTGTAACACTTGAAGTCGTTGCGCTAACCCTTTGGGAGGCAGACGCCGAGAGTGGGACGGATGACTGGGACGAAGTCGTAACAAGGTAGCTGTACCGGAAGGTGCGGCTGGATCACCTCCTTTCTAAGGATAAATAAAACCATTTATGGTTATTATTACGGTCGATTGATGTGTGTTAGTAAAAAATTCTGTGCTTGAGCGAGATTCACTTTTTGTTGAAGGGGCTCGCACATAAGTTTTTAGTAACAATAAAAATGCATCATTGTTAGTACTTTATAGTACAAAAAAGAACAAACAATTTTGGTTGTTTTCATTCACTGTTCAGTCTTCAAAGTGTTTTTTTATATAAATAACCNGTTTTTTTATTCTTAATATAAAATTTTTAATGAATAATTAAATCAATTGGGCCCGTAGCTCAGCCGGTTAGAGCGCTACTCTGATAAAGTAGAGGTCGGATGTTCGAGTCATCCCGGGCCCACCATTTACAATAATCTAATTCTCTAATCTTGCTATTTTTATTTATCTGTTCTAATTATCAGTGAACTTTGAAAGATGTCTTAGAAGTTTTTTTTTAAGAATAATGATATTGTTTTATTGAGTAGTTTTATGAACACAAATCCTTATAACACAGAAGATCTTGAAAAAATATTTTTAAGAATACCGGAACCTACAGTTCCATTAGTATTGCAACTTATTTTGTTATCAAGTGATTATGAAAAATTATCTGGTGTAGATAGAGACAACTTAATTAATGGCATAGAAGCAATTAATAAATTAGATCCCAATTTTAGCCTTCAAGCTCGAAATAAGATAATCACTGCTTTAAAAGCGAAAATGAAAAAAGAAAAAAAATCTCTTGCACGTGCTGTTTTTCAAAACAGAATAAATGAACTCGAACAGAGTAAATATCCAATTTTAGATTTTGAAAGAATGATTTCTACAAAATTTTCAGAAAGATTTTTAGAAGAAACTATTAAATTTGAGTGGGGAAAAATTACTTCTCATCATAAATATATTAATCAGTGGAAGTATATATTTTCTAAAATTTCTTTTTATAAAGGTGATTTNCCTGATGATAGTTTTTATATTTATAGAGCTGGAACTAAAAATGGATTATCATGGACTACGGAAAATTCAATTGCAAAATGGTTTTATAATAAAAACCTAGTTAATAATAAGGGAAAATATAACTATTTCATAAAATCATATGTTAATAAATCAAATATTGTTTTTTTTCTAAATCATAAAAACGAAAATGAGGTTGTATATGTACCTGATTCTGAAAAAATTGAGTACGTTTCCACAGATGAAATAGAGGAAATTCCTACAATAAATTCTCCAAGAAATAAAAGAATTGCTAAAGGAGAATTATGATTCATCAGATAAAATTACCCAAGAAAGTGTAGAAATGAGTTTAGACTTAGGTAAAAAATACTTAATTAATAAAAGACTTAGAATCCCTCCAGTTATCTTTTTTATGCCCTGTGTTATTGGGGGAAATATTGAGAATTTTATTTTTCGAAAACTTCAATTCAGTAATAATCTATTAGTTATTTTAGGATTAATAATTTTTATTTTTGCAATTTTAATGATGCTTTTATCATTGCGAGCATTTTATTCTAATAATGAATCTCCTGCTCCTTTTATACCCACAAAAAAAATTATTACAAATGGAATATTTAAGTACACTCGAAATCCCATGTATGTTTCTTTTTTTATATCTGCATTTGGTATATCAACTATTTTTTCTTCTTTTGGCATATTATTTGGAGCAATTATAGGAATATTATTAATACATAAATATGTAGTTTTAGAAGAAGAAAAAAAACTAGAAAAACTAGAAGGTTTTAAGGCATATAAAAATTCAACTAGAAGATGGATTTAGAAGATAAATATAATAAATAAATAATCAGAAAAGGAAAAAAAATGGATATAAACAAATTAATTAATGATTTTAAGAAATATGATTCTGCAACAGTTCAAAATGCAATGATTCTAGTTAGAGGGTATGTTGATGCAAATGAAGACTATACTTCACCAGATCTTAAGTCATATAATTTTTATGAAACTATTGTTGGTGTGGCTGTAACTGGTAAAGTAACCCCTTTGAATGAACCCCAAAATAAAATTGATTTTGATGACCTTTATAGAAATGTAATTAATTCAGAATTTCCTTCAATTATTGTTCTCCAAGATATAGAAAAAGAAAATGGAAGGGCTGCATGTATAGGTGATGTTATGGCTCATATGGCTAAGACTTTAGGAGCAGTGGGTATGGTAGCAGATGGTTCAGTAAGAGATATTCCTGGAATAAAGAAAGCTAATATGCCTGTTTGGGGTACAGGAAGAGTTCCAGGGCATGGTCCTTTCAATTTAATTGACACACAAATAGATGTTGAGGTAGCAAACCTAATAATTCATCCAGGAGATATATTAATTGCAGATGAAGATGGTATTACTAGAATTCCTATTGATATTGCTGAAGAAACACTAGAAAAATGTGCAGTTGTCAGAGAAAAAGAAACAAATATGATGAAAGAAACTGAAATAAAAAAGAGGTTTGGTGTCGATTAATAAATTATGTTTATAAAATTAGTTAAAGCAAAAATTATATTTTCTTTAATCTTAATATTGTTGATTATTTCAATTTTTATAAACAGAACATTCTAAGTTTTTTTCTTTAAAAAGTGATGTAGATTCGATTATATTTATGAATGCTAAGTTTTTTTTTCGATGCTAAAATTTATCTCGAATAAGTCATTTAAGTTATGATAGTAAGATTTATAAGTATTATGATGTTTATAGCCCCATTTATCTTGGTTTGGTTAGGTCTAACCAGGTGTAATTAGCCTTTACCAATTACAATAGTGGCTATTCCAAGAAATGCAAAAATTATTCCTAATATCTCGAATTTATCAATTTTTTCATTTAAAAAAAAGAATCCAACGATAATTGCAAACACAGGAGCTGTATTTCCAAAAATAGATGTTAAGGAACCAGAAATAGTATTTAATGATAGAAACCAAAGAAGACTTGAAAAAGTTATTAATGATCCAGCTATTATTATTTTTGTTATTTCTTTTTTATCTTTTGTTCCTTCTATTTTTTGGTTAATAATTTGACTAAATATTCCTAAAAGAAANATTGTAATAATAGCTCTAATAATAGCNCCTGTAAGTATACCTGATTCTATAAGAGCTCTATCATTAAAAAAAACTGCAATTCCCCACATACTTCCTGCGACAATTCCACCTGTAATACCAAATATACTTTTGTTTTTGTGATCCTTAAAACTTTCAAAATTTATTATAAAAATACTCATTAATACAATTAAAGCTCCAATAAAAACCCAAAGATTATATTTGACTCCATTAAGTAATAGATCTAAAAAAAGACTCATTAAAATTGTAGATACAGCACAAATTGTAAAAGTTATTCCAATAGGATTTTGTTTGATTGAAATTACATAAAATACTGTCCCTATGCAACTAACCGTAGATGCAATAGTAAAGAAAATGATGTTTGAGAAGTTCTCATTAATAATTGGTTGCCATTCTTGGAGTATTAATATAATGAAACCAACAATAAATAGCGAAATAACTCCCTCATAAAATGGAAATGTAAAATATTTCTTAAAATTCATTGTTTTTAAAAATGCACCTGAAGTAGCCCATGTTGCAGCGCTAATTAATGCGGCGAATTGATAGAATGATTCCATAATGTCTTAAACTTGTCTATTAATATAAGTTATTAGAAAAATTTAATTATAGCTTATAAAGAAGTAGATTGGCTTTCATATTGATAAATACTTTTGACTCATTGAAAAATAGAAACTTTAGATTCCTTGTTTTTGGAATGATTTCAATGATAGGTGGTATGAATGTTCAAATGCTTGCAAGATCTCAACTTGGTTGGGATCTTACGGGGTCCTCATTAGCTGTCACTTTAGTCGGAGTTGGTTTTGCTCCACCAATGTTATTATTTTCGCTGTTTGGAGGAGTTGTTTCAGATAGATTTGATAATAAGAATATTATTCAACTTGGTCAGCTTGGAGTTATTGCAATTACTACATTTATTGCTATATCAATTTTTACAAATACTATAACAATNTATCANCTAATCATAGTATCTTTTTTTCAAGGAACTTTTTGGGCATTTATGATGCCTGCAAGACAATCAATAATAGCTGAGTTAGTTGATGAAAATCAACTAAATAATGCAGTCTCATTAAATGCAGCAGGAATGTCATTGACGACTATGGTATCACCTGCAATTGGTGGTCTTGTTTATCATTATTTCGGACCAGGTATGACTTATGTATTAATTACATTTTTTTGTATTATTGCGATAATCTCAACTAGTATGATTCCTAAATCTAAAACTAAAGTTCAAAAAAAATCTAAGGTTTTAGGAGAAATTAAGGAAGTTTTCTTAATTTTAAAGGATAATACTTTGTTACTTTACTTGATCATGTTGGCTTTAGTTACTACACTTTTATCCTTACCTACAAGAACTCTTTTTGCTCCGTATGCATCAGAGCTTTTATCTGGAGGAGCATTGGAAGTTGGTCTTATGCTTGCATCAATTGGAGGAGGAGCTCTTATTGGAACTTTAGTAGCAGCATCAATACCTCAAAAAACTAAAAAAGGTAAATTTATCCTTCTTACTTCACTGTTATCAGGTCTATCTATCCTAGTTTTAGGCTTTTCATCGATTACTATTTTTTCTATTTTCCTTTGTTTCTTTTTAGGATTAGGAGATGCTGGTAGAAGGTCACTGAACCCTTCAATGATAATCGAAAAAACTCCTAATGAATATAGAGGTAGAGTTATGGGGTTTTATGCAATGAGTTTTGGTTTTATCCCTTTAGGAGCTATTCCTATGGGAATAATTTCTGACAAATATGGAGTAAATATAGCATTCATATTTTCAGGATTAGCACTAATTATTTTTACAATGCTTCTTACTAATAGAAAAGTTATTAGAAATTAATATCTTGATCAACTATTTCCCATATATATCTGACAGCGACAGATCTATAAGGCCTCCAATTTTCTGAAATCGAGTAGACTTCATCATCACTAGGTAATTTATCGAGGTTATAGATTTTCTTGATCCCTTTCTTTAGACCTAGATCATTTGCAGGGCATATATCTTTATTATTTCCGGAAAAAATCAAGAAATTTTCCACTGTCCAAGGTCCAATACCTTTAATTTTGCAAAGAACATCTTTAGCTTCTTTTTCAGATAACTTGGAAGTTAGACTCAAGTTTAATTTTTTATCTTTTATAAGTTTAGAAACCTCAATGACAGTTTTTGCTTTTGTTCTAGAAAATCCCATATCTTTCATTTTTTGTTCGGAAGATTTTCCATCAAGATAATCAATTTCTTCTCCATAGTATTCTATAAATCGATTATAGATACTTGCTGCAGAACTAATACTCAGTTGTTGGCCGACAATAATCCTTACTAAAGATAAAAAATCTGATTTTTTCTTATAATCATCTAAAATTTTAAAATTTTCTTTTTCAAAAAACTTTATAAATTTTCCAAGGTCTTTATCNGCCTTAATTAAAGAATTAATTATTTTGTTTTGTTCTAAATCATTTTTACTCATTAATTTATAATATATGTTCTCTAGATTTATGGAGTATAAACAATAACATTCTATTGTAATTTACTTATTTGTAGTCCAAAATTTATTAAAAATATGAGAGGACTTATTATGAATAATAAAATTTTTGGATCTATGTTGATTTTTGGTCCAATAGTATCGATGCTTTGTTGGATTCTTTTCTTTCCAGATAATTATCAACTTAATGCAGGTGAAGAGCTAGCTAAACTTGCAGAATCAAAAAATTCAGTTGTTTTGGGAGGTTACCTTGCAACAATATCTACAGCTTCAATGATTCTTGGATTATATTTTCTAGCTAAATCTATAAATACTGATAAATCTACTAGCTCTAATCTAGCTGAAATTAGTGGATTAATAATTTTGCTAACCTTTCCAGTTCTTGTTGGCTTACAAGGAATTGGTATTGCAGCTTTAGACGCAGCTGATAGAGTTGATGCTGGACTCGCTCAGGGAATCTTAGAAGGGGCAAGAGGTTGGGATACATCTTTGAGCTTTATAATGGGAATCAGCTGGTTTATTTTGGGCATTTCTCTAACTATGAAGAAAAAATTCTACACTGTGATTAGTGCTATATTTGCAATTGCTGGAGTATCTGCAATTTTAGATAATTTCGTTGAATTTGAAATTTTTGCAATCATAGGATGGATGGGTGGATTTTTATCCATGGTAATAATGGGTGTTCTAACNNTCATNAATAAAGAATAAANTTTAGAAATCACATAATTAATACCTTATCTAATNATGATAGATTTATGATCTGTCTGATTAAGATAGGGTGATAATTACTAAAGACACTTAATTACTAATCACTTTTGTAAGTGTAATATTCTAGACAGTTTATAAATATAAAACCTACTGCCTAAAATAAAATTTATAATATTAGAGTAAAGTTTTTTTGAATAAAAAATATGAATAATCAGAAATATATAGATCCAAAAGTTGTTGGTGTTGGAATATTAGAGATAGATGGTAAGATCCTTTTAGTNAAGAGGGGTATAGAGCCTGGTTATGGACTATGGAGTATGCCATCGGGATACATAAATAGGTTTGAAAAAGTTGAAGATGCTATAGAGAGAGAATTATTAGAAGAATGTGGAATTATAGTAAAAGCAGAATGGATTTCTGGAGTATATTCAAGTGAAAAATCTCCAATAATTTTGCTNGTTTGGAATTTGAGTTACATNTCTGGAGATGTNAAACCTCTAGATGAAACTTTAGAGGTTGCTTTCTATAGTATTNATAAAATGCCTAAATTGGCCTTTGAACATGATGAAAAAATAATTTCTGATTGGANTAGACTAAAAAAGATTATGTAATCTTATGAGTTTCAATTAGTCTTTTCACCCTCTTCCAAATTGAATCAGCTACTCTAGCTTCTGATTGTTGTGCACCCACAATACTCCATGAAGATCTATCACTATTCGCCATTTCCAAATAACCATTTCTAACTTTATTATGGAAATTAATATTCATATTTTCGAAACGGTTTCCTTCAAAATTTTCTCTTTTATTTTTTTTAGATTTTTCTAGTGAAGAAAGTTCAATATTTACTGATTTATTTATTCTATTACTTGAAATATTAGGATCAATATCAAGAAGGATAGTGAGATCTGGTTTATAGTCTTCAATTGTTATTTTATTGAGATTATTTATTATTTCTAAATCTACTCCTTTTCCGTACCCTTGGTATGCTAAAGTTGAGTGAATAAATCTATCAACAATTACGGTTACTCCTTTATCAAGAGCAGGGCCTATAACTGATTTACACAACTCAGCTCTGGCTGCGCAAAATAAGTATGTTTCAGCAAGTGGATTTTGTATGTTTTTTGACTTAACCCATTTTCTTACTTGCTCTCCCAACATCGTATTTCCTGGCTCATGAATGAGAATGGAGTTTATACCTTCATCAACGAGTTTCTTTACAAGCCTCTTACATTGAGTTGATTTGCCTGATCCCTCACCACCTTCAAAAGTAATTAATAAGCCTTTTGATAAAATATTTTTTGATGACTTCCCATCTGANGGGAAATTAAATAATTTAAGATTTCTATCTGAATTTTTTTTTGTAGTCATTGCATTCTTTTTTTAAGAATAATTCTTCTTTTGCTATTTTCTCCTATAGATTTAGTACTAATTCCTTCATTTGTAGCAAAAAAGTGCTGCATCCTTCTAACGTTAGAATCTTGTGGAGAAAGTTCAAATTCGTTTTCTCCATTTTTTATTTTATTTATTCCTAGCTTAACTTCATTTAAAGCTTCTGTGTTATCCATGTCAAGTTTATTTTTGTTGGGATTTTCATTTGAAGCTTTTTCATAAGTTATTTTTTCAAGAAATCTGGCTATTTGATCACTTGATCCTTTTTTTATAAGATGAATCGGAATTCCAATTTTTTCTGCCATTTCAATTATTTTTGGTTTTGGCTCTTTAGAATAATTTGCCTTAGTTGTAAGAATAATTTTAGCAGTTTCAGGGTTAGAAACGATTTTAACATTTGAAAAATAAGATTTTGATAATTTTTTCAGCTTAGCTTTTTGCAATCCATAAGGAAAAACGTTTATTTTTTTTATAGATTTATTTTCTGTAAGTTTTTCTTTTTCTTCGATAATGTTTTCTGTTTTTTCTTCAAAAATTTGATCATCAACTTTTGAATTTTTTGATTTACTAAGCTTATCTCCATCAATTTTTCTGATTTCAACATCTGTTGCAATTCCTCTTAATTTTTTATCGACTGCAAGTCCTACATCAAAATGTACTGCTACCTCGTTTCTATTAATTATTTCAACTAATATATCAAAAGTAGGTTCAAATTCTCTTTCAAGTACAGTTTTTTGAGTTTTTCTTCTTCTAGCTTCAATATCTCCCAATGTTACAGACTTTACTCCTCCTACTAAATCACTGAGAGTAGGATTTATTATAATGTTGTCTAAAGTATTACCGTGAGCTGTAGCAACTAATTGAACTCCTCTTTCTGCAATAGTTCTTGCAGCCATCGATTCTTTTTCTGTACTTATTTCATCAATAACTATCACTTGTGGCATATGATTTTCTACAGCCTCTATCATTACATCATGCTGCATATTAGTATTTTTTACTTGCATCCTTCGTGCAGAACCAATTGCAGGATGTGGTATATCGCCATCTCCAGCTATTTCATTAGAAGTATCAATCACAACTACCCTTTTGTTCTCTTTATCTGCCAATAACCTAGCTATTTCTCTTAGCATAGTTGTTTTTCCAATACCTGGTTTTCCCATTATCAAAATACTTTTGCCATTACCAATGAAGTCCTCAATTATTTTTATACTTCCAAAAACAGCTCTACCTACTCTACATGTAAGTCCAATTGTTTTATCAACTCTATTTTTTATTAGAGAGATTCTATGAAGAGTTTTTTCAATACCAGCTCTATTATCATCGCCAACATTACCTAATTTTTCTAGAACAAAACTTATGTCCAGTTCTGAAACTATTTCATTTTCTAAAGTTTTTTTACGATCTGAATAAATTATTACAGGAGGGCGACCAAGATCTAGTACTATTTCTATTAGATCCTCAAATGCATTTTCGATATTTTTAGTTATTTTATGAGGTAATATTTTTAGGAAGAGATCCAAATCATCTAATATTTCAAATTTTTCTTTATCCATAATTTTTTATTTATTGTAATAAATTTATGATAACCTCAAGTTATTCTTTTGTTAAATTGACGAAATATTCGTGAACCTTCGTTGATCCAGAAATTTCTGGATGAAAAGATGTGCCTAAAATCTTATTTTCTTTGATTCCTACAATTGTTCCGTCGTTAAGTTTAGATAAAACTTCAACATTTTTAGAAACTTTATTTACAATTGGTGCACGTATAAATACAGCCTTAATTTTTTCTTCTATACCGCTGAAATTTATGTCCGATTCAAAAGAATCTACTTGTCTCCCAAACCAATTTCTAGAAACTTCAGCATTTATTAAGTTCATAGGAATTGGTTCAGGCTCAGTTAGTTTTTTTGCTATACAAATAAGACCTGCACATGTTCCCCAGACTGACATCCCAAGTGAAACTTTTTCTTTAATTTCACCTTCAAAATCATATCTATCAATAAGCTTTTTGATAGTTGTTGATTCTCCACCTGGAATAATTAAGCCATTAATGTCAGAAAGTTCGTTTGGTTTCTTAACAATCGTGCAATTTACATTAAGGTTATCTAAAACACTTATATGCTCAGCAAAATCGCCTTGTAGTGCAAGTACTCCAATTTTGACTTTGGATTTTACCAACCTCTTTTTTCGAGTCTTTCAGATGGGTCTATTTTAGAAACTTCGTCACCCTTCATAGCTCCACCTAAGTTCTTAGATATTTCAGCTATTAATTCTGCATCTTCATAGTGTGTTGTTGCTTGTACTATTGCATCAGCCATCTTTGCAGGGTTTCCACTCTTAAATATTCCTGAACCTACAAAAATACCTTCAACTCCAATTTGCATCAGTAAAGCAGCATCTGCTGGTGTTGCAATTCCTCCAGCTGCAAAATTTACCACTGGTAATTTTCCTGTATTTTTTACTTCACAAACGAGTTCATAGGGAGCACCAAGATTTTTTGCTTCTGTCATTAATTCTTCATCATCAAGCATTTGTATTTTCTTGATATCTGAAAGGATTTGTCTTGCATGAGTTACTGCTTGAACAACGTCTCCTGTTCCAGCTTCACCCTTTGTTCTAATCATGGATGCACCTTCTCCGATTCTTCTNAATGCTTCTCCTAGATTTGTTGCTCCACATACAAATGGCATTTTATATTCCCATTTATTTATATGATATTCATTATCTGCTGGTGTTAGAACCTCTGATTCGTCACAGTAATCTACACCCAATGCTTCCAATACCTGAGCTTCTGCAAAATGACCTATTCTTGCCTTTGCCATAACTGGTATTGATACAGCCTCAATTATCCCTGTAATCATTTCAGGGTCTGAAGCTCTAGCTACTCCTCCATCTCTTCTGATATCTGAAGGGACTCTTTCAAGAGCCATAACTGCTACGGCACCTGCATCTTCTGCAACTTTTGCTTCATCTGGTGTAACAACATCCATTATCACTCCACCTTTAAGCATCTGTGCTAATCCACCCTTAACTCTCCAGTCTCCTACGTCGGGTAATGATTGTTCTTTCCATGACTTTGGTTTATTTTTTAATGTACTCATTTCTTTCTCCTCGGCTTTATTTTTTTCTTATACGACACCGAACCCGTATACTTTCATTATATTTATTTATTTCATTTTGGATAGCATTAATTTGATCAAATCAATGGTTCTGTAAGAGTAACCCCACTCGTTATCATACCAACTGACTATTTTGAACATATTTTCACCTATTTCTAAGGTTGAATTTAAGTCAATTATTGATGAGTTAGTATTTCCTAAAAAATCAATTGAAACTAAATTTTCATCTGTTACATCTAGTATTCCTTTTAGTTCTCCTTTGGAATATTTTGTAAAAAGATCATTTATTTCTTTTGCATTTGTTTTCTTTTCAAGAACAACGTTTAAATCTACAACAGAACAACTTGGAGTTGGGACTCTAAATGCCATTCCATCTAATTTTCCTTCAACTGACTCGATTACTTTTCCAACCGACTTAGCAGCTCCTGTTGTTGTTGGTATTATGCTTGAAGCACCAGCTCTTGCTCTTCTGAGATCTTTATGTGAGTTATCTAAAATATTTTGATCATTTGTGTAAGAATGAATAGTTGTCATAAAACCATTTTTTATTTGAAAATTATCTTCAAGGATTTTTATTACTGGTGCAAGACAATTTGTAGTACATGAAGAGTTAGAAATAATCTCGTGATTCGAGTGATCATAGATATTTTCGTTCACGCCCATTACTATTGTTGCATCTTCATTTTTTCCTGGTGCAGTTAGTAGTACTTTTTCCACACCATTTTTTATATGCCCTGATGCTTTTTCTTTTGAGTTGAATTTTCCTGATGATTCAACAACTATTTTTACATCTTCTTCTTGCCAGGGTATATTTTCTGGAATAGTTTCACTGAAAAATCTAATCTTTCTATCACCAAGATAAAGAAACTTATCGTCACAATCGACTGCTAATTTTATTTTTCCATAAGCAGAATCATACTTAAGAAGATGTTTGTATGTTTCAAGATCAGATCTTCCATTTATAGCAGCGATATTTATATCAATATTTTCTTCAGCTATAATTCTGAGAATTTGTCTACCAATTCTTCCAAATCCATTTATTCCAACATTTTTTGACATTATTTAAAGTAGTATAGATTTTCCAGCAAAAGTTGCTTTATCTTTAAGTTTCTCTTCAATTCTAAGCAATCGATTGTATTTTGCAACCCTGTCTGATCGAGCAGGAGCTCCAGTTTTTATCTGTCCAGAGTTAGTCCCTACAGCTAAATCTGCTATAGTTGTGTCTTCAGTTTCTCCTGATCTATGGCTTATAACAGATTTAAAATTGTTATTTGAAGCAAGTTGTATAGTTTCTAGTGTTTCTGAAATAGTTCCAACTTGGTTGAATTTTATAAGTATTGCGTTAGCCGAATTTTCACTAATTCCTTTTTCTAAATACTTTTTTTGAGTAACGAATAAATCATCCCCAACTATTTGGGTTTTTTTACCGTGTTTGTTGGTAAAAACATTCCATCCGTTCCAATCATCCTCAGACAAACCATCTTCGATTGAATATATAGGATATTCATCTATAAGTTTTGAGTAATATTCGACCATCTCATCAGATGATAATTTCATATTTTCTTTACTTAGTAAGTATTCAGATTTATTACCAAATTCTGAAGATGCTGGATCAAGTGATATAAAAATATCATCACCAGGCATATATCCTGCTTTTTCAGTAGCGGTGATAATAAAATCAAGCACTTGTTTATTTGAAAGATTAGAAGGAGCATAACCTCCTTCATATCCAACATTTGTTGATAATCCTTCGTTTTCTAAAATTTTACCTAGTGTGAAGTAAATTTCAGAACCCGCTCTAATAGATTCCCTAAAACTGTCGAATCCCATTGGAGCTATCATAAATTCTTGAAAATCTGTGGAGTTAATAGCATGCGCTCCTCCATTCATAATATTTAGCATTGGTACTGGTAATAGAGATGGTTTCTTTTCTTCTGATAATTCTGCTATTTTTTCATAAATCTCTAAACCTTCAGCTCTACTGGAGGCAGAAAGTACAGCTAATGAAACTCCTAAAATAGCGTTAGCTCCTAAATTCTTTTTTTCTTCTGAACCATCAAGGTCAATCATTAATTCATCTATCTCTTTTTGGTTGCGTGAATCTTTATCTAAGAGGATTTTTTCTATTTTCTTATTAATATTTTCTACCGCTTTAAGGACCCCTTTACCATTGAATCTATTTGGGTCAGAGTCCCTAAGTTCCAAAGCTTCTCTAGATCCTGTACTAGCTCCTGACGGAACTGAAGCTGAACCTATAATTCCACCATCTAATTCAATTTCTACGCCTACAGTTGGATTTCCTCTTGAGTCAAGTATTTCTCTTCCAACAACTGATTTTATTTTGTACATTTTGTCCCCTAGTAACGATCTATTTCACTAATAATTTCATTTTGTTTTTCTAAGATTTTATTTATTCCTTCAGAACCAATTTTAAGTAATTTATTGAGTTCTTCAAAACTTAATAATTCTTTTTCTGAAGTTCCTTGGATTTCAATTATTTCTAAGTTTGAATTTAGTACTAAGTTCATGTCAAAATCAGCTATAGAATCCTCAGAATAATCAAGGTCTAAATAAATCTCACCATCAACTTTACCGAGACTTATCGCAGCAACTTGATTCTTAAAATATTTTTTAGGATTTGAATTGTAGTAATTTTTTAGTGCTATGTATGTAGAAATATATGATCCTGTTATTGAAGCAGTTCTTGTTCCTCCATCTGCATTAAGTACGTCACAATCGACAGTAATAACAATTCCAGGAATAAGATTTAAATCAACTGCTTGCCTCAAAGTCCTTCCTATTAATCTCTGAATTTCTTGGGTTCTCCCACTTAGTTTTCCTCCTCTGTCCCTTGAAACTCTTTCTGATGAAGAGTTGGGTAGCATGTTATACTCTGCTGTTATCCAACCTTGATTTTTATTAAGCAACCACCTAGGTATATTATTGGATATATTAGTTGAGCATATTACTTGTGTATCTTCAAACTTAATTAAAACTGAACCTATTGCATTTTTCTGAAAATTAGGAACTATTGATAAATTCCTAGCTTGATCGAACTTTCTATTATTTTTTCTCATAGTATCATTTTACAAAATAATCAGATTCAGACTAAATAGTATTAAATACTGAATAATTATAAAAAAACAAAAGAGAAAATTTATCAGATGAAAATTGCAATTTTGGGAGCTGGAGCTGTAGGAAGCTATTATGGAGCAACTTTACAGAAAAAAGGTTTTGATGTTACGCTCATATGTCGAGGTGAACATTATAAAAAAATAATCTCTAGTGGATTAAGTATCAAGTCACATTGGGGAGACTATAAAACAAAAATAATAGCCTCTGATGATATNAAAGNATTAGATCACTTTGATGTAATTTTCTATACTCCTAAATTGTATTCAAACATAGAAACTTTGCCATTATTGAAAGGCATATCAAACGAAAAAACTATGGTTATAACTATTCAAAATGGTGTAAATAGTCATAATGAAATATCTAGATTTATTGATAGAAAACAAATTATTCCTGCAGCAACATTTATAGAAGCTGAGATAGAATCTCCAGGAGTTNTTTTGCANCAAGGTTCTNCAGCTATANTTGAAATGGGATNTTTGGAGAANNCTCAAGANAAAATATTACAAGATTTNAAAAATAAATTTGACTCAGAATTTTTATCATTTAAAATTTCTGATGATATCTTTTACACCCTCTGGAAAAAAATGATTATTGTAGGTGCATTTGGCACAATAATGACTTCATTTAGAATGTCATTTAGAGAACTAATAGATTCAAAATATGGAGAGAAAATATTATCAGAAACTATGAAAGAAATTAAGAAAGTTGGAATAGCAGAAAATATAAAATTAGGTACAGTAAATATTAGTGAAATCATCGAAGAATTAAGAGCAGAAGCTGATGAAATGACATCATCAATGTTTAATGATCTGAAGAATGGAAAACCTTTAGAAATTGATAGTATTCTAGGATATGTCGTTAATTTAGCAAAATTAAAAAATATTGACTTGCCTTACAGCCAAACACTAGTTTCTTCATTGGAAAATTTTAAGGAAGGATAAATATGGATTCAAATATAAATAAACTTAAAAATTTTAGCTCTCAAAATGTTATAGATGCAATGACTGTTTTAGGTTGGGAACAATCAATGATTGAAGGCGCTAATCCACTTATTCTCAAAGAAAAGATGGTTGGTAAAGCCGTAACACTTGGTTTTGTAAGATACAGAAAAGATTTATTAGATGATATGCCAAAAGGAATAAATTCACCCGAGTATGAATCATTTGAGTTGTGCGATACAGAATCAGTTTTGGTAGCCTCATCAGTNGGAAAATATGAATCAATTGGTGGAGATATAAAGTTTTTTAGATTATTTCAAAAAAAAGTGGCTGGATTAGTTACTGATGGTTCTGTCAGAGATTCAGAAAGTTTGAAAGAGTATAACTTTCCAGTTTATGCCTATTCTTATACTTCGAAGCAAGGTCCTGGAATTATGTTACCCTACCATGTTAATCAGCCTATAAATTGTGGAGGAGTTTTAGTAAGACCAGGTGACTACATAATTGGAGANAATGATGGAGTAGTTGTTCTTCCAGAAAAAATAGCTGTTGAATCTATAAAAATTATGGAAGAAAGAGAACAGATCGAAAAACTAGTTAAAGATAAGTTGACTAAATCACCCGGTTCACCCGGAAAATATTACCCTTTTAATGATCTTACGTATAAACTATATGAAGAATTCAAAAAAAACAAAAAATAATCTATGTTGGAGTTATAAATATGGCTATTGAAGGAATGGCATTTCATAAAGGAGAAAAAATCTTATTGAAAGATGCAAAAGTTGGAGTTATGACTCACGCTTTACATTATGGTACTGCTGTTTTCGAAGGTATCAGGGGCAACTGGAATTCAACTAAAAATCAAATGATGATTTTTAGATTACAAGAACATTATGAAAGATTACTAAGAGGAGCTAATATTCTAAGAATGAATCTCCCTTATTCCGCTGAAAAACTTTCTGATATTACCGTTGATCTTGTAAAGTCGAACGGATATACTCAGGATGTTTACATAAGGCCACTAGCTTATAAATCTCATGAGCTAGTAGCTAACTTAAAGCTTCATGAGTTAGACGATGATATTACAATAATTGTTGTTCCTTTTGGTTCATATATAGACAATGACAAACCTATTGATTGCCAAACAAGTTCATGGAGAAGACCTGAAGATACAATGATGCCTACTGGAGTTAAGCTTTCAGGGCTATATACAACTAGTATTCTTGCTAAAACAGAGGCTGTAGCGTCCAACTTTGATGAAGCTATTTTATTAAACTACGATGGAACAGTTTCTGAAGGTAGTGGAGAAAATTTATTTATGATTCGAGACAATAAAATAATTACCCCAACAGAGACAGATAATTGCTTATTGGGAATTACAAGAGATTCAATAATAGAAATAGCGGAAAAAGAATTAGGTATTAGTGTTATCGAAAGACAAATTCACCGATCTGAACTTTATTTAGCTGATGAAATTTTTCTCACAGGTACAGCAGCTCATGTTACATCAGTAGGATCATTAGACAATAGAAAAATTGGGTCAGGTCAAATTGGCGAATTGACCAAGAAACTTCAAGAACTATATTTTTCTATAGTAATTGATGATGAATCAGTAAAAAAGAAATCAAATTATTCAAAGTGGCTAACTAGTTTTAGTGTCTAGAAATTTGAAAGTCATTTGAAGATTTTTGATCAGTAACATTTTTTGGATTTTCAAGAAAAATTTCATTTAGTTTTTGTGACCCAATAATTTTACTTACACTTTCAATTTTATTTTCTATAAACGAATTATTCATTTGATCATAGTTAATTGAGTCTGTCGCAATAAAATCATAAATACCTATTTCTAGAAAATCTTTTGATTTTTTTTCTATTTCTTCACCAAAAAAAGAAGAAAAAGATCCTAGTGATAACTGAAATAATATTCCTTTATCTTTTAATTCAAAAATTCTCTCTTTATTNAATATTTCAAATCTTTCAGGATGAGAAATTATAGGAATCATTCTGANATCTAAGATTTGTTCCAGAGCATCGCTTACTAAGTTGTAATTATNATTATGATTAATGTCTAGAAGTATAAAATTTGATGANAATAAAGATAGTTCATTNTGGTTTTCNTCTAATTTTNTAANAAGNTCTGTAGAAATCAAATATTCAAAACCNGTNTAAATTTTTTCAGAAGTTTTTTGTTTTTCTTCAGTATTATTATGNTTTATTACAAGATTCTCAAATTGATTCATNATCATTTTATTTTCTCTACTAGGTATATATTTTTCAGAAAGAATATATAGAGTCTCACTAAATATTNGATCCTCTTTATCATTATCAACTATTGTTACAGGATCATAAAAATTAAACTTTTTATTGTTNATATCAATCATTAGGATCTAGCTTCAATCATCCTGAATGATTCACCATAATCAAAATTAAANTCTTCNGCAGAATTGCTTAGTCTTTTCAAAATNTTTTTTCCNTACTCAGATCCTAAGCTTAGNCCAGGNAACTGACTTTCATGTTTAGAAAGAGATTCAACTTTTTTTAATTCATATGAGGTNACATCAACNCAAACATTTGGTTCATCGCTNCCCCAAAAAAGTAACTTTTTTACTTTATACGGCTGTATTTCTTTATTGATTTGTTCTGGAAAATGTAAATGATCTCTAGCATATGGATAAATTGCATCCATAACTGAAAATCCTAAATTTCTATGATCTCTATGTAGAAAGCTTTTCATTCTAAATGGATCATGTGTAAAAATTATTTCTGGTTTATATTTTCTTATGTTGTAGACTAAGTCAGATAAAAGAGATCTGTTAGATTCTAATTCCCCATCAACGTAACTTAGTGATACTATATCTTCTACTCCTATAGCATTTGCCGCTTCAATTTGCTCATTAGATCTAATATCAACTATCTTTTCACTTGTCATACTAGTATCATTAGATCCACTTGAACCAGTGGTAGCAAGTACATATACAACTTTTGTTCCTTTTGAAACCCATTTTGCTACTGTTGCGCCAGTTCCTATTTCTGCATCATCAGGATGTGCAAAAATAACCATTGCAGTTTTTGGAATCTCTGTAAATTCTTTCATTTTTTAGATTTTACTTTTTATATCATTCAATTATTTCATTTAATTAGAAAAAAAATCAATATACTATAAAGTATATGATTGAAATGTATGCGTGAGATTATGGATCATGAGTTAGAAAAAATNCTTGAAAAAGAACAAAATAGACAAAAAAATTCAGCTGTATTTATAGCTTCAGAAAACTATGCTTCTGAATCTGTTAGGAAATATACTTCATCAATACTTACTAACAAGTATGCTGAAGGATATCCTGGTGCAAGATATTATGCAGGTTGTGAGTATGTTGATCAAATAGAAAATTTAGCTATTGAGCGAGGGAAAAATATTTTTGGTAGCAATCATATAAATGTTCAGCCTCATTCAGGTTCTCAAGCAAANATGGCTGCTTATATTTCTTTGTTAAGTCCAGGGGACAAAATTTTAAGTTTATCTTTAGATCACGGAGGGCACTTATCACATGGTCACAATGTGAATTTTTCAGGAAAAATATATGAGATTCATAATTATTTTTTAGATAAAGATTCTGAAATGATTGACTTTGATGCTTTGCAGAAAGTTGCAGATACTGTACGACCTAAGTTAATAATTTGTGGATTTTCAGCATATTCTAGAAAAATAGATTTCAAGAAATTTAAGAAAATTGCGGAATCTGTTGAAGCCTTACTTATGGCTGATATAGCTCATATTGCAGGATTAGTTGTAGCTAAACAACACCCTTCACCAGTAAATATTGCAGATATAATAACATCAACAACNCACAAAACACTTAGAGGTCCTAGAGGTGGCATTGCAATAATAAGCGAATCACTGGCAAAGAAATATGATAGAGGTATTTTTCCTGCAGTCCAAGGTGGTCCAATTATGAACAATGTTTTAGCGAAAGCAGTCGCTTTTAAGGAAGCTTCNACAGAAGAGTTTGTAAATTACTCTAAAGAAATAATAACTAATGCAAACTTACTTTGTGAACATCTTAAAGACAAAGGAATAAGAGTTGTTTCAGAAAAGACAGAAAANCATTTGATGTTGTTAGATACAAGATCTGTNAACCTAACAGGTTCTGAGGCTGAAGAAAAACTTAATTCAGTTGGAATAATAGTTAATAAAAATGCAATACCTTTTGATCCTCAACCACCCAAGATTACGTCAGGCATAAGAATTGGNACTCCTGCGATTACAACTCGTAAAATTTCCAAGGATGATCTTTTGCAAATTGGAGATCTTATATATGAAACATTGGTAAGTAGTGATGTAAATAAATCTTCAATAAAAGAAAAAGTTACACATATTATGAATAAATTACCACTTCCATAAATTGAAGGATACTATTAAGAGATATAGTCTTAAATAGATGTTATAATTTTTATACATCCGAAAATCAACTTAAAAAGGTAGAAAATTGAAAAGATATGAATTAATGTGGATCATTGGTGGAATACTTGATGATAAATCAATGGAAGAATCGTTATCAAATGTCACTAAATCCATTTCATTACCGAAGAAAAGTAAGGTTATAAAAGCAGAACTTTGGGGTAAAAGAAAGCTTTCTTATCCCATAAATAATTATGAAGATGGTACATATTTTTTGGCTGAAATTGAATCTGACTCTGATGCTATTTCNAAAATTGAACTTATACTCAAAGAAAATGAAANCGTTATTCGACATCTAATAACTGTAAAAGAAAAATTTAAGCCTTATAAAGTCAGTACTAAATAGGAGAATCCTTGAGTTTAAATCAAATATTATTAATTGGNAATTGCGGATCTGATCCAGAAATGAGATATACACCTAACGGATCAATGGTTGTAAATTTTAGTTTAGCTGTAAATTCATACAGAAATGGTACAGATGGAGAACAAATACAGGAGACTGAATGGTTTAGGGTTTCATGTTGGAATAAAACTGCAGAATCTGTAAATCAGTTTCTCCAAAAAGGATCAAGATGTTTTGTTGAAGGTAGATTTAGATCAAGTACATATACCGCAAATGATGGAACTCAAAGACAATCTAATGAAATTACAGCATTTAGAGTTATTTTCTTAGATAGAAATAACGAATCAAATAATACTGATAGCAATTTCTCTCAAGACATGAATAATCAACAACAATCTAACACTTCTAATGAATTTGATAATCAGCCACAAATTTCTAATGAAAATGATGTGGATGATGCAGAAGAATTACCATGGTAGTAAAGGAAAAAAATGACAACTAACAGACAAAATTCTCGAAGAAATAATTTTTCTTATGACTTTAGAGCAAGGAAAAAACCTATATCCAAAGTAATCAAAGGATTGCCAGTAGATTATAAAGATGTTGATGTTCTTCTTTCTTACATCAGCGATAGAGCAAAAATATCTAGCTCATACCGAACAGGAAATGCTGCAAAGGATCATAGAAGTCTTACTAAGGCTATCAAAAGAGCAAGGCATATGGCTTTATTGCCTATTTCTCATGAACATGACATAGTTAGAACTTCAATAGATGAGAAAGTAGCAGAGGAAACTTCTACAGATGAAACAGTTGCAGAGGAAACTTCTACAGATGAGAAAGTAGCAGATGAAACTTCTACAGATGAAANAGTNGCAGAGGAAACTTCTACAGATGAAACAGTTGCAGAAGATGAATCTGTCACTGAAAAGAATTCAGAAGATTCTTAAGACTTAAGTTTATCCAATGTTTAGTTCTAATGGTTAATGAAAATAATATTCCATCATCTGAAAATAGTGATTCTTTTGATCTAGGNAAAAGAAGTATNACCTCTTCTAAAGGGAAATCAAGGTTTGAACTTTTAGCAGATAATAAGAAAAAATCTTTTATATTTAGACCTTTCTTTTATCTAGGATTTTCTGTTTTTATAATTTTATTTATAATTCTTTCTTTTTTTTATACCGTTACTTATATTATTCCTCCTATGAAAGATGCTATTAGAGTTGGCGAAGTCTCTTATACCAGAGGAGATGTGGTAAATTTTATAAGATTTAACCAAAGGATTACTGAAGATTTAGGTATGGAATTTGAAATTGGTAATTCATTGTTTGAAGCTCTAAGGGTAATTTTAGAAGGTGAACTTGCTTATCAAATTGCTCCCAAGTATGGAATTTCAGTTAGTAATGATGAAGTNCAACTAAGAATTGAAATGTTGATGGGTTTTATTTCTGTTGAAAATGCTGGATCAGATGAATACTTGTCTAATGTTGAAGAATCTTACCGGCAATTTCTAAATAAAACAGGACTATCTGATCAAGAATATAGAGACTATATTAAGAGAACTATATTTAGGGAAAAATTGAGAGGATTGATTGCTAGAGATATGTCAAGAATTCAGCCTCAAGTTGAGCTTTATGAAATTGTTTTTGAATCACCTGATTTGTCTGTTATAAACTCTATAGACAGAAAACTTACAATGGGAACACCTATTGAAAATATTGCATTAGAATTTTCTGAAGATCAAGAAGTTCTAAGAACAAAAGGGAATATTGGTTGGATGCCTAAAGGAATTGACGATAAGTTAGACAGGATGATTTATTATAATGATGGAATAGAGATAACTCCTTCTCCTAAAACATTATTGAAAACTCCTTACAGTAAAACTGATGATAAAGGATTTGCGTTTTACTATATAAATGATTTTTCTGAAGCCAGAGAAATAGAAGATAAATATTTTGAACAACTTGCAGATTCTGAATTTGAAAATTTTATAAATTCATTTAATGAGGAATATAATCTTTGGATGGATATTGATAGTGATATATACAACTGGATAAATACAAAAGTTTTATTGGCTTCAAATTCTGAATTTTTAGAACTTGAAAGTGAAGAAACTGAGCAAGGTATTTATCAACCCCCTTCACAATAGTTTGATATATACTAAATTTATCCTTATAAATTAGACAATGAAAAAAAGTTTATTTAATCACTATAAAAAATTTTTACCTATTACNGATAAAACTCCAGAAGTGACACTTGGAGAAGGTTTTACCCCTCTAGTTAAGTCAAANAATTTATCAAANAAATTTAATTGTGAAATGTACTTCAAATTAGAAGGATGTAATCCATCTTCGTCTTTCAAAGATAGAGGAATGTTTTTAGCAGTATCAAAAGCAATTGAGAATAAAAAGCAGAAAATAATATGTGCGTCTACTGGTAACACTTCAGCTTCTGCCGCAGCTTATGGAGCAAGATATAANTTGGAAACAATTGTTATTATACCTGCAGGTAAGATAGCTCTAGGCAAGCTACTTCAAGCAATGGCATATGGAGCAAAAATAGTTTCAATTGATGGAAATTTTGATCAAGCCTTAAACGCTGTAAGAGAAATTTCTGACAAACTAGGTCTAGAAATAGTTAATTCTATTAATCCTTATAGACTTGAAGGACAAATGACAGGAGCTTTTGAAATTTCTGATGACTTGGAANCTGCACCTGATTATCAATTTATGCCAGTTGGAAATGCAGGAAATATAAGTTCTTACTTCAAGGGATATAAAAAATATATGGACGATAAAATAATCTCTAAGTTACCTAGATTGATTGGAGTTCAAGCTGAAAATTCTGCACCGCTTGTTGATAATAAAATAATTGACTCCCCAAATACCATTGCAAGTGCAATTCGTATAGGAAATCCTGCTAGTTCTAAGCTTGCTAAAGAGGCTATTTCGGTAACTGGTGGAAAATTTATGAAAGTCTCTGACACTGAGATTATAAATGCTCAGTCTATTTTAGCAAAAGAAGAAGGATTATTTTGTGAGCCAGCCTCAGCAGCTTCTTTAGCAGGATTTTTGAAATATGCTGAAAATGAAAATGATTTTCACGGAAAGAAAGTAACTTTTATTTTGACAGGAAATGGTTTGAAAGATCCAGATGTTGCAAAAAAATACCTAAGCTCTAAAATAATCAAAACGTCTTCAAAAATTAATGATATAACTGAAGCAATTCAAAATGGGAAATCAAAAAGTTTTCTTAGCAGATTTTTTTAGTGGAGTTTTTATGGCCTCTTCTGACATTGTTAATATTTGGGAATCATTTCTGAAAAAAAGTACCGAAAAAACTCCTTATGATCAAATGATCTGGAAGAATAATTGGATCAATCATTTTTCAAATGGATATAAATTTGAATATTTATATAATGAAGACTTTTTTGTGCCGCTTAAAATTAAAGACTCAATTGCAAGTATTATTGGGGATAAAGATATTGTTGATTACAATAACCTTCTATCTATAAATCAAAACTTTTCTAAATTTGAGGAAATTTTAGATCAAGTATTCTCCTTAAATATTAAAACCTTTCAACTATTTTCAATTTCTGAAAACTCATCTTCTTATACACTATTATGTAATGAAAAATTGCAAAAAAAATATTCCATAAACTTTCAAAAAGAGGACGTTTCACCATATCTAAAATTACCTGAAACATGGGAAGAATACATATCCAACTTACCTAAGAAAAAAAGACATGAACTTAGAAGAAAAATTAGAAGATTGGAAGAAAATACAGAATATGATTCTGGTGATTACACTACTTCCAATCATAAGGATGAAATATTAGATAATTTTTTTAAGTTACACCGAATGAGTTCACAAGATAAAAATAAATTTATGACATCCAAAATGGAAAATTTTTTTATTGATTTGATTTCACAAATGTTGATGACTAATTCAATAATTTATTCATACTTAAATATTGACGAATCAACGGTTGCTTGTTCCCTATCATTTTTAGATTCAAATATCAGATACTTGTATAATTCTGGTTTTGATCCCGCCTATAATAATTTTTCATCAGGACTGCTAAATCATGCATTTGCCATAAAGAGATCTATAGAAAAAAAATATGATGTATTTGATTTTATGAGAGGTAATGAGAGGTACAAATATGATCTAGGTGGAATAGATACTCAACTTTATACTGTAATTCTAGAAAAAAAATAGATGGCACTCAATTTTTGCGTAGTATCTATTCATTCTTGCCCAGGAGAAAAAATCGGACTAAATAAGGCTGGAGGTTTGAATATTTATGTTACTAATTTAGTTAATTTTTTATCAGCTAATCATAATGTATATCTAATAACTAAAGATTGCGATAATTGTGATTTAAATTTTTTAAAGAGTAATGTTAAAGTAATCCATTGTAATCCAAAAGATTATAATCCTAAAAATGTACTACCAAATTTTGATGTGATAATTAGCAATTATTGGACTTCAGGAATTTTTTGTAAATTAAATTTATCAAAATCAAATGCTGTTAAGATAAATATATCTCATACATTGGAGTACTTAAAGAAAGAACATGTAAGTGGTTACAAAGTTGATTTAGCAAGAGTAAAAGTTGAAAAGGAAAATTTTGATTTTTTCGACTATACATTATCATTTTCAGATTTAGAATCTAAATTATTGTCTGATAAATATCATGTTCCTTCACAAAAGATTATTGAATCTACTCCTGGTTTCAGCAGAGATCTTTTTTCCCCTGAAGCACTTACTGTTGCTAGAAAAAAAATAGATTTTGTTCAAGATGGTAAACTCATACTTTTTGTAGGTAGAAATGACTACTTAAAGGGTATTGATATTGCTATAGATGCTTTTCAGAAAATTTATAATGAATTTGAATCTATAACATTAGGAATAGTAGGTGGTGATTATGGTTCTGATTCACAAAAAATAATGGAAAAAAAGCATTCCAAGTTTCTCTATTCAAAAGATATAAAATGGTTTGGTTCAGTACCTCATGATGAACTAAGAAATTATTACAATGCATCAAATTTAGTTATAATTCCTTCTAGGTCTGAAACTTTTGGCTTAGTTTGCTTGGAAGCTTTAGCTTGTGAAACACCAGTATTATTTTCTGATACTGGAAGAATGAGAGATTTTGTTCACATAGGTAAAACAGGCATGATTTCTGAAGAGACAAATGCTGAGAGCTTTTCTATGAATATTAGAGAATTCTTAAAAAATGAAAAAACTTTTATTTTTAGAGAACATTATTATGAAAAAATAAGTAAATTTGAGTGGACTTTAATTTTTAAGAAATTGACATCACAGTTAATCAAGTAATTCATACCATCCTAGCTTATCATAGGTATAAAACCCTATTTCTTCATAAATTTTTTTTGCAGGGATATTCTCTTGATCAACTTCTAGNACGATTTCATCACAATTACTTTTAATTAATTCATTTATAGCAATGATAATTAATTCCTTAGCTAAACCTTTATTTCTAAATTCTTTTTTTACACCGCACATTGATAATTTTGATTGACCATTTGATAAATTTTTTTGAGTCCAAGTATATCCAACCCAAATTCCAGATTTACTTTTTGAGATATTAAAAAATGATTTAATATTTGTATGTTTTAATGAATTTAATTCTTCTCTAAAATCTTTTATTGAGTTTATTTCATACCCATAATGATCAGAAAAACAATCATTTTGAATATTTACTAAACGTTCTATATTTTTATTTTCATCTACACTACATACTTCGAAATCTTTAATCTTTGTAAATGGTATTTTTTCTGAAGAATTTATTTTCATAAAGTCATAAATCTTAATTAACCTTAAAAAAGAAAATTCATTAGGATTTATATCATTAGAATCTCTTATAGCAATTTCTATTTTATTNGATTTAGTAATCTTTTTTATCTCATGCATATNTTCGCTGATTTTTCTTACATCAAATGTCATGATTATTGATCTATTAAGACTATCTTCATTCTTGATAAGAAAATAATTTTCAATTTTTTTATCTATATGTGAAATCAAGATCTTGTACCTATTATCACCAATTATTTTAGTTATTTCTTCTAAAAAAAATTTTTTATATTTATGAAAATCCCTAAATCCATGATCAGGTTTATCAGACAAGAATTCAAATAAATCTGAGATTAATATTTCATTATCAATATTTAGTGTAATAGTTTTCATTAAAAAAGGATTTAATAGCTATTTAGTCTATATAGTTATATAATAGAAATCAACACTATGAACAGGAGTAGTAGTTAATTATTTTTCTAAGAGAATTGATGTTAGCTGAAAATCAATAAAAATAATTAATGAACTCGCCTAGGAGTGGTTTCTCTGAAATAGATTAAGAGAAAACGTTATTCTACGAAACAGATTAAAGAAGTGGCATTAATATATGCAATGAAGGTGGTACCGCGGGTTTATCTCGTCCTTAATTTAAGGGCGAGTTTTTTTTTGTAAAATTGGAGAAAAAAAATGAAAGAAAATTTAATAAAAGGTAGCGAAATAGTATGTAAAGCACTTATAAATGAGGGTGTGGATACTGTCTTTGGTATTCCTGGAGGGGCAATATTGCCACTTTATGGGACTTTAAATAAATTTCCTGAAATTAAGCATATTCTTACTAGGCACGAACAAGGTGCGTGTCATGCAGCAGATGGTTATTCTAGAACAACTGGAAGAGTAGGCGTTGCGTTTGCTACATCTGGTCCAGGAGCAACAAATCTTATAACTGGTATGGCAACTGCAATGATGGATTCTGTACCTCTTGTTGCAATTACAGGACAAGTTGGAAGACCAGCGATTGGAACTGATGCTTTCCAAGAAACAGATATAACTGGTGCTACATTACCTGTTACCAAACATAATTATTTAGTTATGAAAGCTTCAGATATTGGATCTGTAATTCACGAAGCTTTTCATATAGCTCGGACAGGTAGGCCTGGACCTGTTTTAATTGATATTCCTAAAGATGTTTTTGATGAGTTAGCTGAGTATGATTTTCCAAAGGATTCTAAGATCAATCTTCCTGGATATAATCCATATCTTAAGGTTGATCAGAACCAGATTGAAAAATCAGTTGATCTAATAAATAAAGCTAAAAAGCCAATTATTTTAGCAGGTCATGGAGTAATTATTTCTAGAGCACAAAATAAACTTTTAGAACTCGCTGAAAAGGCTCAGATCCCTGTAGTAACTACATTACTTGGTATTTCTGCATTTCCAGAAGATCACATTCTTTCCACAGGTTTCCCAGGAATGCATGGAATGGCCTATGCTTCAATTGCTCTTGATGAAGCTGACTTGATTATTGCTATTGGCTCTAGATTTGATGATCGAATTGTTGGTAATGCAAAAAGATTTGGAAAAAATTCTAAAAAGATTCATATTGATATAGATCCGGCCGAAATAAATAAGACAGTTAAGGTTGATTCTCCTATTATTGGAGATATAAATGAGGTTCTAGAATTATTGAATCCTAAAGTCAATTCTGAAACTCATACTTCTTGGTTGAAAGAAGTGGAACATCTTAAGTCAGAACATCCATCATTGATGATTCCTGAATCAGAAACTTTATTGGGTCAACAAGTTATAAAGACTCTTTCTGATTTAACTGAAGGCAGTGCAATAGTATGTACAGGAGTTGGACAACATCAAATGTGGGCAGCTCAACACTATAGTTTTAAAAAGGATAGCACTTGGCTATCTTCTGGTGGATTGGGTACGATGGGTTATGAAATACCATCTGCTATAGGAGCTCAAATAGGTGCCCCTGATAAAACTGTTTGGTCAATTTGTGGAGATGGAGGGTTTCAAATGACTGTTGGAGAATTGGCAACAGTGGCAGAAAATAAACTACCAATCAAATATGCTATTTTGAACAATAATCATTTAGGCATGATAACTCAGTGGCAAGATATGTTTTACAATGGTCAAAATATGCATGAAACATATACCGGAAATCCAGACTTTGTAAAATTAGCTGAAGCATATGGAATAAAAGGCATCAGAGTTGAGCATCAGGATGATTTAGAGAAAGCTATTAATGAGGCAAATAACTATGATGGCCCTGTAATAGTAGATTTTGTCATAGAAAAAGTCGATTATGTTTATCCAATGATCCCAGCTGGTGGTAGTGTAGATCAATTAATTGAGGAGGAAAAAAAATAAATGTCCGATGGAATCCATATAAGAACCATAGTNGCTCTTGTTCANGATAAACCAGGTGTTCTTGCAAGAATATCAGGTCTTTTCAGAAGAAGAGGAGTGAATATTGAAAGCTTAGCAGTAGGGCACTCTGAGAAGAGTGGATTTTCTAGAATGACATTTGTTGTTGGTGGAGCAGAAAATTCTGTAAAAAATATTTCTTCNCAATTGAACAAACTTATTGATGTAGTTGAAGCTTCTGATATAAGCGANAAAAATATAGTTTGGAGAGAATTAGCANTAATAAAAGTTAAGTGTAATCAATCTCAAAGAGTAGAAATATTAGAATTATCGAAGGTGTTTAGGGTAAATGTTGTTGATGTTGGAATCAATAATATTACTTTTGAATTAGCTGGAGGTAAATCAAAAATAGATTCTTTTATTGAGCTATTAGACGCGTTTGGTGTTTTAGAGGTTATGCGAACTGGTAGAATAGCAACACTAAGAGGAGCAACAAAAGTAGGAATAAATGATGGTGAATTTACTGCATCAGATAATTCAGATATTTATATAGCTGACAAAGATGCATCNGGTTCTGTATAAAAAATTAGAAATAGAAAGAAGGAGAAAAATGGCAAAATTATATTATGACAAAGACATTGATGATCAAATATTAAGAAATAAAACAATTTCTGTTATAGGTTATGGGTCTCAAGGACATGCACACGCTCAAAATCTAAAAGATTCTGGCTTTAATGTGATTATTGGGCTTTACGAAGGCTCAAAATCAAAAGATCAAGCTGAACATGATGGTTTTGAAGTTTATAGCATTTCTGAAGCTGTAAAAAAATCTCAACTTATCAGTTTATGNATTCCTGATCCTTCAATGAAAAAAGTTTACAACGAAGATATAAAAGATAATTTAGAAGAAAATGATATTCTTTTGTTCGCCCATGGTTTTGCAATTCTATATGAAGAAGTAAAACCTCCCGATAACGTTGACGTAATTATGATTGCACCAAAAGCCCCTGGCCATAGAGTTCGAGCGGTTTTTGAAAGAGATTTAGGTGTCCCTTGCTTGATAGCTGTTGATAAAGACTTTTCAGGTTCTGCACATGACATAGGACTTGCATATGGAAAAGGAATAGGTGGCGGAAGAGCTGGAATTTTAGAAACAACTTTCAAAGAAGAAACTGAAACGGACTTATTTGGTGAACAAGCTGTCCTATGTGGAGGTGTTACAGCTTTGATCAAGGCAGGTTTTGAAGTTTTAACTGAAGCTGGCTATCAACCTGAATCAGCTTATTTTGAAGTTTTGCATGAATTAAAACTTATTGTTGATTTGATTTATCAAGGAGGGCTTGAAGGCATGAGATATTCTGTTTCTACGACTGCCGAATATGGAGATTACACAGTAGGACCAAGAATAATTGATGATTCAGTAAAGAAAGAAATGAAAAAAGTTTTAGATGATATCCAAAGTGGAAGATTTGCAAGAGAATGGATAGCAGAAAATGATGAAGGTCTTCATAAATATGATGATCTCAGAGAAGCAGATCTAACTCATCCTGTAGAAAAAATTGGTAAAGAGTTAAGGGCAATGATGCCATGGCTGGAATCGACAACATAATTGTTTAAAGGGCACAAAAATGGTAGAAAAACAAACAAACGATAAGCTTTTAGTTTTTGACACTACATTGAGAGATGGAGAACAATCCGCTGGAGCTTCATTGACTTCTCAAGATAAA
The DNA here is from genome assembly GCA_002703265.1 of Chloroflexota bacterium. GTDB lineage: Bacteria > Chloroflexota > Dehalococcoidia > Lucifugimonadales > Lucifugimonadaceae > TMED-70. The sequence continues at coordinate 36,202 of NZTZ01000032.1, forward strand.
TTTAGAATTGCATCTCAGTTACAAAAACTAAATGTTGATATTATTGAGGCAGGCTTTGCAGCAAGTTCTCCTGGAGATTTTGCTGCAGTAAGAAAAATTGCTCTTGAGATAGAAGGTCCAACAATAGCTACACTTGCACGTGCAGTAAAGAGTGATATTCAGTCTGCAATAGATTGTGTAAAAGATGGATTAAAGCCTAGAATACATACTTTTCTATCTACATCAGANATTCATTTGTTACATCAAATGAAAAAGGATAGAGAATCTATCATGTCTATGGCTATAGATGCTGTTAAACAAGCTAGAGATTCTGTTGCTGACGTTGAATTTTCACCTATGGACGCATCTAGATCCGATCCTGAATATTTATATATGATGCTAGAAAAAGCCATAGAAGCAGGTGCAACTACAGTTAATATCCCTGATACAGTTGGTTATACAAATCCTAAAGAATTTGGGGAATTGATTTCTGGAGTTTTTAAGAATGTTTCTAATATAGATAAAGCTATAGTTAGTGTTCATTGTCANAATGATTTAGGNATGGCAGTTGCAAATAGTCTTTCNGCTTTAGAAAATGGAGCAAGGCAAATTGAGGGTTGTGTAAATGGACTTGGAGAAAGAGCAGGAAATGCTGCTTTAGAGGAAGTAATTATGGCTGTGAAAACAAGGCCTGATCACTATGGAATCACAACCGATATAAATACTGCTGAGATTGGCCCATCAAGTAGATTAATTTCAAATATTTTTGGATTCCCTATACAGTTTAATAAAGCAATTACAGGTCAAAATGCGTTTAGACATTCATCTGGAATTCATCAAGATGCTTTCTTAAAAGAGCGAACAACATTTGAAATTATGCATCCGGATGAAGTTGGATGGAAGGGTGATGCAATAGTTTTAACTAAAGTTTCCGGAAGAGCAGGACTAAAAGCAAGATTAGAACATCTAGGTTATAAAGTTACTGATAAAGAATTACTAGAAATATTTAACAGCTTTAAGAGTTTAGCAGATCAAAAAAGAGAAATAACTGATAAAGATCTGGAATCATTAATGAGTGAATTTCATAGAGAATTGGACACGACAGAGAATTTTAAAGTTTTAGATTTAGACGTTATTTGTGGGAACAAAAGAGATCCTATAGCAAATATTTCGTTAGAGATGCCTAATGGAAAAATAGGCAAAAGTTCAAAGTCAGGAACAGGCCCTGTTGATGCAGTTTGTAATTCAATTGATGAAATCACAAAAATGGATGTCAATTTAACAGAATTCTCTGTATCTTCTGTAACAGAAGGAATTGATGCTCTTGGAGAAGTTACTATCAGAATAGAAAAAGATGGGACTATCTATTCAGGTCAAGGATCAGATACTGATATCATTCTTGCAAGTGCTAAAGCTTACGTTAATGCTATAAATAGATACTTAATAATTGAATCAGTAAATTAATTACTAAAAATATTCGAATAAGGAGAGATTAATGTCTAAGAATTTAACAATGTTTGAGAAAATTTGGAATAAGCACATAGTGGCTGAACCAAAGGATCAGCCCGAAATATTATACATAGATCTTCATCTTGTTCATGAGGTGACATCTCCTCAGGCATTTGAAGGACTTAGATTAAATAATAGAAAAGTTAGAAGACCTGATTTAACTATTGCAACTGTTGATCATAATATTACTACTGATGATACTCGTACTCAAATAATCAAGGATGAAATTGCTAGAAAGCAAGTTGAGACAATTAGAGAAAATTGCAAATCTAATAATATTACTCTTTTTGATGTTTGGGATAAAGAACAAGGTATAGTTCATGTTATTGGTCCTGAACAGGGATATACTCAACCAGGGATGACAATAGTTTGTGGAGATTCTCATACCTCTACTCATGGAGCTTTTGGAGCTTTAGCTTTTGGGATTGGAACCTCTGAGGTCGAACACGTTCTTGCTACTCAAACTTTAAGGCAAAGGAAACCTAAAACTATGAAGGTAGAATTTAAGGGCTCTTTGTCTAAAGGAGTAACTGCAAAAGATATGGTTCTTAAGCTAATTGGTCAAATAGGTACTGCTGGTGGCACAGGATACGTAATGGAATATACAGGTGAAGCAGTTAAAAGTTTGAATATGGAAGGCAGAATGACCATTTGTAACATGTCTATTGAAGGTGGTGCAAGGGCAGGTATGATAGCTCCCGATCAAACAACTTATGATTGGATGAAAGGAAGAAATAAAGTCCCAAAAGGATCTGATTGGGAAAAAGCTATAAAAGAATGGGATGAATTAAGATCTGATCCAGATGCAATATATGATTCTTATGTAGAAGTTGATTGTAATGATTTAGAACCTTTTGTTTCATGGGGGACGAACCCTTCTCAAGTATTACCTGTTTCAGCAAAAATACCATCTCCTGATGATTATGATGTTTCTATTGAATCTCAATCATGTGCTAATGCTTTAGAATATATGGGCTTGAAACCTGGAACTAAAATAGAAGAAATTAATGTAGATAGAGTTTTTATTGGTTCATGTACAAATGCTAGATTGACAGATCTAAGAAGCGCTGCTGCAATCATAGAAGGTAAGAAAGTAAATAAAAATGTTAGAGCTCAAGTGATGCCTGGGTCTACTTTAACAAAAATTCAAGCTGAAAAAGAAGGTATTGATGAAATATTTAGATCTGCTGGATTTGAATGGAGAGAATCAGGTTGTTCAATGTGTTTAGGTATGAATCCAGATATAATNGCACCAGGAGAGAGATGTGCTTCAACTTCAAACAGAAATTTTGAAGGAAGGCAAGGAAAGGGCGGAAGAACTCATTTAGTAAGCCCTGAAATGGCAGCAGCTGCTGCTATAGAAGGACATTTTGTTGATGTTCGAGATTGGTAGGAACTAATTTTGACAAAACAAAAACCAAAAAAGTTTGGAAAACCAAAGTCTTTTTCTAAATATTCAAACGCTGATCCGCTACAGAAAACTAGTTTGTTGTCAAAAGTTTTTGGGAATCAAAAAAAATTAGATGATGCAAGAGACTCTTTTTTCAGTTCTTATGGCTTTGAATCAAACATCAATCCTATGAGATTGATTTCCTTTTTACTNNTAATATCAATAATTTTATGNATAGNTATGTTTTTTATTGAAAGAAGTAATGANAATATTTATAAATCATGGACTTATCAAGGTGTGACAACCATTCCTCCNTCTGATGCGTTAGATTTTGATTTAGTGATTGAATTTTCAAAAAAAGAAAATTTTGATAAATGTAACACAAATAATCCCAAAAAATTATTGGATGGAATTTGTGATGAATCCTTACAATTAGTAAATGATATGAATAAAACTCAATCTCGATCACAAGTATTATATATTTTTCAATTTTTACTAATGTTTATACTTTTTTTCCCATTAGGTACTTTCTTCCATAGAACTTTGAGAAATATTAAGACATTGAAATATCAAACATCAATATCTCCAGAAAAAATGATTGTATGGATATACTTTGCAATATTTTTATATTTTTTGGCGATCTTTACATCGAGATTTATTTCAAAAGAATTCAACATAGCATTCATGATTTTTTTAGTACCTTTGTCTTTTCTTGTTTTCAGAATAATCAAAACATTTATTGAAATTTATAAAGGTAGCTTAATTGATGTTTCAGAAAACTTATTTACTACTTTTACATTGAAATTTAAACTATGGATTACAGCATTTGTTGCTGTACTATTTTTTAATCCTTCTACTATTACAAGATTTTGGGCTTATGATTCTGTAATTGTAGAAGATTTGATTGATGCTACTAAATTAATGTATTTTTCTTCATTATTGCTAATAATTTTTTCTTTGTTGACATTAGCTATGGTGGTAGAAATTTATAAATTACAGGAAATAAAAAAAATAAAAACTGGGTCTATCACTGTAGATCCTTTACAATAACTATAGGAGAAAAAAATGGAAAAATTTATTGAACATACAGGTCTTGTAGCACCACTTGATAGAGTTAATGTTGATACCGACCAAATAATTCCAAAACAATTTCTAAAAAGAATTGAAAGAACAGGTTTTGGGCAATTTGCATTCTACGATTGGAGATATCTTGAAGATGGAGTCCCTAATCCTGAATTTATCTTAAATAATCCTAAGTTTGATGGGGCATCAATACTTGTTGCAGGCCCAAATTTTGGATCTGGATCTAGTAGAGAGCATGCTCCATGGGCTTTATCTGAGTATGGATTCAAGGTGATAATATCAACAAGTTTTGCAGATATTTTTAGAAATAATTGTATGCAGAATGGACTGATTACTATAGTTTTGTCTCAAGAAAAGGTAGATAAAATCATGACTAATGCAATAAGGGTTCCAGAATATAAATTAACTGTTAATTTAGAAACTCAAAATGTTTCAGATAATAATGACTTTTCATCTGATTTTGACTTTGATCAATTTAGAAAAGATTCAATTTTGAAAGGTCTAGATGATATTGGTATCACTTTACAATTTGAGAAAGAAATTTCTAATTTTGAATCAAAAATATAGTTAATTTTTCATTAAATTCAAAATTGTAATAATTATTGATAAAATAGAAGTTAGTGAAAAAAAATCGGAGGTTATATGGAAGCAAGAGTTTGTGTTTTAGCTGGTGATGGTGTTGGAGAAGAAGTCACACAGGAATCAATGAAAGTACTTGAAGCAATTTGCAGAAAATTCGATCATAATTTTGAATTTATTCATGCACTTGTTGGAGGAGCTGCGATAGATAAGTTTAATAATCCTCTCCCTCCAGAGTCTATGAATTTAGCTCTAGGTTCTGATGCTATCCTTTTTGGAGCAGTTGGTGGGCCTAAATGGGATAATCCCAGTGCAGATGTTAGGCCTGAAGATGCAATCTTAGCATTAAGAAAAAGGCTTGGATTATATGCTAATATGCGACCAGTAAAGGTATATCCTGAGCTATTGCATTCCAGTCCATTAAAGCCAGAATTTTTAGAGGGTGTAGACTTTGTTATTGTTAGAGAACTTACGGGTGGATTGTACTTTGGAAGACCAAAAAGAAGAAGTGCAAGTACAAGAGGTAGAAGAGCGGTTGATACACTTGCTTATTCAGAAAAAGAAATTGCTAGAGTTGTAAGAGTCGCTTTTGAACTAGCAAAATCTAGAAGACAAAGATTGCATTCATTAGATAAAATGAATGTACTTGAAACTGGTAGACTTTGGAGAGAAATAGCTAACGAGGTTTCAAGAGATTATCCAGAAGTTGAGCTTATACATATGCTTGCTGATAATGCAGCAATGAAAATTATTACAAACCCATCAGAATTTGATGTTATTGTTGCAGAAAATAGTATTGGAGATATACTTTCTGACGAAGCTTCAGTTATAACTGGGTCAATGGGAATGCTCCCTTCAGCCAGTTTAGCGTCTTCTCCTCCTCCTCCAGGGAAAAGAAGAGGTAGGCGTGGAAGACCAGCTCTATATGAACCCATTCATGGATCTGCTCCTGATATAGCAGGTCATAATGTAGCAAACCCTGTTGCATCATTCCTTTCTGCAGCTCTTATGTTGAGATGGTCTTTTGGTTTACATGAAGAGGCTGATGAAATAGAATCAGCTATAAATAAGATAATTTCAGAAGGATACAGAACAGTTGATATAGCAGGAGAGCAAGATCATAAGCTCTCTACCAGCCAAATGGGNGATTTNGTTGCAGGCATTATTTCAAGTGGTCCAAAATAGTAAATGATAAACCCAAAAGACTTTTTACCCGATCTTGAAACAGATCTTTCAACAGATCAAATAACTGATAGTGTAGAAATTTATAGAGATAAATGGGGGATTCCTCACATTGNTGCAAAAAATGAGCATGATTTATTTTTTGCACAAGGATTCTCTATTGCTCAAGACAGACTTTTTCAGATGGACTTGGATAGACTAAGGTGCTTAGGAAGATCTTCAGAATACCTTGGNAAAAAAGCAATTTATGATGATAAGTTGAATGTTAAGAGAGACTTTGAGAGAGTTGCAAAATCTGACTTAAATAAGGCATCTNATTCTGCTAAAGAAATGATCTCAAGCTTTACCAAAGGTGTAAATTTTTATATAACTTCTACTGAGGTTTTTCCAATGGAATATAAACTAATGGAAAAAAAACCTGAACTTTGGGAAGATTGGCATTCAATTTTAGTTTATAAAATTAGAAATGCTGCAGAGGGATCATTCAACGGAAAATTATTCTATTCTCAGCTTTCAAATGAGATAGGTGCAGAAAATGCTGCAAAATTAATACCTGGATACTTTCCTGGTGCTTTATTAACCCTGCCTCCTGGAAGTAAATACACAGGTCAAATAAAAAATGCAGTTGATGAATTATCAGAAGCAGCTAAAAATTTTAAGTCTGTNGGAGCATTAGACGGNGAATCTAATGGTTGGTCTATTTCTGGTGATAAAACTTATTCTGGATATCCATTGGTGGGAGGAGATTCTCATAGGTCATTAGATACTCCAAACGTATATTATCAGATACATTTAAAGTGTGACACATTTGAAGGAATGGGNCATACTATTCCTGGNTATCCAGGTTTTATGCATTTTTCTCATAATACTAACGTTGCNTGGGGAATGACCCACGGAGGNGCTGANACNCAAGATNTTTTTNTAGANAANATTAGAAATATAGATGGTAANGTNGAGCAATTTNATGANGGGAAATGGATTCCAACTCGTCATTTTAGTAAAGAAATATGTCCCAAAGATGAAGAAAAAATATTAATTGATGTAATAAAAACTACAAATGGCAANGTGATCTTTGGAAATATNGATGATGAATATGTATTATCTTTATCNGANCCAGGAGGTGATGAGAAAGGTACTTTATGGATAGACTCTGCATATGANGCTATGAAATCTAGNTCNGCTGATGACTTAGAAAAAGCTTTTGACAAATGGACAGATCGAACAAATAATTATCCATATGCTGATANTGANAAAAATTTTGGTTACAAATTTGCAGGATCAGTACCTGTAAGACATTCTCANCATGAATGGGGTATAGCAAAAGGTTGGGAAAAAANATATTCTGTAGAAAGTGAAATNCCTAGACATGAACTCCCAAGATCNAGAAATCCTNAAGAAGGTTGGGTTGTAACATGTAATCAGCAAGTTGTTGATGATGATTATCCTTATTTTATGTCAGTAGCGTTTGCCCCAGAATATCGTGCAAAAGTTTTGGTAAATTATATACACAAAAATCCAAAAAATCTGACTATAAAAAATATGCTAGAAATGCATAATCAAAAATATTCAATTCCTGCCGAGAAGATAGTTTCTTTTATAAAAAAAATAGATTTAGACAATATAAAATTAACAGATATTGAACAAAGTTCATTAGATCTTTTAGAAAATTGGGATTTTTCTATGGATAAGTCTAGTTCAGCGGCTTCAATTTATAGCATGACAAGAGAAAAACTAGTTGAACAAATAATCAATCTAAATTATGGAGGACTTGCGAAGGAAACTATTGAATGGAAAAATTACGGTGCTGTATCTCATGTCAGGAGATTCTTACTTCCTCTTATAAATGAACATTTAGGTGATAATAAAAGTTTCTTATTATCCAATAAAGAATCTTGGAATGAACTAATTATCAAGTCATTTAAGAGTGCCATTTTGATATTAATTGATAANTTTGGNGATGATATAAATNAATGGTCTTGGGGTAATTTACATAAAACTAATCATCAACATCCNCTTAGTTCNGTTTATAAGNAATACTCAGAGATATTAAATCCTAANCATGTANCNGCTAGTGGAGATGGTGANACTCCATTTGCNGGTTCAAGTGATAAAAACTTTAATGTTGTTGCTGCTTCAGTTAATAGATATGCTCATGATCCAAGTAACTGGGAAAATAGTAGATGGATAGTCCCTCTAGGTTCATCTGGAAACCCTGGTTCAAAAAATTACTATGATCAGTTAGATTTATGGGCTGAAGGAGAAACTATTCCTCAAGTTTGGAATTGGGAAGAAATTACATCTTCGTGCTCTAAACAATTAATAAAAAAGACTTAATTCAAGTTTCCAAAATTTCTTTTTTTGAAATTATTTTTGAATGTCAGTTTGTTCTCATCAATTTCTGTCCCTAATCCTGGAAGCTTACTCAACTGAATAAAACTATTTTCAACTTCGGGATGATTTGTTGTGATTTTTTTAGAATAATCTTCAACATGAACCATATACTCATAAATAATAAAATTGTTCATTATGGCCGATGCATGTAATGCTGCTGAAGCNCCTATNCCNGTAGAGTTCCATCCATGAGGAGATACCCCNATAGAAAATGTTTCNGCCATAGATGCAATTAAGCTTAACTCCAANATTCCACCTGTATTACAGATATCAGGGTTTATAATATCNGCAGCATTTTTCTCAAAAACTTCTCTAAACATATTTCTTGAATATAATGCTTCGCCNGTTACAACTGGAATTTTCGTNCTATTTTTTACTTCTTTTATTGCATTAATATTTTCTGATATACATGGTTCTTCAATCCAGAAAGGATTATATTTTTCAACTTCTTTAGAGAAAATTTGAGCTTTAGAAATAGAAAGTCTTCTATGAACTTCAACTAGAATATCTATTTTTGGACCAACTGCTTCTCTAACAGTAGCAACTCTTTTAACCGCCTCAAAAATAATTTCATTCTCTGGCCAATCTTCCCAAGGTCCTGTAAAAGGATCAAATTTAAGTGCTTTGAAACCTCTCTTTTGTACAATATTTGTAGCGTCTTGNGCTAATGATTCATGATCTAGACTAGAGGCCCATCCATTTGCATAAACTTTTATATTTTCCCTAACTTTACCTCCAAGCAAATTATAAATAGGAGTTTCATAATATTTACCTAAAATNTCCCACATTGCAATTTCTATTCCNCTAACTGCACACCAAAAATCCATAGAAGGTCTTTTGTTAGAAAAATCTCTNTAGGCGCCAACTATAAAATTTCTTATGTTTTTTGGATCATAATCTATAACGTAAGGTTTGAGTTTTTCTACATGTGCAGTTATTTGGGTATCTCTATCAGATTGAGAATAACATTCTCCCCACCCTATAATACCATTATCAGTAACCAATTTAACAAATATTAAATTCTTCCCGAAATATTTTATTTCATTTGAAAAATTTTCATCTATATTTTCTTCTCCAGGGTTAGCTATAAATAATTTTATTTCTGTAATTTTCATTTTTCTCTCCTAATTAAATTTAACTTCAACGTTGCCTATTTTTTCAATTTCAACTTTTACTTTGTCATTTTTTTGAACCCATTGAGTTTGGACCAATGACCCTAAAGAAATTAGGTCTCCAGCTTTGGGGTGATTATCTTTATTAAAATTAAAACTTAAAAACCAATCAAGAGCATTTAGAGGATCACCAAGTATATCTTTTCCTGTCCCTTCACCAACTAATTTATTATTTATAGACATCTTACCTCTTAGCTTTCTGAGGTCTTCTAAATTACTTAATGTTGATCCTTTCCCAAAAACTAATGACGAAGCAAAAAAATTATCTGCAATTAGTATTGGCGTATTTTCATTTTTATAGTCGGGCCACCTGTCATCTACTATTTCGATACAAGGTACAACTTTTTCAATCAAGTTATAATGATTATTTCCTTTATTATAATAATCAAAATTTTTTGAAAGGATCACTGCAATTTCACATTCAACTCCAGGTCTAATATAATTTTCATAATCTACTATTGAGTTCCCCTCAAATGTTTCTTTTTTCTTGACTCTACCTAAGCAAGGAGAAGGTATTTTTAGATATTTTTGCATAACATCAGTAGTACATCCAATTTTCCAAGAGTTATATTCCTCAGTTTTTGAATAATGTTTATAAACTTCATTTTGAATGGTATACCCATCTTCTATGCTCATAATTTTTTTTTCATTGATGGGAATTATGATTTTTTCTTTATTTTGATTGAAATTTATAATTTTTTTAGAAATATCTTTCATTAAAATATAATTTATACTGTAATTATGAAAATAATAATACCAAGATTAATAATTTCAAAGCTGATTGAACATTCATTGCTAGAAGATCCAAATGAATGTTGTGGTTATTTATTGGGAAATCAAGAAGAAGTGAAAGAAATATTTTTATCAAAGAATATTCATAAAACTCCTATTACAAGATANACAATGGATCCTCTTGATATGCTAGAAGCTGATAATATTTGTGAAGAAAAAAACTTAGAAATATTAGCAATATATCACTCGCATACACATTCACAAGCATATCCATCAGTAACTGATATAGAAAATGCAATTAATTCAGGTTGGACTGATCCTAAATACATTTTAGTTTCTTTAGTTGAAAAAACTAGACCTATAATCAGAGCTTATAACATTTCATCTGACAAGGTTGTAAATGAGATAATCATAGAACATGATGGAGAAGCTTATATAAGCCCTAGTTAGTATTTTTTAATAAGAACCACTCTATTGAATCATATAGAGCTAGCCAGCTAGCCTCAATTATATTTGATGATGCTCCAACAGTAGTCCAAACATCTTTGTCATCAGATGATTCGATTATAACTCTTACAACTGCACCNGTNCCTGTACCTTCTTCAACTACTCTCACAATGTAATCAGTAAGCCTAATTTTATTTATTTCAGGGAAAGTATCTATAAGACCTTTTCTTGTAGCTTTATCAAGAGCATCTACAGGTCCATTCCCTTCTGCTGCTGTATGAATAACTTTATTTTCAGTTCTTAGTTTTATGGTTGCTTCGGAGAGCATTGGATGCTCTTGATCATTATGTCTCCAACCAGTACCTAATGAACCTCTTCTCTTATTTTCAATTATTACCATGAAATCAACTAATTCAAATTTCTCTTCATAATTAGGAAGACTTCTATATATCAATAAATCTAAAGATGAGCTTGCAAGTTCAAAAGCATAGCCTTTGGATTCTTTTTCTTTAATAATTTTAATGATTTCCTCTGCATTTTTTGCATCTAAAATATGATCAAGCCCTAAATTTTTAATTCTTGTCATTACGCTTTTTTTCCCTGATAATTCAGAGATAGAAATAGAAGACTCGTTACCAACATCTGTAGGTTCAATATGTTGAAAAGATTTTGGATCTATCAAATATCCAGCAGCATGCATACCTCCTTTGTGAGTAAAAGCATTTTTACCTACATAAGGTTGAAAAGGAAAAGGTCTTTTATTTGCAACTTCTGAAACGAAGTTTGAAACATTAGTTAATTGATCAATATTATCTTGATTTACAAGTGTTTTTTTGTTCATTTTTAAGTTCAGATTTGCAATAACACTTATTAAGTTTGCATTACCAGTTCTTTCTCCATATCCATTTATACAACCCTGAACTTGAAACACACCTGCTTCTACTGCAGATAAAGTAGAGGCTACAGCAGTATCTGTATCATTATGAGTATGAATTCCAAACATCTTATCATTCTTAAATTCATCTAAGATTTTTTTAGTTATTTCGAATATTTCACTAGGAAGAGTCCCTCCGTTTGTATCGCATAAAATAACTCTTGTGGCCCCAGCATCTATTGCGGTCTTGATACAAAGAATAGAATAATCTGGATCATCCTTATATCCATCAAAAAAATGTTCTGCATCAAAGAAAACTTCCTTATTATTTTTTTTCAAATACTGCACAGAATCAGCAATCATATTTATATTTTCTTCTAAAGAAGTTTTTAGAATTTTTTCTGTCTGATAAGCACTAGCTTTACCAACTATTGTTACATAATCAGTGTTAGCGCTTAGAATGGCATCTATGAAAGGGTCATCACTTACATTAGAGTTAGGTTTTCTTGTTTGACCAAATGATACAATTTTTGAATTTTTAAGTTCTAAATTTTTTACTCTCTTAAAATATTCTTCATCCTTAGGATTTGATCCCGCAAAACCACCTTCGATAAAATCAACTCCAAGTTCATCTAATTTTTTTGTGATAAGAATTTTTTCTTCAAGAGATAAGTTTATTCCACTTTGTTGAGTACCATCTCTTAACGTAGTGTCATATATTTCAATTTTTTCTGATTTTTCCATGAGGAAGATAGGCTTTATTTTATGTAACATTAATAATATATCTATTATTCTAGGAATAATCTAACTCAAATAAGTTAAAATAATATTTAAAGCCTAAGAGAGTGATTTGGAAGATAAAGAAAAATATATAAATTTAGGTAAATGTGACAGCCTTACTCCAAAAACATTTGGTAAACCAGGTAAAAGAACTTTCTTAATTGATATCAAATGTTCTGGTAATTCATTTAATTTATGGTTAGAAAAACAACAATTGGCATCTATATCTCAAAATATTACTAAGTATAAATCTTTTACTAAAACTCAGGAGATAAACTCTTTTTCACCAAAAGAAGAAAATGCAAACTATAAATTAATTGATTTTGCACTTGAATTTCAAACTGAAACAAATAGTTTTGATTTCTATTTTGTTGGAGTAGATGATCAAGACAAAGGAATAGCAGCTACTTTTTTTTATGATAATAAATATGCTCAGTATTTTGCTAACGAAAGCTTGAAAATAGTTTCTCAAGGTAGGCCAATTTGTTCTCTTTGTTTTAACCCAATAAATGAGGATGGACACTTTTGCATAAAATTGAATGGTCATATAGAGAATATAAAAATTGTCTAAAAAAGATACTGAAAAGAAACTGAAACAGTTTTCAGTTAAAGGAATTAAGGAAGTTTTCAATGGTTCTAATAGAGTTTTTCTATGTGAAATGGTTGATGAAAGCTCCGAAAAAAAAATCTTATCAATTTATAAACCTATTAAAGGGGAAAGACCACTAAGAGATTTTTTTGTTGGAAATTTATGTTCTAGGGAATTAGCAGCTTATGAAATTTCAAAACAATTAGGTTGGCCAAATTTACCACCTTTGGTCAATAGGGATGGTCCTTTTGGATTCGGAAGCTTTCAAATGTTTATAGATCATGATCCTAAGTATAATTATTTTAATCTTTTTGATGNATTTCAAAAACAGCTNAAAGAAGTTATGTTTTTTGANCATATNATTTTAAANACAGACAGAAAAGCAGGATCAATAATTCTNGATGNGAACAAGCAAATATGGGCTATAGANCAAGCATTAACTTTCAATCCATATACAAGAATTCGTACGGTTATGTTTGAGTTTAATAAGATGAAAATTGATGATTTTTTATTATCACAAGTTGAAAAATTATTAANAATATTTGAAAGAAAAGAAGAATTATTTAAGATTCTTATAGAGTTNTTATCTGAAGAAGAAATTGAGAGTTTAATTGCTAGAATAAAAAAACTTATAAAAGATAGGCGCTTGCCTGAATTAGATCCATACATCAATGTCCCTTATCCATTAGTTTAGTATCATCTTAGGAATAAAAATTTCTTTAGTCTTCTGTAAAAATCTGTTTTAGATCTTCCGTTTGGNCTAACATTTTTTAGTATAAATTTTTCAATCTCTTTATTAGATGCAAAAAATTTACCCCTCCAATTTTTCATTTTTCCTAGATTATAAGTTCCATTTTGGAAATATTTTTGCCATGGGTTTTTATCTTCCCAAATATTTTTTTCCATATTCCCATGATAAATACTTTTTTTTGATTCTTTAATTATTATCCATGCTGCTGCAAAATCCCAACAAAACGCAAATCCAGATAGTGCAAGTTGTGCATTCCCGTTAGCAACTAGTGATATTTCTGCTGCGGCTGAACCTAGATTTCTTAATTCTCCAGAGTTTTTGTAGAATTCTTTTTTTATTATGTAAGACAAATTAAAGTAAGTAGGAGCAAAAGATAAAATTCCAGGAATTGGAACATTCTTTAGTTCTTGAAAATTTTCTTGTAAAAAATTTGATGTGATCCCTTCATCTTTTATTGCGTAAATTATGGACTTTTCTTTCCAAGGAAGACCTACACCTCCCCCAATAATCTCTCCTTTATACATTATTGCAATAGCTACACAAAAAAAAGGGATTTGATTTATAAAGTTTTTTGTGCCGTCTATGGGGTCTATTATCCATAGATAATCAGATTCAACTATTTCATCCTCTTTACCTTCTTCACCTAAGATTTCGTGATCAGGGAATCTTTTTTTGATTTTAGAAACTATTAATTTTTGTGAATTGATATCTATTTCAGTAACAGGATTATCTCCTTTTATTTGATTTTTGTAGGAAATCTTAATTTTCTTTTTTGAAGAATCTAAGATTAGGTCTAATGAATCTTTAATACATTCAATTAGAGTCTCTTTTATTTGATTTTTTATGTATTCGTCCATTTTTTTTATATTTTGTAATATATTTTTAATTATGATAAATGATGGGTGAAAAATTTTAAGGAGAAAAATTGTTTAAGTTTTTTAATAAAAATAATTTTTTAGATGATTTATGGGGAAATTTTCAGATAATACTAGATGAGATTTCTAATCCTAAGTCGAGGATTAATTTATTAGATAAATCAGGAATATTAATTTCTAATCATACTAATAATGATTTTACAAAAAATATTAAAAAAAATATAAAAGAGATATTAAATGAAGGTGAATCTGCCACTCAAACTGTAGTTGATGTTATTGATGATAGTTCTGATATGTACTGGCTAATCCTTGATGATCTAAATTCTAATGACCTTTTGTCATCCTTGTATACATGTATAAATGCACTTAATGCAAATGACTCATTGTCAAATATTTTAGCCTTAGTAATACCATTAGAATTACTTTTGGATGATACTAAAGAAAAAATTTATTTGATCTATAGAGTAGATACAAAATATTTTTATCCTTTTTCTCCAAATTCAGATGATGAAAAAACAAGAAATAAAGATAAAGAGAAAGATTTATATAATTATCTAATGAGAAGAAAAGTAAATCTAGAAAATGCAGAAAAAAAATGGCTAGGAATTTGGGGGATACCATTTTGAAGATAACTGTTATTGGAGATACTTCAGGTTTTTTACAAACTATTAGTAAAATTGATTTACCTAAGCTAGACATAACTCAAGAGTTTGATGTCAATTCTAAAGGGCTAATTATTCTTGATGATTCACTCAGTAGTTCTGAAAAAATCTCACTAGCAAAGTCAAACGAATTGCAAATTCCCATTTTAGGAGTACAAAATGGTTTTGATGCATTAAATCAATTTTTTGGAGGGAACCCCAGTGTTACAAATGAAAAAAATTGTCCACAGCTTTTTCTCAGTCCAGGTGCAAAACTCTCTCACATAATAGGTGGGTCTGGATGGGTCAAAGGAAATCTTCAGCTTAAAAAATCTATATTAAATAAAGATTTATCGGATAATTTTTTTGCCTCAATTATATCTGAAGATGGAGAAGTTTTAGGATTTGAAAAACCTGGTAATGATTGGCAATTTGGAATTAGATTTGATATTTTTTCTGAGGAAAACCCAAGAGGTTTTGAAAAAATAATTACTGTTTTTCTTGACAGATGTACTGAATAGTTGAATTTAAGCTCTCGCGCGCTTGCGCGCGCGCGTGGGAAAGTATAGTTTTTGATTATATATTGTTATTGGGGAATTTATGGTTACTGATAATTTAGGAGAAATCAGAAAAGTTAATATACAAGATGAGATGAAAAGTTCTTATCTTGACTATGCAATGAGTGTGATAGTTTCTAGAGCTTTACCAGATGTTAGAGATGGATTGAAGCCTGTTCAGAGAAGGGTTTTGTACGCGATGCATGATCAAGGTATGAGGCCTAATTCTTCATATAAAAAAAGTGCTAGACTAGTTGGAGAAGTTTTAGGTAAATATCATCCTCATGGAGATAGTTCGGTTTATGCAGCACAAGTTAGGATGGCTCAACCTTTTTCAATGAGATACACACTAGTGGATGGTCAAGGTAACTACGGTAGTGTTGATGGTGATCCGGCTGCTGCTATGAGATATACAGAGTGTAAACTTTCTCCAATAACTGAATCTTTATTAGGAGATATAGAGAAAGAAACTATTGATTGGGTAGATAACTTTGATCAATCTCTCAAAGAACCATCTGTTTTGCCTGCTATCTTACCAAATCTTTTAGTTAATGGAGCTTCTGGTATTGCTGTAGGTATGGCTACTAATATTCCTCCTCATAACTTAAGTGAAATATGTGATGGAATTGCCCTCGTGATAGACAATCCACAATCAAATGTTGATGATTTGATGAAAGTCGTAAAAGGTCCAGATTTTCCTACTGGTGCAGAAATTTGGGGTCTTTCTGGTATAAGAGAAGCTTTTGCAACTGGAAGAGGTAGAGTTGTGGTTCAAGCGAAGCATATGAT
>NZTZ01000033.1 GCA_002703265.1 Chloroflexota bacterium
TGCAGCATAATTTTTATGCCATATTGCTTCAACATCAAATATATTTTTTCCAATTGTTAAAGGAGTAACTATATCTTTAATTATTGTTGCAGAAGTATTAGGACTAACTGGAGATTGTGCTTCTCCCCATCCTATAATTCCAGTATCAGTTTCTATTTTTACAACTGTAGTTTCGTGTGATTTAGAGTAAATAGAAGTATTTGAACCATCATCTATGTAATATTCCCCCATATCTTTAATGATAGTTTCATAGCTGTCCATAGATTTCACTTCCAGATGTCTTTTTGCATCTGACTTATTTTCGTTTTCTTTATAAGAATCAAGTTTTTCAGAAAGTTCATTATTAGCAAGCATGGCAGTATTGATATTTTTTGTATCGATTTTTCTACCTTTGTCAGAACTATTTGAAACTCTAATTGGGAAGGATTCTATATTTACTATTTTCATTTTTTCTCCATTTTTTTTGACTGAAAAAATTTTATTTATATAGAGAATATATAAATTATGCAGATTAATCTTTATTTTTTGTACTAATTGTTCCTTGTGATTTTAATACTCTAATTAGTTTTTCTACTCTGATAAATGCAACCAACCCAATAACAAAACCAATTACACCTAATCCTTCCATAATTTCCTCCTAATACAATTTTTATTACATTAATAATCATTGTATTAAAAATCATTTATTTGAAAAATAACTCTGATTGATTAATAATTTCTATATGAAATAGACAGATCTTTAGTAGGCCAGTACTAATAACATAATAAGTAAAATTACGATCATTATAGCAATATCAATGAATTGACCTTGATAAAAGATAGGCTGAGATATACCTTTTATTCTTCTTGCAATAATTGTGATTGAGGGTGTAATAATAGACCAGAACCAAATCCTGCTTAACCATCCAGTTGGTTTGTTTAATTCGAGCAACTGACTGTAGGTATTTGAATCAAAAATAACAATATCAAGTAAGGTACAAAAAATAAGCGATACAAATACAAATATAAACCAATAATATAGCTGAGACCTTGATGCAATATTTTTAGTATTTGCGTAATTTTTAAAACCATCTTGAATTGCAGATATAAATTCCATAATATTTCTCCTTAGATTTATTAATATTTTTTGTATCAAATTATTTCATTTGTTCTNAGANANAANNTTCACAAGAAACACATAATTGAATTTTATGATTATAAGTAANTAAGAACTTTATACATCTATGAAAAAAATAATCTTAAATTTTTTAAGTTCAATTATTTCATCTCATTTATCTTTCTACGAAAAATATAATGCAGATCATGATTTTTTTGAACCTTATCTTTGGCTAGAATAATNATAAAAGAAATTAAANTCAAAACTGAAATGGTACCCCGTACGAGATTCGAACTCGTGATCTCCGCCTTGAGAGGGCGGCGTGTTAGGCCACTACACCAACGGGGCATATATCATTGGCTGCCCATCCAGGATTCGAACCTGGGTTCTCAGATTCAGAGTCTGATGTCCTACCACTAGACGAATGGGCAAATCAAAAATTTATACTTTTCTATTATATTCTTAATATCTAAANACTATGCCTAGATTAATTAGAATAAAAGAATTCAATTTTTGATTTTAATTAACATTTCCAATTTATACTTGATTTCTTTGCTAGTTATAAAACACCCATCATGTAGTGCGTTTTGATCACCTTTTGGAAGATACTTCCATTCCTCTAATTCTTCATCCCATCTTTTATCAATAATTCTATGCGAAATATGATTATAATTTTTTTTCAGTATGAATTCTAATGAAATATCGCAGCCNTCCATATCTCCAGGAGATGCATCAAATTTTGTAGGGACATAACTAACTACATCACCAACAAAGAACTCTTGATCTTCATTTGTTTTAGAAACNAATCCCAATGTATCATCAGTAAGTAGTGGTATCATACTTCCTGTTGGAAGGTAATTCATTAGTCTGAAATTATAAGGATTTGTATCTGATAAATTATTTAAGTCTATTCTGAGATACCTAGAATCATTTTCTGATTTTTTATCTAGTTCAACCCAATTAAACTTAAAATTTGCAGATTGACCAGTCCTCACCGTTGTGTCTAAAATTGAGTTCCCAGTTTTATAAGATTCTCTTATATTCTTAACCTCTAAAATCATATTATCCAAATCATCATTAAGTNTAGAAATTTGATTATTNTGATCATATTTTAGATCACTAATAGATCTGTCATTTTCTTCAAGNATGNTTNCTTTTTCATCATTTAAGTCAGAAATTTTTGTTTTAAATTCTTGTATTTTGTTATTTAGNGATTGATTTTCTATTGCTAAAGAAACAGTCTTTGATTGACTAGTAGAATTTTCTTTTTCAATTTCTTTTACATTCTCAACAATTTTACTGTATTCACTTAGTAGCAACTCATATTCAGCATTTAGGTCTTCATATTTTTTCTTAACACTTATAGAACCTGATAAAAACTCTTCATCTTCTTTGTCTATTTCAATGTCTGTAAAATCAAGTCTTTCAAAATTATCTCTTACAATTCTTTTCTCAAGTTCTATTATTTGCTCAATTGAAAATCTTTCAGTTAAGTTTTTTATATTGTTTAATTGATCAGAAGAAAAATCTTCAGTGATATTTACAAACTCAAGCGGGATATTTTGAGGATTTGAAATACTGTTTAATAATTCTTCATTAGCAACATTTTTATCTGATGTTTCTAAATAAGGGACAGCTAATGTAATTATTACTAAAAATAATATAAAAAATAAAAAGCTTGAGATTGGATGTTTTTTAATTCTTTCTTTTATTTTTNTTAAATAATTCATAATTATTCTTTTTTATCAAAAAATTTATTGAGGTAATTTATAGCGAAAACATAACCTAAAATTTCTAATAGGATTCTAATAATTAATTCAAAATCATTATATGAATTACCTTCATCAGAATAATTTATTCTAAGAGTTATGTAATTTGTATGAATAATAGCAACCATCCATAACCAATAAATTATTCTTTTAGAATTTAATTCATTAAATCTTTGATAAGAAAGTCTAAAACAAAAAGCAAGAGAAATAGATTTGAAAACTGGTGAGAAAAAAATCGAATAAACTATTGATGAGTCAAAAATCCAACCTATTATATTTCCTATTGTAATAGAAAAAATATTATTGATTATTATCGTTATAAAAAGAGATATAACAAATGAAAAAACATAATTTTTCTTTGAAGGAATATTGATTTTTTTGATATTCTTTTCTAAATTGTCTTCAATTTTATTCATAATTCTTATACTGTAATATCTGTATCCACATAAAGGATATAGAATTTTTAGAGGTTTTATGAAATATTACAGAATTTTAGAAGAGTTTGGGGACAAACATCTTTGTGTTCAAACTAATGAAAAAGAAATCGTCTCATTGACTAGTATCAATGATCTAGTTTNGGATTATAAATCATTGCTTGAAACAAGTAATATTACGGGATTGAAAGTTGACGAGATTACTAAAGATTTACTTAAATCTAAGCAGGGTAGAACATTTGATTTAAATAAACTAATTGATGATTCTATGAATAAAAAAGGATCAGCAAGAATTATTAAGCCAATTGAACCTGATGAAATGTGGGCTGAAGGCTTTGGGAATCGATTGATACTTACTGAGGATCAAATTAGAGAATCTTCGGATGATTCTCTAATTCCATTTCAAAATCCAAATATTTCAACTTTATTATACAAAGGTTCTAATAATAGATTAGTTGGCCCTTATGAGAATATAGGTGTTAGATCAGATACTGAAAAAACTATTTCAGAAGGAGAAATTATATTTATAATTTATAAGGGAAAATTTGTTGGTATTTCTGTAGGAAATGAGGTTGCAGGGAACTTAAGAGCTCAATCTCAATTTTGGGTTTCTCCATCAAAAGTGTTCAAGGGGTGTGCCTCAATAGGACCATGTATTTTATCAATGGAAGATGAAGAAGAAAATTCTATGCCAATCAGACTTAAATTAGAAATAAATCAGTATAGAAATAATAAATTGATCGCTGAAGGGTCAATAATTTCAGATTTCAAGTTATCTCCAAATGATATTGTTTCTGCTACCACAGCTCATGATTCACCTCCCGACTTAGTGATTCAATATTCGGGTGGTTTTGCTATTGCAAGAAAAGATGGAGATATAATTCCATTAGAGGATGGTGATACTGTAAAGATTGGTCTTGAGAATGTTGGTTTTGTACAAAATAAAGTAGAGATAGTTTAGAAGATTTTTCTATCTAATAATAATTTTTTACTAAGATCGAAAAGTTCCTTTTGATCCTCTTCATTATATGAGTATTCATGGGAATCACTTATTTTTCTTTCGTCAAAATATTTACCAGTAAGATTTTCATCATTAACTTTTTCAATTACATATAAAATATTTTTTGCGCCTTCTTTTGAGCTTCTAAAAAACAGCTTAAATAGAGGAGTAAGTAATTTACCAAAAATTCCATTTTCAAATATAACATTACTNCCTAATAATCCTGGATGAATTGAATTTATGTTTATTTCATCAAGAGATTTTGATCTGTAGTATGACCACATTATTTGAGCCATTTTACTCCTTGAATAGAATAAACTTGTAAAACCTCTGAATTTTTCATTTTCATAATTTATATCTTTGAAATTCATTTTTCCAACCAATTTTTTATACTTTATTGAATCTAGGCTATTGATTGAAGAATTTGGATTGTGTGCCACTGATGACACGTTGATTATTTGGGAATTTTTATCTAAAATATTTTTTTCTAATAATTTTTCAGTTATATAAAAATGAGATAAATAATTTATTTGAAAAGATCTTTCTATACCGTCTTTCGTCTTATCATAAGAAAAATATACCTTACCGGCATTATTTATAATACAATCTATTTTTTTAGTATCCTTAATTAATTCTTCTGTGGCTTTCTTCACTGTATTTAGATCANTGAAGTCACAGATATAATAACGACCCAACANATTATATCTTTGTTTTAATAGATCATTTAATTGTGATGATTTTTTATCATTTCTTGCAAAAAAGATTATGTTATATTTTTTCTCTGCTAAAAGTTTAATTACTTCATAACCTATNCCAGACGTGGCTCCAGTAACTAGTATATTTTTCATTTATATTAGTGCTTGATAAACTAGAGTTCTTAGGTCTTCTCTTAAGTTTTGACTTAATGGGTTGCCTAGCATTTGAGTCATAAAAACAACACTGATTTTTTCCCTAGGATCAACCCAGAAAAGGGTTGAGGCTGCGCCTCCCCATGAAAATTCATCTTTTGATCTTAAGCTCATATTCTTAATAGGGTCTATTACTATTGAGCCACCAAGACTAAATCCTACTCCTTTACCAATATTAGTACCCCATTTCCCTTTGGCAATATCGTACAAATCAATATCTTTTTCTAAATGATTAGACATCATGAAACTCGCTGTACGTGAACCAATAATATTTACATCATTAAGTGTCCCTTTATTTTGTAGTAATTCACAGAATTTCATATAATCATCAATTGTAGATAATAATCCACCTCCTCCTGAATAGCATGAAGGTTTTTCTATATATGAACTCTTTTCAAAATCATCCTCAACAATATATCTATCATTAGTTTGATCGTATATATAACAATTTGCTAATCTACTAATTTTATTTTCTGGGATTTGAAAAAAAGTATCTTTCATTCCTAGTGGATCAAATATTTTTTCTTTGAAATAATCTTCAAGAGATTTTCCAGTGATTCGCTCAATTATAAATCCCAAAATATCTGTTGAAATTGAATAATTAAAGTATTCTCCAGGGGAAAAAGCTAAAGGTATATCAGCTAACTTTTTAATGTATTGATCAGCTGAAAGCTTTTCTTTTGATCTAGCTATCTTAATTTCTTCTTTTAGATATATTTTTTGAACGAATGAAGTCTCTTCAAAATCATATGTCAAACCAGACCTATGCATTAAGAGATCTTTTACTTTCATTTTTCTTTTTGGTGGTTCAGTAATTAGGTTCTCAAAGCTTCCTGATTGATAAACACTTAAGTTTTCCCACTCGGGAATAAATTTTTCAACATCATCATTTATATTTATAAGACCTTGTTCTAGTAACATCATAATAGATATACTTGTTATTGGTTTGGTCATAGAATAAATTCTAAAAATTGAATCTCTATTTATTTTTCTTTTTCTATTTACATCTATGAGACCAGATTCAGAATAATAAATTTCTTTGCTATCTTGGTTTACCAATACAGAAAAACCTGGAATATTATTTGGGATATAAGAATTTTTTAAGGAATTTCCTAGCTCTTTTATCTTTTTTGGAGAAATTTTCATAAATTAAACTTTAGGCTCATCCCCAAACCTATTATTTTCATTTTTAGATGTTGAAGCTAACCAAATAATTAAAGGTATCCAACCTATAAAAACTACTATCCATAGAAGTTGCCACCAACCAGATCTATTTGTGTCATGCAATCTTCGTGAACC
Organism: Chloroflexota bacterium; assembly: GCA_002703265.1. Lineage (GTDB taxonomy): Bacteria > Chloroflexota > Dehalococcoidia > Lucifugimonadales > Lucifugimonadaceae > TMED-70. The sequence continues at coordinate 6,507 of NZTZ01000033.1, forward strand.
AACCGCTATACTAGGTAAAAATGTAGCCAATTGAATCAATGTAGTAAATACACCGTTTCCTCCGATTGCTGCATCAAGACCAAGGGCTGCATCAATAACTGAACCCATTAATCCAACTATCATACAAAAAAGAAAAAACCACCAAAATTCAGCCCTTTTTGCTCTGCCAGAAAAAATTGCATAAAGCATGAAACATTTTATAATTGCTATTCTAAAATTCATTTTGTTTCCTCTTTCAAAGCTTCTATTGACTCAGCCAAAGAATAGTCACTATCAGTTATTGAGTTTTGATCATGACTCCAAAGTTCAAATTCAACAGTATTGTATACGTTTGTTATTACAGCATGATGATCCATGGCATCTGAAATTTCAGCCACTTGGTTAATAAAGTTTATTGCATCCATAAAACTTTTGAACTCATATTTTCTATATAATTTGTTATCTTTTATTTCCCAATTGTCTACAGGGTTGCTCAATTGTATAATCCTTTTTATATTTATTATTAAATAATAGTGAGGTTTCAATATGATAGCAAAAGATTTAGAAGATTATAAAGGTTTTTTTCCTGCTAATCCTACTCCGGTTGTTGATGGAGAAGGTATCAAGGAAGACGCCCTAAGGGCAATCCTTGAGTACAACATTGAAAATGGTGCTGGTGGTTTTTGGCTGGCAGGTACTACTGGAGAAGGGCCAATCTTATCTGAGAGACAGAGAAGAGAAACAGCTGAAGTTTCTGCAGATGTTTGTAAAGGTAAGGTTAAGACCATAATGCATGTTGGTGGCATAACTACAGAACTTTCTATAGCTGGAGCTAAGGCTGCTAAAGATGCTGGATGTGACTCTATCTGTTTATTGCCCCCATTTCTTTATCCTACAGATGAACAAGGTGTTTTAGATTTTTATAAAGAAGTTTCTGACGCTTGTGATAATTTACCTTTTTTTGTTTATAACTTACCTCAAATTACAGGAGTTGAATTTGTCCCTGGAAACGCAACAGCGCCAGGTCAAGTATCTATGGACAAAGTTATAGATCAAATTCCGAACGTTGCAGGATTGAAACATTCTGCCGCTAATCAAGCTATGATCCCTGTTTTTAAGAATATGGGATTAGCATGTTTCTCAGGGAATGGTTTTCTACCTCTACCTTCATTAACCTTAGGTGCAGTAGGTACTGTAGATGCTCCTTTGTCAATTATCCCAGCAGTTTACAATGCTTTGTATCAAGCATGGATAGCTGGAGATATTGATCTTGCTCAAGAAAAACAAAAAGAAGTTACTAAGAAAGTTAGCGTACTAAAATCTTATAATTCTGCTGCAGATGCATCAAAAAATCTTTTGTCAGAAATTTTAGAGATTGATTGTGGGAGATCTATTCAACCTAATAGGAGATTATTAGACAATGAAGTAAAAGAATTGATAACTAGAGCTAAAGAAGTTGGTCTTATTTAGAAGTTACAGGCCATTTCTACAGCATTTTCTGCATATGAGACAGCATTAGATATTCTAGATTTTGCTTGACTATGATTTTCAACAGTAAGAATTCCAAAAATGATAGGAATTTCTTGTTCTATTGAAACTTTTTGNATTCCAAAACTTGAGTTTTCAGCAATGAANTTATAATGATCTGTTTCTCCTCTGATAATACATCCAATTGCTATTATTGCATCATAATTATCAGATATTTTTTTNCAAGCATAAGGTAATTCATAAGACCCTGGAACTTCATAACTTGAAATATTCTTCACCCCAAGTTCCTTCAACCTCTTTATTGCTAATGTTTCCATTTCTTCTGTAATATCGTAATTAAATTTTGCCTTAACTAANGCAACGTTTATTTTTGAAGGATCTTTATCAAGAACTCCAATTTCNCCACTTAGTTTACTCAATATTATGCCCCATTCTTGTTTTTTTTGTTTCTAAATATTTTTTATTTTGAGGCCTTTTTTCAGGACTAAGATTTATAGTTGAATTTATTTCTAAACCAAAACCTTCAAGTCCTATAACTTTTCTTGGATTATTAGTTAGAAGATCAAATTTCTTTATACCCAAAGTTCTTAATATTTGTGCACCAATTCCATAAGTCCTTAAGTCCATGGGAAAACCTAAAGATAAATTTGCATCAACTGTGTCTAATCCTTCATCTTGAAGATTATACGCCCTGATTTTATTTAGTAAGCCTATACCTCTACCTTCTTGTCTCATATAGACAAATACTCCAGAGTCAGATTTAGATATTTTTTCAAGAGCCATATCTAACTGATCTCCACAATCACATCTAATTGAATCAAGTATATCGCTTGTAGTNCATTCTGAGTGAACTCTNACCATAACTGGTTTATTATCCTTTATTTCACCTTTAATTAATGCAATTGGTTCAGATTTATCAACCTTAGATTTGAAGCCAACTATTTTGAAATCACCGTATTTAGTAGGGAGGTTAGCCTCTGCAATTTTTTCTACTAAATTTTCTTTAGCTATTCTNTAAGCGATAATATCCTCTATAGACACAATNGGCATATTATATTTTTCTGATATTACCNTTAAGTCATCTCCTCTTGCCATTGTTCCATCCTCGTTCATGACTTCACAAATAACAGCAGCAGGTCTTTTCCCTGAGAGCTTAACAAGATCAACAGAACCTTCAGTGTGTCCTGCTCTAACTAAAACCCCACCTTTTTGATATCTTAGTGGAAATATATGTCCTGGTTTCACAAAGTCAGTTTTTTCAGATTTTGGGTTTGAAAGTTTTTCTACTGTATTAGCTCTATCCTTGGCAGATATTCCTGACTCAATATCATTTGATGCATCAACAGAAACTGTAAATGCCGTCCCCATAGATTCAGTATTTTGAGTAACCATTGGTTCAAGATCTAATTTATCTATTATGCTGCCATCAAGAGGTGTACATATAAGTCCTCTTGCAATTGTAGCCATAAAATTAATGTCTTCTGGTTTACAATCTTGGGCTGGCAGAGCAATATCTCCTTCATTTTCTCTACCCTCATCATCTACAATAATTACCATCTTCCCATTCTTGAAATATTCTATTGCTTTTTCTACAGATTTCATCTGTTTTTCTGTTGGGCCTTGAGTATTTAATTCTGAGTTCATAAGCTTTTTCTTTTGATTATGTCTTCTACGTATTTTTTAATGTATCTTGCATTTACATCAGTTTCTACATTAACATATTGATTTATTTTGAGATTCTTAAAAGTTGTTTCATTTAATGTGTGAGGGATAATAGATACTTGGAATGTATTGTCATAAATTTTNTTCACAGTTAAGCTAGTTCCATCNATCGCAACGTATCCTTTTTCAATGATATTTTCTAGTAAATTTTTATTTACTTCAAAAGTTATAATCGTGCTTTCNCTNAATTTTTCAATTTCTCTGCAAATACCAGTTTCTTCAACATGTCCTTCNACTAGGTGNCCTCCAATACGAGTTTCNAGTGTTGCAGATCTTTCTAAATTAACATGAGTTATTTCTTGTTCTTTTCCAAAAATAGATTTATTTATAGTTTCTTCTGACAAATCAAAACTTATTTTATTTNCTTCNAAATTTGTAACAGTTANNCATATNCCTGACGTAGAAATAGAGTCNCCTATTTTGATTCCCTCTAGAATTTTTTTACATTCAACTATTAATGTGAAATCATTAAATGTATTAACTTTTCCTACTTCTTCAACTATTCCAGTAAACATATCTAATTTATTATTCCTGTTATTAGTATATCCTCTTCAATAGATTCAATGGATACATTTTTTAAGTTTATTCTGTCTATGATTTTATCAATACCTTTACCTTCAACTGGAGAAGGTGCAGTTTGCCCTCCAAAAATTGTGGGTGCGATAAAAGCATATACTTTATCTACAATTTTCTGATCAAAAAAAGAACCGAGCAATGTACCACCAGATTCTATTAAGATATCTAAGCAACCAATTTCTCCNAGATGCTCTAATACTTCTTTGGGATCAATTTTTGCATACTTTGAGCTTTTATGAGAAATATGCTGAGGGATTTTTTTTGGTGAAGAATCCTTTGAAGTAAACCATATTACCTCTCCAAGGCTCTCATCTCTAAAAATCTTATAAGACTCATTTAGTTTAGAATTATTATCAAGTATGACCCTATATTTAGGCTTTCCTGTGGGCTTATTTTTTTCTCTTGCAGTTAAGATGGCATTGTCTTCAATAATAGTATTTATTCCTGTGATAATTGCATCAGACAAGTATCTTATTTCATGAACCTTATTTCTTGATTGATCTGAAGTTATCCATTTAGAGTCACCGTTTTTTGTTGAAATTTTTCCATCTAGAGTCATAGCAAATTTAGCAGATACTCTGGGACGATTATGCTTTAAATTAAATTCATATCCTTCGTATAAATTATTAATTTCTTTTACCTGCTCGTCTCCCCANTTANTTTCTACAATTATCCCTTTATTTTTCAAATCTTCGAATCCTTTTCCATTAACTTTAGGATTGATGTCAATTTTAGGACATGAAACTTTTGTTATTCCTGAATTGATTATTTTTTCAGTACACGGAGTGTCATGAGTTGTAAAATTATGTGGTTCTAAGGTACAAAAAAGAGTAGACCCTTTTATATCTTCTTTTGCATTATTAATTGCATCTGCTTCAGCATGAAGTCCTGGACGAGGTTTTGTATAACCTTCTGATATTATCTTTCCATCTTTTACTAAAAGAGCTCCAACCGCTGGTCTAGGAGCGACCATTCCTTGCGATTTTTTAGCAAGATTTATAGTTCTTTCTTGGAATTTAATTTCATCCATCTAACTTTTTTTTGAAATTTGATTTTCAAAATCTTCAAAAACTCTGCTCTCTGTTGGGTCTATTTGCCCTTGATATCTACTTGAAAGCTCTGGAGATCCGTAAGGTTTTTCTGCTGCAGAGTTCATTTTTTGAAAAGATATTTGACCTATTCTCATGCCGTAATAAAGAGTTATTGGTAGCCTTGAAACATTTGCAAGCTCTAGAGTTAAGTTTCCATCAAATCCAGGATCAACAAATCCAGCTGTTGAATGAATCAATAGACCTAATCTTCCTAATGAGCTTTTGCCTTCAATTCTTGCAACCATTGTATTTGGAATCGTAATTTTTTCTAATGTAGATCCTAGAACAAATTCTCCTGGATGCAGAATGAATGGTTCATCTCCTTGTATTTGTACTTTTGTATTTAAATCTGGAAGTTCTTTTTTGAGATCAATGTATGGGGCATTTGAGTTATTGAAAATTAGTAAAGTCTCATCTAAATGAAGATCTACACTTGCAGGTTGAACATCTTTTTCAAAATAAGGATCAATTCCAATAACACCTGATTTTATTGCTTCTTTTATATCCTTGTCAGATAGTACCATTTTTTCCTCATCACAATTTTTTCTTAATGAAGATTATATTTCATTAAGAGATATATTTGAATATAAATTACAGGTTACTTGTCTGCATCTCTAATTTCTCTAAGTTTAAAATTCTTTGGAGCAGAATCTTGAGGATTATAATTTAGTATCTTTTTTGCTTTATCTATTGACCAAATTTTCCAAAAATTATCAGATGTGGCATAAAATGTTTCATACTTAATTTCACTTGAAGCTTCTATAGTTTTTTCTACTATTTGACTTAAGTCTCTATGACTCAACCAAAGGTTTAAAGCTGTAGGTG
>NZTZ01000034.1 GCA_002703265.1 Chloroflexota bacterium
GCCTTGTTGTGTTACATACTTTTCACTCAGAACAAAAGCAGTTGGATATGTTAATTTTGCTAGGAAGTATGTTTTCGGTTCATCAATTGTAATTTCTAATGTTTTGTCATCAATTACCTTCAATCCACTAACCTCAGTTAATGATCCTCCTGCTTCTATGACTTCAGTAACTCCCACAATATCTCCTAAGTAAACTTCTGCATTCATCGAACCAGTATCTGGGTTAGCAGCTCTTTCTATTGACCACTTGAAATCACTTGCTGTTACTTTATCTCCATTAGAAAATTTAATATCATCTCGAAGATTAAATGTGTAAATTCTACCATCATCAGAGATATCCCAAGATTCAGCTAAATCAGGAATAATATCAAGTTCCTTGTTTAGAGTTACTAATCCTGAAAAAATTTCAACAATGATTGAAGCTGAAGTAGTATCAGTAACGAGAGCTGGGTCAAATGTAGGGGGGTCAGAAAAATTTAATCTAAATATATTATCTTTAGCCGAGGAAGACTCACTTGAAGTATTACTTTCCAACCCAGGAGCAACATTTGAATTTTTTCCCACTGTTTTAGTATTCGTTTCAGTTGTATCTCCACCACATGAAATAATTGCAAAAGCAACTAAAGAAAGCGAAAACATTTTTATTTTTGTCATATGATTAATCACCTATATATTTGTAAGATAGTTAAATATTATTATATCTTTATGAAGAAATTATGAAGAAATTATTTACGAATATTACTTATTAAAAAGTCTTCAATAAATTCATCAATATTTCCATCTAAAACTTTATCTATATCCGAAGTCTCAAAATTAGTTCTATGATCTTTCACCATTTTATAAGGATGCATCACATAAGATCTAATTTGAGATCCAAAATCAGCAGAGATATGTTCACCCTTAATTTCAGCATCTCTTTTTTTATTTTCTAGTATTTCAATTTCTTTTAATCTTCCTTGCAAGATTTTCATTGCAAGCTGCTTATTCATAAGTTGAGATCTTTCATTTTGAACTGAAACAGAAATTTTTGAGGGTATGTGAGTTATTCTTACAGCAGTAGAATTTTTTTGAACGCTTTGTCCTCCTGCTCCCCCTGCCTTAAAAACATCTATACGTAAATCATTATTATCTATTTTTATCTCTTCATCGTTTTCCAATTCAGGCATAACTTCAACTAAAGAGAATGATGTATGCCTTCTGTTTCCTGTATCAAAAGGAGAAATTCTAACTAATCTATGTGCTCCTTTTTCTGATTGAAGCAACCCATAAGCATTTTCTCCCTCTATTCTTATTACAACTGATTTTATACCTGCTTCGTCTCCAGGTGAATAATCAATTATTTCAAAATTGAAATTACGAATCTCTGCCCATCTTTTATACATTCTAAAAAGAATATCTGCCCAGTCTTGTGAGTCAACGCCTCCTGCTCCTTGCTTTATCCCTATAATTGCATTTCTAGAATCAAATTCTCCATTTAATTTTAACGACAGAGATAATTTTTTATATATTTTATCAAGTAGATTCAAGTCAGAGTTGATTGTTTGAACTCCAGAGTCATCATCGAGATCTACTGAAATCTCGCATAATTCTACTATTTCATTTGATTTATTTTCAAGAAATTTAAATTGATCCAGTTTATCTTTTTTTGATTTTAGATCCTTTAGAAATGATTGAGCCTTTATAGTATCATTCCATAAGTTTTTATCTGAACTTTTTTTTTCAAGTTCAATAATTTCTTTTTCTAATTTTTCTTGGTCAAACTTTCCCCAAAATATCAGAGATAAGATTTCTTAATTTTGAGGCCTCTTCGAGAAGTTCTTTTAATTGCATATTTTTTATAATGTGAGAAAGTTTATAATATTGTATTCTATCTATATTATATTGCAAAATTTTTTTTGCGGGGCATGGCGTAGCTTGGTAGCGCGTCCGGCTGGGGGCCGGGAGGTCGTAGGTTCAAATCCTGCTGCCCCGACCATTATTCTTGGAGGATTATTTTGAAAAAATATTTTTTATTAGTTTCTTTAATATTATTAGTATTTTCTTGTGGTGATGCTGAGTCTAAAATTATTGAACCCTCAGTAACTAAAGAGAAAATTGAATTCCCAGTTAATGAATTTGATCAGGGTGAGTTTATGGTCATATACAGAAATACCTCTGATGATTCAGTCTCAATGAGCTTTATAATGGTTTCTAACCAAATTATTAATGAAGCAAAGACAGTAGATTTTTGTGAAGGAGTTGATGCTCTTAGACAAGGGAAACAAGTATTAGAGTGGATTCCAATAAACTTTAACTACGGCTTGACACCTGAGTCTTCTGTTCAAAACCAAAATGATCATCCCAACTTAATAAGTTATAATCTTCCAGTTGGAACTTATCTGGTGATGCTTATGGATTCAAAATCATGCACTAAGGATAATCATGATGTATTTATTGTCAAACAAAACAAAAACTTTGAAGGGAATTAAATAATGATTTATGAGCTAAGAATTTATGAATGCTTTGCTGGAAAATTAGAAAACTTAAACTCAAGATTTAGAAACCACACTCTAAAACTTTTCGAAAAACATGGAATTACTAATGTTGGTTATTGGGTAAATGATGTGGGGCCAAGTAACAATACTCTAACTTACCTGTTGTCTTATCCTTCTCATGATGCTAGGGTTGAGTCTTGGAAAAACTTTAGAAATGATCCTGAGTGGGAAAAAGTAGTTGAAGAGTCTCATAGAGATGGAATAATTGTAAAAAATGTTCATAATCAACTCTTAAATCCAACAGATTACTCACCGCTTAAGTAGAAAAAATATTATTAATTGCTATCATTTTACTCAAGATAGAAAACCAAAATATATTTAAAGGGTAAAAAATGAAAGCTTTAAGAAAATCTCTTTCTGGAAAGGCAGCAATTGTTGGGGTTGCTGAATCAGACAAAATAGGTAAAGTCCCTGAAATCTCTCCNTTGGGNCATCATGCTCAAGCNGCTCATAATGCACTTGNAGATGCNGGATTAAGTATTTCNGATGTTGATGGTTTATTTACNGCAGGATACTCAACNTATGATCTAGGNGAATATTTNGGAATAGAACCNAANTATACAGATTCTACNATTGTNGGAGGATCTTCATTCGTTATTCATCTAGCNCACGCNTTAGCTGCAATAAATGCNGGNTACTGTGAAGTTGCNCTTATAACTCATGGTCAAAGTGGAAGAAGTGATAGAGCAAGNAATAGNAGTGGNGGAGGAATGCCTGCAGATCAATATACTTCTCCTTATGGCATNATGGGACCNCCAATTAATTATGCAATGGCNGCTAGAAAATATATGGAAATGTATGGTGAAGANAGAACTAGNCAAGCTTTAGCTGAAATAGCTGTTTCNACAAGAAAATGGGCTAATATGAATGAAAAAGCTTACTTCTATGATAAACCTATGNCATTTGATGACTATCATGACTCTAGATGGGTTTCATGGCCTTTTCACCTACTAGATTGTTGTCTAGTGACTGATGCTGGAGCAGCAATAGTTGTAACCTCAATGGAAAAAGCAAAAGATACAAAAAAAACTCCTATAAAAATATTAGGAGCTGGTGAAGGGCATGATCATGGAAGCCTAATTTCTCAAATGCCTGANTTAACAAGAACTTATGGNAGNCATACAGGACCTAGAGCACTTGAGATGGCTGGTCTNGATTACAAAGATATTGACTTGGCTATGATTTATGATTCTTTTACTTATACTGTATTAGTTACTTTAGAGAGTTTAGGATTTTGTGGTCCAGGAGAAGGACCTGATTTTGTAGCAAATCAAGTTACTGCTCCCGGAGGTTCCTTTCCATTAAATACTTCTGGTGGAGGATTATCCTACACGCATCCAGGAATGTATGGGATTTTTACAGTTATAGAAGCTGTTAGACAACTTAGAGGTGAAACAGGAGAAAGACAATTAGATAATTGTGATGTTGCTCTCGCTCATGGTACTGGAGGTTTACTATCTAGTACAGGTACAGTTTTACTAACATCAAACAATTAGATATAGGAGAAAAAAATGGACAAAATAAAACCTATTCCACAACCTGAATCTGATAGATACTGGGAAGGTGCAAATGAAAAAAAGTTACTTCTTCAAAAATTTGGAGATCATGTACAATTTTATCCTCGTGCAGTTTCGACTAAAGATGGAAGCAGAGATGTAGAATGGATAGAAGCATCAGGTAAGGCTAAATTGTATACTTTTACAATAGTTCATCAGGCGCCTCACCCTACATTTGTTGAAGAAGTACCATATATAGCAGCGATTGTTACATTAGAAGAAGGTGTAAATATGCCTACAAGAATCATAGGAATAGATCCAGAACCAGAAAATCTAAAAATTGGTATGGATCTTGTTGTGGATTTTATAGATGCAGACGGACAAAATTTACCAGTTTTTAGACCAGCATAATGTTACAAAATCTTATAAAGATAAGTGATTGCACTAAAGAAGATTTAGAAAAAATAATAAAACTTGGAATAGAGTTTAAGAATGGTAAAAAATCTGATTCATTAAGTAGTAAAACTGCTGTTCTACTGTTCGATAAACCTTCCTTGAGAACTAAACTTTCATTTATTATTGGAGTTCAAAAATTAGGAGGAAACGCTATTTATTTTTCTCCCGAAGAAGTTGGCATGGGTGGTAGAGAGCCAATACCTGATGTCTCAAGTGTTGTTAGTAGAATGGCAGATCTTGCGATAATTAGAACTTTTGAACAAGAAAAAATAGAACTATTTGAAAACTATTCAAAAATACCAGTAATAAATGCCCTAACAGATGATGAACATCCTTGTCAGGCTCTNGCAGATGTTATGACAATATATGAACATTTAGGAACATTANNNAATAAAAATATTACTTTTATTGGAGATAGTAATAATGTTGCTAAGAGTTTGGCTTTCGCCGTTATTTCTTTAGGAGGNAACTTCAATATAGTATCTCCAAAAGGTTATGAATTTGATNAAAAAACTTCTAANTTTCTATCAGGAATNAATGGTGGTGAAATNAACAAATANAATAATCCAGAAGACCCAATAATTAATTCTGACATAGTATANACAGATGTTTGGACTAGTATGGGNCAAGAAGATGAATCAAAAAAAAGACTCATAGCTTTTGAAGGTTTTCAAATTACTAAAGANTTGCTNNATAAATCAAAAAAACAAGTCAAGTTTATGCANGATCTTCCTGCTCATCCTGGAGAAGAAATAGAAGANGGGCTACTNTATGATTCAAGATCNATNGTTTTTGATCAATCTGAAAATCGTTTATGGGCGCAAACTGCACTGATNGATTACATTTTCTAATTTATGTAATAATAAAAAGAAAAACTNTATCAAATGATTGTTTCAATAATCGGAAGACCTAACGTAGGGAAATCTACTCTTTTTAATAGAATAGCTGGTGAAAGAATTTCTATAGTCTCAAATATCTCAGGGACCACTAGAGATAGAATTTCTACTAACGCTTTGTGGAAAGATAAAAATTTTATACTTATTGACACTGGGGGAATAGACACAAATTCTGAAGAAGATTTTCAAAGCTCTATTACCGATCAAGCATTAAATGCTATTAAGGAAAGTGATAAATTAATCTTTATGGTTGATGGAAGAGAAGGAATAAACCCATTAGATCAAGAAGTATTAGAGTTATTAAGAAAAAATAATAAGAATGCAATTATTGCTATAAATAAGTTAGACCTTGTTTCAGAAGAATATAATTCCTTTGACTTTTTGGGTTTTACTGAATTTGATAGTGTAAAAATTAGTGCATATCATAATAGAGGTATCGTAGAACTTTTAGAAAAAGTTCTAGATAATGATTTCGCCAATTCTCCTACAAATAACAATGAAATAAAACTATCTATTGTAGGACATCCAAATGTAGGAAAATCTAGTATTTTTAATTTACTTACAGAATCTAATAGGTCAATAGTTAGTGATATTCCAGGGACTACTAGAGATAGTATAGATTTCTCTACTAAATATCAAAATAAAAGTATCAAATTCATAGATACCGCTGGTTTAAGAAGGAGAGGAAAAATAGAACAAGGTATCGAAAAATATTCCTCAATAAGAAGTATAAGGTCAATTGAAAGAGCCGATGTTTGTATACTAGTTACAAGCACCGAGGATATGATTACATCTCAGGATCTTCATATTTCAGGTTTCATTAAAGATTTAATGAGACCGTGCATAGTAGTAATGAATAAATATGATTTAGTGGATAAAAGTAAAAAAGATGAGATTATTAAAATAATTGAAGAAAAATTTAATCATATTCCAAATATTCCAATCCTTCTAACTTCAGCTCTTGATAAATACAATATAGAAAAAATAATTCCAGAAGCTATTCGAGTTTTTGAAAATTCAACCAAAAGAATTTCTCAAAGAGAATTAAATAGCTGCTTTATAGACGCAATTTCAAAAAAACAGCCTGCATCAAAAGGAAATAAAAGCCCTCAAATATTTTCAATATCGCAATACAAAACAGGTCCTCCTGGATTTAAGTTTGAATCACTAAANTATGACTTNATTCANTTTAGCTATAAAAGATATCTTGAAAATCAAATCAGAGANAANTTTGATTTTTCTGGTTGNCCGATAAGTTTTAAGTTTGTGAAAGCTAGAAATAGATGANTATACTATTAATTATTATTATTTCTTACNTAATTGGATCAATACAATCAGGNATTTTAATAGGAAAAATTATTTATAAAACTGATGTCAGACAATTTGGTTCAAAAAGTTCTGGAGCTACTAATATTCAAAGAACTATTGGGTTAAAACCTGGAATTTTCGTACTTGTTTTAGATATATTTAAGGGATTTTTACCAATTCTATTTATAGAAATATTTACAGAAGAAAACATATTTGGTGTTATGAGTTGTATATTTTTAGTACTTGGTCATTGTTATCCTGTTTTTCATAAATTTAAGGGNGGAAAAGGAGTAGCAACAGGTTTTGGAAGTGTTGTAGTTTTACTACCATATATAGNACTAGGAATTCCAATTGCTCTNCCAATAATTTATAAAACAAGGTATGTATCATTAGGGGCAATTNTAGGATGTATAATATCAATTTTTCTGATAATTTTATTTGTAGCTTTAGAACTATTACCTTCAGAATCTTTGATGATTTTATTCGTACCTTTATTAATAATTTATAAACANAAACANAATATTATTAGATTAATTCAAAAAAAAGAGAATAAGATTTTTTCATGAAAAAAAATATAAATAAAATNTCAATATTAGGAGCNACTTCNTGGGGAATTACTCTAGCAAATATTCTTTCTGANAACATAAAAGATATAGTAATNCTNACAAGAAATNATATNGAAACAAGAAGANTTCAAAAAGAAAAANATATCAAAAGAGACAAAATTTATAAATTAAAAAATANTATAAGNATTTCTAATAATTATGAAGAGGAGATCTTNGATTCAGATATTATTATTCTTGCAGTACCAAGTGNATCTATAAGAGAAAACTTAAATTNTATTNAANATTTTATAACAAATGAAAAAATAATAATAAGTGCAATTAAGGGATTTGAATATAAATCAAAGAAACTTATTTCAGATTATATTTTAGAGAAAACAAAAATAAATAAAAAAAATCTTGGAGTAATTTCTGGGCCAAATATTTCTTCAGAAATATANGATGGATTACCTGCCACAACAGTAATTGGAATCAATAAANAATATGAAGAAATTATCAGAGAAATTTTTAATACTAATAATTTTAGAGCATATAGCTCAAATGATCTCAGAGGAATAGAAGTTGGAGGAGTATTAAAAAATATATTTGCAATAGGCGCTGGAATTATCCAACAATACAATTTTGGAACTAATGCTATGGCATCATATATAACACGTAGCTTATTTGAAATGAATAAAGTAATTCTATTTTTTGGAGGAAAGGAATCTTCAACATTTGGCAACTCTGGATTGGGAGACTTAATTACTACATGTTTCAATGGAAAAAGTAGAAATAATCAGTTAGGGGTACTTATTGCTAAAGGCCATAATATATCTAGTGCTCAAAAAAAAATCAATGGAATTATTGAAGGTATAAATTCAACAAAAATCATTAAGAATTTATTAAGTAGAAAAGATATAGAAACTCCTATTATTAGTGAGATTTATAAAGTTTTATTTGAATCTAAAGATCCTAAAATAGGTATAAAAGATCTAATGGATAGAGATTACTCTAGAGAGTAGATCTAATCAATCGATTTACTTCATGAACTGCACATATTGATGCTGTTTCAGTTCTTAGGATATTTTCTCCAAGACTTAANACTAAACTTTTCTGATTGATTTGAGAATATTCAGATTCAGTAAAACCTCCTTCAGGTCCAATCAAAATTANNANCTTTTTATAGTCTGTNATTTTTATATCTATTTTNCTATCNAATTTAGCTTTTTCATAATAAAGTATAAATTTTGTTTCTTNATCATTAANATTTANTATTTNTTCTANCTNTATTGGAGNNTGAATNTNAGGNATAAAATCGTTNCCGCACTGTTCAGCTGCACTAATNGCAATATTTCTGACTCTATCTATTATTTTTTGGTTCATTCTTTTATGAAAAATATTATTTGTATTTTGAGTTACCATTGGATAAATCTC
>NZTZ01000035.1 GCA_002703265.1 Chloroflexota bacterium
ACCTGAAATTGGAGAAACTATTACCACTGAAGATTGATCATTAGCCATATCTACATAAGCACCTATTCCTTGATATGATCCCGTTAAGTCTGTACTTGTAATTTGCCATTTTTCTGGAGAGACATATGTTGAATGCTTATCATCTAAAGTCTTTATCAGAGACTTAATTGTTTCATCATTCATTTTCACATCATCAATTTTGCTNCGATCATAATATTCATCATTAATGAAATTATAGGCTTCCCATAAAGTTTCTAAATTTTCTGGAACTGCTTGTGGNCTAGATATTTTNTCATAAACAATTTCNTTAACTGAGTTTTCAGTATCTGAAAAGATGAAACTTATCAAATAGCCTAAAATAAAAAAAACTATNGAAAATATTNCTAATATAAATATATTTTTTTGTTTNGATGAGTATTTNTTCATATTTTTTNTGTATTATATTTAAAGTATATTCTATGCATCTATTATTCATAAGTTAGATAACGTTACAAATTGGAGGTAAAAAAATGCCAAAGTATATTATTGANAGAAACATACCNGGAGCAGGGGATAGAAAAGATAATTCTGGAGCAGTAAATTCAAACAAAGTCCTAAAAGANATGAATGATGAAGGTAAAAACATTCATTGGCAACATAGTTACTCTACACAGGACAAAATCTACTGTGTTTATATTGCAGATAGTCCAGATCTTGTTCTAGAGCACGCAAAAAGATTAGGAGCACCAGCAGATAAAATAGAAGAGATAAAAGGTATCAGTGATCCAACTACTGGAGAATGATAATTTATGTCTAAAAAGAATTTTTTACTCTGCCATTTTTATTAGCTNTATGGATAAAAAAAATAGAATAAAAAATTAATAATTTTAAATTTTTATAAATTTTANACAATAGAGACAAATAATTAAACTTTTAGGTAAATCATCTATCATAAAAAAAAATGAAAGGTGAAAAATATGAGTTTTGTTTCTATGGAAAGATATAATTATAAATCTGGAAGTTCAGGAGAATTGTTCCCTCTACTTGTTGAACTTGATCCAAAAGCAATGCTAATTGTGAATCTTTTTAGTGGTCCTAATCCTCACTCAGTAAGTTCATTAAGATGGTTTGATGACTTAACTTCACTTGAAAAATATGAGGATGAATTCTTTGATTCAGATGATAAGGTCCAATTATTCAGAAAAATTGGAGGGTTATGCAATAATACATCTGCACAATTATCAGAACTTATTGTTCAACCTGAAGGTATCACAAGAGCTGAAGCAAAATATTTAGAGTTTACTATGATAAAAGCTAAAAGAGGATACAGAGACGAATTATTGAATACAATATTAGATTTTAGAAAAAATTCTTTATCAGAAAGAAAACCAGGAGTATCTATAGGAAGAAGCTTTGATCAAGACTTAGTTATGGTAAGAATCCCCAAAACTAAATTAGGAGAAAATGAAGAAAATTATGAAACAATGATGAAGATTAGAGGTCCGTTTGTAAAAGCTATCAAGGAACTTACTGTATCAGCCAATACAATCATATCTAGAATTCTATACAATCCATTTTCCAATCAATAATCTACAGAGTACTCTTTTTGTACTTATTTTTTACATAACTAATATAGTGCGCAATAATATATTATATTGAATCTAGTGTTCTACTGGTAAATATAGATCTTTTCTTTTTTTCTCATTAAATCGCAGGCTATATTAGATAATTGATTTCTAAGTTCCCTTAAACCTGTACCTTCCTTTGCTGAAGTTGTCACTTGGGATATGTAGCTGTTATTTAGATTTAATTTTTTTATTTCGTGATCTATTATGTCTACCTTATTCTTNATAAGAAGTTTNGGAACATCTGATAATCCTAAATCCTCCAATATTGTATCTACTGTTTGTATTTTTTCTTCGTAATCATCATTTGAATAATCTATGACATGAAGTAAGATATCTGCATTAATAGCTTCTTCTAAAGTAGATTTGAATGATTCTACTAAAATTGTAGGTAACTTGTTTATAAAGCCTACGGTATCTGAAATTGTTGAAGAAATATTTTGATCTAAAAATATCTTTCTTGTAGTTGTATCAAGAGTAGAAAAAAGCTGATTTTTTGACAGTATTTTGCTTTTTACTAAATTGTTAAACAAAAGACTTTTNCCAGAGTTGGTATAACCTACTAATGAAAAGTTTATAGTTCTATTATTTGTTCTTTTATTTCTTTGAGAACTCCTATTTCTTTCTATTTTTTTCATAGAAGACTTTACTCTTTTTATTTTTTCTCTAACTAACCTTCTATCTGTTTCAATCTGAGTTTCTCCTGGCCCTCGCGTTCCGATTCCACCTCCAAGTCTTTCAAGATGACTCCATTGTCCAGCAAGTCTTGGCATTAAATATTCTGATTGTGCAAGCTCGACTTGTAATTTTCCCTCGTGAGTTTGAGCTCTATTTGAAAAAATATCTAAAATTAGTGCTGTTCTATCAATTACCTTTATGCCTAGTCTGTTTTCAAGTTCTTTTTGCGTACTTGGATTTAATTCATCATCAAAAATNCAAACATCTATATCNAGCTTTTTNATAAAGTTTTTTATTTCAATAATTTTTCCTGATCCTATNTAGGTATTCTGCGGCCTATTCAACATTTGGTAGAAAGCTTTAACAGGTTTAGCTCCAGCAGACTCNGATAAATTGGACAGCTCAACTAAAGATTCTTTAGCTTTTTTAGACGAAGATTTACCCTTAATTTGAGCAGCAATTAGCAATGCCCGTTCTTTTTTAGTATCTGTTTTATATAATCCCAAATTATTTAAGAGTGAATTTTGACAATCTTTTTAATCCTTCATCTATTTGATCATCAGGNATNGTCAGAGAAAGCCTAATAAAACCTTCTCCTGCTGTTCCATATCCACTTCCTGGAGTAACAACAACATTTACTTCTTCAAGTAATTTTTCTGTAAATGATGCAGAAGTATATCCTTCAGGAACCCTAGTCCAAATATATAATGTTGCATTTGGGGCTTTTGCGTCTAATCCAATTTCTTGCAAAGTAGCTACAACTTTATCTCTTCTATTTTTATAAATATTATTGTTAGAATCTAACCATTCATTTGATAAAGATAAAGCTTCAATTCCCATTTCTTGTATTGCTTGAGACAAACCAGAATCAATATTTGATTTTACTCTCATTAATGCATTAATTAAATCAGGATTCCCTGCTGCACTACCTACTCTCCATCCTGTCATATTTGCTGTTTTCGAAAGTGAATGAAACTCTATAGATATATCTTTTGCTCCAGGAACTTCAAGTAAGCTTGGAGCAACATAATCATCAAAAGTAACTTCTGTGTAGCAAGCATCATGCATTAAGGCAATGTCAAAATTCTTACAAAATTCAACAGCTTCTTTATAAAAATCCAAGTTAGCTACAGCACCTGTAGGATTATTTGGATAATTTATCCAAAGCATTTTAGCCTTTTTTGCAGTTTCAGTATCAATATTAGAGAAATCGATCAAGAAATCATTTTTTTCTAAAAGATCAATAAAAACAGTTTCTCCACCAGCAAACATTGTTCCTATCTCATAAACTGGATAAGCAGGATTTGGGACGAGAGCTATATCTCCAGGATCTATAAAGCATAATGGAGCATGTGCAATTCCTTCTTTAGCTCCTATAAGATTTATTACTTCAGTTTTGTAATCTAGATTTACACCAAATCTTCTAGAATAAAATTCTGCGACTGCCTGTCTAAACTCTGGTAATCCTTCTGATTCCGGATATCTATGATGAACAGGATTATCAGAAGCAGTTTTCAGTCTTTCTATAACTGAAGAAGGTGTCGGAATATCAGGGTCNCCNATTCCAAAAGAAATCACATCAATTCCTTGTTCTTTTTTCTTTGCNATAGCTCTTGATATACCTACAAATAAGTANGGAGGTAAATCTTGNACTCTTTTTGCAAATTTCATATGTATACTCCTATAATTTTATCTTGGCCAAACACCAGAATAGACCTCCTCTGAAGGGCCCTCTAACATAGCCATATTATTTTTATCCCAGGAAATATCTAAATTTCCTCCATCCANTACAACTTCAACATGATCATCAACAAAACCATTATATCTACTTGCACTTGCAGAAGCAGTACTACCTGTACCAGAAGATAAGGTTTCCCCTGCTCCTCTTTCGAATATTCTTGCTCTTATTTTATCTCTTGAAATTATATTTACTATTTCAAAATTAATTCTATTAGGAAAATATTCATGTTTTTCAACTAAAGTTCCAACTTCAACTAATGGAAAATCATCTACATTTTGATCCATTATACATACAGCATGCGGATTGCCNANAGAAAGACATGTGATATCGAGTTTATGACCTAGAATTTCCATTTGAAACTTAGGCTTATCATTATCATTAATTCCTGGTACAGAGATAGGNATTTTACTAGATATAAAGTTTGGAATTCCCATTTCTACTTTTGATGAAACAACTTTATTTTCAGTTATAGATGGGTATACTGTCTTTACACCATCTCCTGTTTCAATTTTTAATATTCCATCTTTTGGAGAAACGATCCCTTGGTCTACAACAAACTTTGTAAATAATCTTATACCGTTTCCACTTATTTCAGCTTCAGAACCATCAGGATTATAAATTCTCATTCTTGTATCTGCAACATCACTATCGAATACTACNACAATTCCATCNGACCCAACCCCAAAAGCAGGTTTNCTCATATCAATAGATAATTGATTCCAATCATAATTCTTATTTCTACCATCAATGGCAATATANTCATTCCCAGCACCTTGTAATTTTACAAATGGTAACATCAATTCTCCTTAATTTTCTAACCATTCTTTTATTATAATATCTGCTTCTGAAAATGAGTTTGAAAAATTTATCCATTTAATTCTTTTATCAGATTTCTTAAACCAATTATCTTGATGTCTCATTAGCTTTCTAGTTGATGTATAAATTTTTTCTTCCAATTCGTCTTTTGAAAGATTATTATTAATATATTCTGCAACTTCTCTATATCCAATAGATCTCATTGGAGCAGAATCAATTTTTATTCCTGAATCAAGTAATGATTTAACCTCATTTATCCATCCGTTTTCTAACATTTTTTTTATTCTTAACATAATTAGTTGATCACTCTTACTTCTTTCGATATTTATACCAATTATCAATGGATCAATTATAAAATTTTTAATTTTTCTATCTGTTTCTTCTAAATATCCAGCCTCAATTCTCTCTATAATTCGTATCAGTCTAATAGGATTATGTAGATCCAAATTTTTGTCTAAATCATAAATTTTTGAGTAATTTTGAACAACTTCATCAATGCCTAAGTCATATATCTCTTTATTCAGTTTTTCCCTTAATTTTTCATTTGGTTTAACTTCTGGAGGATCCCATCCTTCAATTAAGCCCCACAAATATTGGCCTGTTCCTCCTGTAAGTATTGGAATTATATTTTTTCTAGATAAATCTGAAATAACTTTTCTAGATTTATCTAGGAACCATCTCAAGTTACTGGTCTGATTTGCTTCAAGAACATCAATCATATAGTGACACACCATATTTCTTTCTTTTTGAGTTGGTTTTGCTGTTCCGATATCAAAACCTTTATAAAAAAGCTTTGAATCACAATTCAAAATTGGAAGCTTATAGTTCTCCCCCAATTTTAGAGATAGATCAGATTTACCAGAAGCAGTTGGTCCTAAAATTGCAATAATCTTATGCTTTGACATTATGAATTATTACTGATTTCTGAAAAAACTTTTGGATCTAGGCTGGCACTTCCTATAAGTAACCCTGAAATTGATGAAACAGCCAATAATTCTTTATAGTTAGAAAGATTAACGCTGCCACCATATAGTATTGATATTTCTATATTTGATATTTCTAAAAGTTTATTTTTTAGCATTTCAGAAACTTCAGAAACTTCTTTGATCGAAGCTGACAAACCTGTTCCAATTGCCCAAATTGGCTCATATGCAATTATTAATTTTTCAAATTTAGAATTATCGTTAAGTGATTGAGTAATTTGTGAATAAAGATGATTTTCTACATTTTTTATACCACTTTTACGTATTTCTAAGTTTTCACCTACACACAAAATTGGAGTAATACTATTTTCCCAACACCTAAGTAGTTTTTCGCCTATCATAAAATTATTTTCTGAAAAAGTTTCTCTTCTTTCAGAATGGCCTACGAGAGTATAATCACAAATATTTTTTATTTGAGCAGCTGATGTGGAACCTGTTGCTGCACCTTCAACTCTATGATCAACATCCTGAGCACCTATTGATATTGGTAGATCTCTCTTATAAATTTTTTCTAAGAAAATATTTGAAGGACAGATTATAATTTCATTATTATTTTTTTTTAAATTAAGATTTTCAAGATAATTTTCAAATTGATCAAAATTTTTATTCATCTTTAGATTTGCTACTATATATTTCTTCATTCTTTTAGCACCTCAATACCTTGTAAGAATTTTCCTTCTAAAAGACTCAGAAAAGCCCCTCCTCCAGTAGAAATATGTGTAAAAAATTCTGTTGCAGAAAAAAAATTTATGGCTGCAACAGTTGAACCGCCACCAGCTACTTTATATGAAGCATTAGACTCAACTATAGAATCAATTATTTTTTTTGTGCCATTCTGAAAATTAGATTTTTCATAAACCCCTGGGGGACCGTTCCAGATAATCTTATCTGAGCTCAAAATCATATTAGTTATAGAAGCCAAGCTATTTGGACCAATATCAAATATATTATCTGATTCTTTAATTTGTGAAGCATTAAGCAATACTGGTTCTCCATCAATAGATTCTGAACAGATCAATTGATCTGGGACAAAAATCTTTTCATTTTCAATTAGAATTTTCTTGGCTATATTTATTTCATCGTTATTTATTTTTTTTGAGTTTGGGATTTTTTCAGATGCCATTAAAAAAGGCCTTATCATTCCACCTGTAATAATAATTTTGTTAAAAGTTTTTGATAAGTTTTCTATAATAGGAATCTTATCTTGAATCTTAGCTCCACCCAATATAGCCGTAGAATTTTGTGCCTTTTCCTGAATGCACTGAGAAATTTTTTCAATTTCTTTTTCTAGAAGAATTCCTCCAAATGAAGGTAATAAATTTGCTACTCCTGTAATTGATGAATGGTTTCTGTGTATAGTTCCAAATCCATCATTTATAAAAACATCAGCTAGGCTAGATAAAAATTTTATGAACTCAGAATCACTAGATTCCTCTCCTTTATTAAACCTAATATTATCTAATAAAAATAAAGTCCCAAAATCAAGTGAATTAATAATTTTCAGGGCATCTTCTTGATCACTAAATGGTACTAATACAATTTTTCTTTTTAAAATTTTTTCGAAATCGCTTAATAGGTTTTCAAATGATAATTCACTTGAATATTTTCCTTTTGGCCTACCCATATGAGAAACTATGATTACTTTAGTATTTTGTTCTAAAAGATAATCTATTGAAGGTTTGCTTTCTCTAATTCTAGTATCATCTAAGATTTGTCCATTTTCTGATATAGGTATATTTAGATCAAGTCGCAGCAGACATTTTTTCCCATTAAAATCTTGATTAGAAATTCCTTTTACAGTTATCATAATTATATGCTTTGAATAGCCTTAAAAACCTCTTCTTTTTTTGAATCTTCTAAACCTAAATCATTAAGAGTTTCTTCAGAAATTCTTTGGTGAGTTTTAGCTAATTCTTTNGTTTTAANCAATGAACCTGTNTCTAGGCATAAATCTTTTATTTTTTGAATATTTTTTGGATCTATAACTCTTTGAATG
Organism: Chloroflexota bacterium; assembly: GCA_002703265.1. Lineage (GTDB taxonomy): Bacteria > Chloroflexota > Dehalococcoidia > Lucifugimonadales > Lucifugimonadaceae > TMED-70. The sequence continues at coordinate 7,819 of NZTZ01000035.1, forward strand.
TATATTTCTCCAATTTCTCTTTTAAGTGTTGGGTCACCATCTTCNAANGCAAAAATAACTGTCAAAGGTTTATTCTTAGAAATAAAAGAACCTATCTCTGGGCTATCTTCATTATTGGTTGATTCAAAGAAATCAACTTCTCTCCTGATTTTTTCAAAAATAGCTAAACTGTTCCCTAAATTTCTTAANTTTTCTTGGTCTTTTTTTTCAAGAAAGTATGACGGTAATAAAAAACAGTTTGAAATCAATNCTCCAAATTTATTACTNATTGNATCAGTGAAATCATTAATTGTTGCANTNGGACTCTCCTGTAATTTAAGCTCATGATTTTCAGCTTCACAGATTTCNATTATGCTTTCATCAAGTTTAGAAATTATCTTGATTACACTTGAATAATCGTCTGTAAAATTTGAAAGTTCTAAAAGTACACTACGNGAAATNGCTTGAAAACCATCTCCAACATTAATTGCCTGAGCTGGACCATATTTCCACCAAAGAGATTCAGTTTTATTTCTTTCTGTATTCCCATTTCTAACATCCTCATGTACTTCAAATGAAGCATTTAGCAACTCTAGAGATGAGCCTATTTTGAGAATTATTTTTTGATCAATTTGTTTTTTTTCAGAGAAAATTCTTGTTAAGTCTGCATAAGGAAATTTTTTGGTAATTTGATTCCCAATACCAAAATGAAACTTCATTAAGTTATATATTCCTAGATTGTTACGTGAAAGTATTTCCTCTATATTTTTTTTGTGGTCATACATCAAGAAATTTCTTTATTAATATCATCTATAGTTATGGGTCCTTCTCTTAAAATATCTATTACATTATTATTGTCAATCTTTATAACAGTTGAAGATAAAGTTTCTTTGCCACATGGAATATCAACATAATTCGATATATTTGAACCAAAAGTTGACTTTATTTCATTAATATCTTTAGATGGAGGAAAATTACTTATATTAGCAGATGTTCCTGTAATTGGCTGACCTAGATCTTTGATTAAATCTACTGCGAAAGAATGATCNGGAACNCTTACACCTAAAAAACCAGAATCATTATTAATTTCTTTGGGAATACCACCTTGTAAAGGAAGGACAATAGTTAGTGGCCCTGGCCAAAATTTATTTGCTAATTTTTGAAGTGTTTCTGATGAAGTATCGCAATAATTACTGATATCATTCAAGCTTGATATCAATATTGGCACAGGTTTATTTANGTCTCTTTTTTTTATTTCAAATAATCTNTTAACAGCCAAACTACTATTAGCTCTTACNGATAGTGCATAGAATGTATCAGTAGGTAATATACATGGTTCATCGTTATTTAGCGCATGAATTGTTTTTTCTAATAATATTTTTATATTTTGTTTACTCTTCAATTTTTATCTTCAATTTTTAAAAATTTACCTTTATCCTTAATTTTATATATAAATTTATTCAGGGAACAGCTTGAAGCAAGATACAATTATCATTTTTGATTATGGATCACAATATACGAGATTAATTTCTCGTAGATTAAGAGAAAAAAATGTGTTTTGTGATTTAGTAAGTCCTAATATNGATCCTAATTTTTTCACTGATAGAAACATTAAGGGATTTATTTTGTCAGGAGGACCAAATAGTGTCTATGATGAAAATGCTCCCAAATTACCATCATGGATTCTTGAAAAAAATCTTCCAATTTTGGGTATATGCTATGGGATGCAATTAATTGCTAATCTGTTTGANGGATCTGTTGAAAAAGCGAAGGANAGAGAATACGGTAATGCAATCCTCAAGATAAAAAAAGAATCTAAACTTTTTTCTAATATTCCATCAACAAACAAAGTTTGGATGAGCCATTCGGACAAAATAATTAAAATTCCAAAAAATTTTGAATCTATTGCTGAAACAAATAATACNTTCTGTGCTGCTTTTGAAAANGAAAATTTTTATGGAGTACAATTCCACCCTGAAGTTGATAATACCAATCTAGGTGAAGAGATACTAAGTAATTTTGCTNTAGATATTTGTAATTCAAAAAATGATTGGACTCCTAAAAATTTTATCGAAAAAACTATTGAAGAAATTAGAGTTAAAGTGGGTGATAAAAATGTCATATGTGCACTATCAGGNGGAGTAGATTCAAGTATTACAGCTACCCTNATTCATAAAGCTATTGGTAATCAACTAACATCAATTTTTGTAAATAATGGTCTTCTAAGAAAAAATGAAGATGAAGATGTAATGAAATTCTTAAAAAAAGATTTAGGGCTAAATGTTATCCTTGTAGATGCTAGTTCACAATTCTTAAGAAAACTAAATAAAATTACAGACCCNGAAAGTAAAAGAAAAATCATTGGTTCAGAATTTATTAATGTTTTTGAGAATGAAAGTAAAACTATCAAAAATGTAAAATTTTTAGCTCAAGGAACTCTTTACTCTGACGTAGTTGAGTCTGCGATTATAAAAGATGGGCATCAAGTTGTTATAAAAAGCCATCATAATGTGGGTGGTTTACCAGACAAAATGAATCTGAAACTTATAGAACCTTTAAGATTACTTTTTAAGGATGAGGTAAGAGANATTGGTAGAGAGCTCGGAATAAATGAAAAGGTNATAGGTAGGCATCCATTTCCNGGNCCTGGATTAGCTATAAGAATAATGGGAGAAATNACTAACGAAAAGCTTCAGATGTTACGNGATGCAGATCATATTTTTATTGANGAAATAAGAAAATCAGNAATATATGATGATATATGGCAAGCATTTGCAGTGCTAACTAATACTCAAAGTGTTGGGGTTATGGGAGACAACAGAACATATCAAAATTGTATTGCTATTAGAGCTGTTNATTCTAAGGATGCTATGACAGCAGATTGGTCTAAAATACCATATGAAATCTTATCTAATATTTCATCAAGAATAATTAATGAAGTTGACGGTGTAAATAGAGTTGTTTATGACATCACATCAAAGCCNCCTAGCACCATAGAGTGGGAATAATTATGAAAGTTGTTGTTATTGGTTCTGGAGGAAGAGAGCACTCTATTGTTTGGAAATTATCGCTTGATAATAGAGTGAAAAATATTTATACATTTACAGATAATTCTGGGATTGTAGCTTTATCTANTTTTTCGGAGCCCTTGAATAATCTAGAAANTATTATTGATAAAGTCTTAGAAATAAATCCAGACATAGTTGTAGTAGGTCCNGANGAACCTCTTAGTAANGGTATAACAAATATATTAAATGAAAAAAATATTAAAGTATTTGGGCCTTCTAANGAAGCTGCAAGAATTGAATCATCAAAAATCTTTTCTAAAAAACTAATGCTAGATAATAATATTCCTACAGCATATGCAGAATTTTTTTCAGACTTTGATAAAGCAAAAGAATATTCAGAAAATAAAGGCTTTCAGAATATTGTAATTAAAGCTGATGGACTAGCAGCTGGCAAAGGAGTCTTTTTACCTGATTCTAATGATGAAATGATAGAAATATTAAACGACTTGTTAAGAAAAAATAAACTTGGAGAATCAGGAAAATCTATCCTAATTGAAGATAGAATTTTTGGAAAAGAAGTTAGTGTTTTTTGCTTTACTGATGGAAAAAACTATTCCAAACCTGTAGCCATTTGTGATTATAAGAGAGTTTTTGATGATGATTTAGGATCTAATACAGGCGGAATGGGATGCTACTCCCCTCCTGAATTTTGGTCTAAAGATCTTGAAAAAAACATCCTCGAAAAGATAGTAGATCCTACTATAAAATCTATGAATGATATTAAATCATCTTTCAAAGGGATTCTATATACAGGAATAATGATCACAGAATCAGGACCAAAAGTTATAGAATATAATTGTCGATTTGGGGATCCAGAATGTGAACTAATAATGCCAATGTATGATGGAAATATTATTGATGTTTTTTTTGAAGTTGCAGAATCAAGATTAAATAAAAATACTGTCAAGTGGAAAAATCAAACAGGAGTTTGTGTAGTAGTTTGTTCAGGTGGTTATCCAGAAAAATATCAATCAGGATATGAAATCAATGGCTTAGATCAAATTGATAATGATGTTATTTGTTTTCACTCAGGAACAAAAATATCAGATGATAAGCTTCTAACAAATGGAGGTAGAGTGTTAGTTTTATCAACCTTAGGTGAATCAATATATCATTCCAGAGAAAAAGTATATAAAGAGCTAAAAAAAGTCTCATTCACAAACTCTTTTTACAGAAAAGATATTGCACTAAGAGCTATTGAAAATGAATAAACCAATATGCATAATAATAGATTTTGATGATACATTGGTAGAATCAAATACGGCTAGAGATGTACTAAGAGAATATGTATCAAAAGAGTATGACGAGATAGCTGATCTTTACAAAACAAAAAAAGTAAATTTCAAAAACTATCAGGAACTATCTTTCAAAGCAGCTTTAGAGATAAGTACAATTCAAGAAATAAAAACTACTGCAAAAAATAAAAGCAAAATTCGTAAAGGATTTACTGAGCTTATGGAATTTGCTGTCAAAGAAGATATAAATATAGTAATACTTAGCTCTGGTCTAAATCAATATATTGAGCCAGTTTTAGAAAAGCATCTAAAAAATATAAAAATTGTAGCAGCGGATATGTCTGTCGATCAATATAAAAATGTTTCATTTGACTATTCAAAATCCTTTGACGAAGATTGTTCAGATGAATGGGGAATTTGTAAGTGTAAAACTGTAAATTTTCTTGTGGAAAGAAATCATGTTATTTATATAGGTGATGGAATAACTACTGATTTATGTGCTTCAGTTAATTGTGATGAAATCTTTGCTTTAAATCCGTTATATAATAGTCTTTTAGAAAAAAAAATAAGTGTTAATAAATTTATTGATTTTGTACAAATAATGAATCATATTACGAACATTAAAGGAAATCGTATTGATACCTAGATATTCTAGAGAAAAAATTTCTTACATATGGTCTGATGAAAATATGTATAATACATGGCTAAAAGTAGAGATAGCTACATGTGAAGCATGGAATGAATTAGGGATAATACCGGATAAAGATTTAGAAAAAATAAAGCTCATACAATTTGATATGAAAAAATACGATAAGTATTTTGAAGAAACTAAACATGATATAGTTTCATTTGTTAAGTCAATTTCAGAAAATTTAGGAGAAGAGTCTAGATGGATTCATCATGGGATCACCTCAAATGATGTAAAAGATACTGCCTTGAGTTTACAACTCATAGAATCAATAGATCATATTGATACAGAAATCAATAAATTGATGGAATCTATCAAGATNAAAGCAATAAATGAAATATCAACTCCCATAATGGGAAGATCTCACGGAATGCATGCTGAACCTATGAGTTTTGGTGCGAAGCTAGGTATTTTTTGGGATGAATTATCAAGGCATTCTGAAAGATTTAATCAATCTAAAAAAAGAGCATCAATTTGTATGATTTCTGGACCAGTTGGATCATATGCAACTGTGTCACCAAAATTAGAAAAAATCATTTCTAAAAAGCTTGGCTTAAATCCTGGAATTATAACTAATCAAATAATACAAAGAGATATCCACGCAGAATACTGTCAAAATTTAGCTTTATTAGCTAGTACCCTAGAAAAACTAGCTATCGAAATAAGACATCTTCAAAGAAGTGAAGTTGATGAAGCCCGAGAGCCTTTTGGTAAAGAAGGATTTGTGACCAAAGGTTCTTCGTCAATGCCACATAAAAGAAATCCTGAACTATCTGAGAGAATCTGTGGTTTAGCTAGAGTTATAAGGTCAAATAGTTCAACTGCGCTACAAAATGTCCCCCTTTGGCATGAAAGAGATATTTCTCATTCTTCAGCAGAAAGAGTTATATTACCGGATTCATCAATTGCAACTGATTATATCCTTTTCCTAGCCGATCAAATTATTAGTGGATTAGAAATAAAAAGAGATAATATGCTAAGAAATCTTGATAATTCAAACGGATTGATTTTTTCTCCTAGAATAATGCTAAAGCTTGTTGAATCAGGGATTGATAAAAACGAAGCATATGATCTCGTTCAGACTATGTCAATGGAAGTTTTAGAAAACAAAAAAAACTTAAAAGATCTTTGCATTCAAAATAAAGTCATATCATCACTAATTTCTGAAAAAGAGATCTCAGAGATTTTTGATTATGACTTTTACCTAAGATTTACTAAAGAACAATTTAGGAGTCTAGGATGGAAAATAAACTAAGAAATACTAACTTAAATAACAAAATTCATTCTGGAAAAGTTAGAGATATATATTCGCTGGATGAGAATCTATTACTATTCGTTGCAACAGACAGGATCTCTGCTTTTGATGTAATAATGAATGAAGTTGTTCCATCTAAAGGAATAATACTAAATAATTTGAGTGCATTTTGGTTCAATCAATTAGAAAACACAAAAACACATTTTGTATCAAAGGGAGAGAATTTTGATTTCTCAAAATACACAAACTTTCAGGATTTAGATAAGAAAATATTACATAGATCAACGGTAGTAAAAAAAGCAAAAAGAATAGATATGGAATGTGTTGTCAGAGGATATATTACTGGGAGCGCATGGGTTGAATACAAAAATAAAGGTACTATGAATGAAATGTCATTACCAGAAGGAATATTAGAAGCACAAAGATTTGAAAAACCTATTTTTACCCCTTCAACTAAGGCTTCAGAAGGACATGATGAGCCTCTATCATCTCAGGCCGGTAAAAAATTAATTGGAGATAAACTCTATGAACAGTTAGAAGAAATATCTATAGATTTATACATCAAAGCTCATGATTTCTGTGAAAATAAAGGAATAATCCTAGCAGATACAAAATTTGAGTTTGGAATAATTGATAATGAAATTATTTTGATAGATGAAGTTCTAACTCCTGATTCAAGCAGATTTTGGAAAAAAGATGATTACTCAGAGGGAAATTCTCCAAATCCATATGACAAACAATTTCTTCGTGACTGGCTAAATCAACAAGATTGGAATAAAACTCCACCCCCTCCTTCTATACCAAATGAAGTAATAAATAATACTTTAGGTAGGTATTTGGAGATTTATGAATTACTAACAAATGATAAATTAAATATATAGTTACATTTAAGGATAAAGAAATAGTCAATATTAGACCTGATCATCGTAAAGGAATGAGCAAAACTCAAATTTCTAACGAGAGAAGAGATAAAAATAAAGAAAAAAAGAGAAGAAAGAGATTTTTTTTATACTTTTTTGGAAGTCTTATAGCCTTGGTATTCATTTTGGGTTTGACTATAAGCCCAGCTTTAGGGGCTGGAAGCTCCAGTAATAAAATCAAAGGTAAAGGAGTTAATCTAGAAGGTCCAGTTGCTACTGATCCTGAAGATGATAGAAAAGAGGTTGGAATTGGTGAACCTCACAAAGGATACTCACTTTCTCCCCCTACTTCAGGTGCATACTGGATAGATACAGAAAGGCCTGTGCCTGGTGTGGGTGTAACTTCCCCNGCTCCATGGGGAAAGTATGACNCTCAATTACCTAACGAAATNCTAGTTGCCAATTTACTTCATGGTGGTATAGGAATTCATTATGATTGTTCAAGAATTGATGAAGAAGCTACTTCAATCAAGTCTGGAGGAGAGGTTTGTGATCTCCTGAAGGAAGATTTAGAAAATCTAATGCCAACTAGTTACTATCAGTTTATAATGACTCCCTATAGTGCTTTTGATGAATATCCTATAACAATTACAGGTTGGAGGCATCATCTAAAACTGATGGAATTTGACGAGGAGCAAATCACAGAATTTATTAGAGCCTACCAAGATAGATCTCCCCTTTCTTCATTCAGAGGAAACTAGGATGCAGGAAATAAAAATTTTAGCAATCTTAAGTTTGGTATTTATTGTATCTTTTGTTCTAATCACACTAATAAATATATATACTAAAAATAATCAAATTATCAAAAGACTAGATCTTAGATCTAAGTTTAATACTCAAAACACTTTATTTTATTGTTTTTTACTTTCTATAATTGGAACTCTTTCGTCATTATATCTATCAGAGATGAAAGATTTGGAACCATGTAAATATTGTTGGTTTGAAAGGATTTTTTTATTCCCATTAGTGTTTATTTTTTTCGTTAGTTGGATCAAAAAAAATAGTTTTGGAATAATTATCTCTATACCTTTTATTATTTCTGGAATATTACTAACTTTATATCACTACTGGATACAACTATTCCCTCCAGATGAAACTTGTGATGTAATTAGTTGCTCGAGTCCATATATTTGGGAATTAGGATTTATTTCTATTCCATTAATGGCTTTTTTCAACTTTTTTGGATTAGTATTAATATTAACAAACTACAAATTAATTGGAGAAAAATAAATGAAAATTAAGACATTATTATTTTTATTGTTAATTTTTATTTTTTCATGCTCAGGTTCAAANTATAATTTTTCTGAGGTTACTATAAAAGGTGGTAGCTTACCAGAGTATAATCGAAATATTGAAGATGCNGCNGTAGGAGCCTTTGCTCCTGTTCCTACTGGGGTTGATTTAAACTCAGAACCNATAACAATTACAACAAGAAGAGGCCTTGAAGAAAAAAAGGCATCCATTATNGTATTTTTAGCCCACTGGTGTTCACATTGTCAAAGAGAAGTACCAATGATACAAAAATTTATAAATTCCAATGGCTATCCAAATAATATAAACTTGTTTGGAGTTGCAACGCATATCGATAAAAATAGAAATAATTATCCTCCAGATAGCTGGTTAGAAAGAGAACAATTCAACATCCCAACAATTTTTGACGATGAAAACAACTCTATAGCTGATTCTTTTGGACTTAGTGCATTTCCATTTTGGGTCTTCCTTAATCCTGATGGAACAGTTTATATGAGACATGCTGGATCATTATCTGAAGATCAATTTTTTCAGGTTATGACAGCTGGGAATATTTTAGAGTAAAATCTTGATATACAATTACGAAGTAAAAATTTTATATAAAGATAATGTTAATGATCCTCAGGGTCTAACAATAACTGAATCTGCAAATCGAATTGGATTTGATGGTATAAAAAGTATTCGATCAGGAAAAATTTTCATGGTAGAAATAGAATCTGATTCAGTNNAGAATGCTGAAAAGGCAGTTGCAGAAATATCTGACAAACTATTATCTAACCCAATTATAGAAAAGTTCTCTTTCGAAAAGCTATAAAGAACCTTTAGTTGATGCTATTGAATCAACTCTTCTTGGNTCAANNGAAGCAGCTTCTCTTANAGCTCTAGAAAATGTCTTAAATGAAGACTCTAAAATATGATGATGATTTGAACCAGATAACATTCTTAAGTGAATTCCAAATCTACCATTAGNTGATAGAGATTCATAGAAATGTCTACCCATATCTAANGAGAATTCTCCTTCATTATCAGAGCTCCCCATATCTATTACTGAGTANCCTCTACCAGANAAATCTAATGCTACGCTACACAGAGCTTCATCTAGCAAACAAGTCTTATCACCCATTCTTANTATACCAACTCTATCTCCTAANGCATCATCAATACACATTCCNAGAACGATTGCAGCATCTTCAATTATATGGTGAGTTCCTGTTTCTAAATCGCCTTCAATTGATGCTTTTATATCTATCAACCCATGCCNAGCGATTTGATCAAGCATATGATTAAGCATTCCAACAGGAGATTTTATTTCNGAAACNCCTTTACCATCCATATTTATTTCTATAGAAATTTGAGTTTCCCCAGTAGTTCTAGTTTTTTTAGATTTTCTTTCAATATTCATAATTTTTATTTATATCATTAAATCAACAAATCTAGCTCTTGCAATAATTTACGAGTTTGATCAGGTGTTCCNGCAGAAATTCTTAATGAATTATCAATAAATTGATTTGAAAATTTTCTTACAAATATCCCTTTGCTTGCTAATCCATCAAATATTTCGTTAGCATTTAATTTTCCTAAATCGCAAAGAACAAAATTTGCNTTAGATTTATATACTTTAATACCATTTTTTTTCTTCAAAAAACTATAAATCATATCTTTTTGCTCCATAAGAATTTTTACTTTTTCGTATAGTTTTTCCTTATTTTTCATAGCTTCAATTGCTACAAATTCAGCTGCTGAATTTATATTATATGGTTGTTTTATCTGTATTATTCTCTTAATAATCTCAGTGTTAGTAATCGCATATCCCAATCTTAATCCAGCTAAACCAGCCCATTTAGAAAAAGATCTTATTATAATCAAATTTTCAAAGTCATCAATTAGATTCATATATGACTGTCCACAAAATTCAAAATAAGTTTCATCAACAACTACAATAATATTTTGTTTAAGCAAATATATTAATTCTTCTTTTTCTACTATATTTCCCGTAGGATTATTGGGTGATGCAATAAAAATCATTTTAGTTTTATCATCCAATATCTTTGTTATTCCTTCCAAATCAAGACCAAAATCTTTTCCCCTTTTGACTGAAACAACTTCTGCACCTTGTATCTTTGCAAAAAACTCATACATTCCAAAAGTAGGTTGAGCATCTATTAATTTATCATTTGGTTCTAAAAATAATCTAATTAGTATATCTATTAGTTCATCACTNCCNGANCTAGCAACAATTTTTTCAAATTTAGCTCCTGTATAATCACTTAATGCTTTTCTTAGTCTTTTTTGATTAGGATCTGGATACTCGTGAATGTTTATTTGAGAAAGATTTTTAGTTAAGTTTAACTCAGAACCAAAAGGGTTCTCGTTAGCATTTAACTTAATAATTTCTTCAGAAGTAATACCNGATTCATCTGATAATTTNTCTGAAGGATCAACACCATCATAAGCAGGAGAATCTTTTATATTNTTTCTAAGATAACGATCAATACTCATTTTATTCTCCTGTAAAAAAATTCTTTCTGACGGTTAGTGCATTTTTATGAGCATCTAAAGATTCTAATGATGCTAACAATTCTCCATCTTCACAAATCTTATCAAATTCTTCTTTATCTATAGATAGTACAGGAATATTTTTTGTGAATGTTCTTGTCGAAAGTGATGAAGANTATCTTGCAGAACCGTTTGTAGGCATTACATGACTAGGACCAGCAACATAATCTGCCAAAACTTCTGATGAAATCTCTCCTAGAAATAGCGAACCAGAACTATTAATTTTTTTGGATAAATGAATTAAATTTTCTGAAGGNATGGTAGTATGTTCTGCGGCAATTAAATTTGCTACTTCTACCATCTCTTCTTCTTCATTAATAATTGATATAAAACCTCGTTCCATAGATTTCTTGATAATATCTTTTCTATCAAGAGATGAAAGCTTTTCTAAATATAAACTATTTATTGAATTAGCTAAATCCATTTGATTAGTAATTACTATTGGCAATGCAAGTACATCATGCTCAGCTTGGGCCATAAGATCTGATACTACAAAATCTATATTTGAAGATTGATCACATATTATTAGAGTTTCTGTTGGACCAAAAATTCCATCTACTCCAACATCACCATAAACTTGTTTTTTTGCATTCATCACAAATATATTTCCTGGGCCACAAATCAAATCTACTCTAGGTATAGTTTCAGTTCCGTAAGCCATCGCTGTTATTGCTTGAGGGCCTCCATAAGTATAAAATTCATCTACTCCACAAAGTTTTGCAGTAGCTAATAAGTACTTATTAGGATTTTGGTTACCTGGTGTGGGAGAACTAACAGCTATTCTTTTTACTCCAGCAATTTTTGCAGGCACAACAGTCATTATTATTGTAGAAATCAATGGAGCAGATCCACTTGGTATATAACAACCAACTGATTCAATTGGTCTGACATATTCACCATAACCTTTTTCTTCATCAAACCAACTTTTGCTAAGAGTTTTACTTTGGAATAATTTCACCCTCTCAATTGTATTTAAAATAACCTCTTTTTCTTTCTTGGAAATTTGTGACACTGACTCGTCTAAAATATTTTTTCTAACTTTTATACCACCAAATGGTACGCCATCAATCTTTGAACTTATTTCAACAAGAAAATCATCACCTTTTTTCTTAGTTAATTCAATTATTTTTCCTATATATTGTTCTAATTCATAAGTTTTAGAGAAATATCCATTTCCATCAGAACTAATACTAGAATAGCTATTTGTTCGAATTTTATTTAGATAATCTTGAGTAGCTTTTTTACCCATTAAGATTTTCATTTTTGATCTCCAAAAATAGAAATAGCAGTTTCAAGTTTAGAAAAACCTATTGAATCTTTATAAAAAATCATTCCTACATCTGATGTTGTGATACTAATACCACCCATATTCCTTAATTCTGTGACACANTNTAGTAGTTGTTCTTTATGAATAATCANTTCTAATGATATCCAAGCTCCAGGTTCNGAAGTTATCACTTGACTAAAAGAAGGTCCCTTGAGTCCGTGTAAAACTGGATTAGAACCNATTGTAGTTTTCAATTCATCTGTGTCANTTAAGTTCAATTCTTCCAATGATAAATTAACAGTTAACCTNATAAACTTCTTTGAATTTAATAACGCTTCAATTTTTTCAATAATAGATTTTGCTAATTCTATAGAACTATATTTTTCATGCANAGTTTCTATATTTGCTACTAATGCCGCNTGTGANGAGAAAACTGTTCCATTTTGAATAATCTTAAGTCTATTTTGTCGTAATGTATTTCCAGTTGCAGTAATATCACAAATCATATCTGCATATCCAATATAAGGAGCAACTTCTATACCACCACTTGCATCAACTATATCAAAATAATAAATTGAATTCTGATTTAGAAACCTAGTAACTAGTCTTGGATATTTTGTTGCGATTCTAAGATCTCTTCCTTTTTCTCTCATTTCAAAAGATAAATCAGCTAAATCTGCTAANTTTTGAACNTCAATCCAAGCTTCAGGCACGGCTAGAACCATATCAGATGATCCATATCCTAAATCATCAATNATAACTATTGTNTTTCCATTATCAAGTTTATTTTCATAAAAACTATCTAAACCTACAATNCCTAAGTCAGCTACCTTTGAATCAAGTCGNGATGGAATATCTGATTGTCTTTGAAACATNATATCCACTCCTTTTAGACTTGGNATATTAGCTGTATAAACTCTATCATTTGGTCTTGATACATCAAGGCCACATTTGTTCAANAGACTTAAACTTCCGTCATATAAAGCNCCTGAAACTGGGATAGCAAAAGAAATATTATCCAATCTAAATTTTACTCCTATTTATNTTATTATTTTCAAAAAATATNACTTCNGAAATTTCATTNTTTGANCTCCAAAGTTTTAATTCTTCCAAATTAGCAAAAGAAGAATTCAGACTTACTATATTACCTTTAGAACGTTCTTTTTTACAAGTATCAATAGCNTCATTCAGATCATTTTGATCATCAATATAAATAATGACTTTTTTTGATTTNGGNANTTCAAANCTNAAATTTTTACTNTGNATTATCTTTTCTGAATCAACAGCAAATCCAGCAGCAGAAAGTTTTTCTCCTAATGAATTCCCTACTGAATCATANCTTCCTCCACCACCCAAGATATCNTTATTTGAATTAGTAAGGTTAAAAACAAAACCTGTATAATAACCCCATTCTCTAACTAAGCCATAATCNATAAATATTTCAGATTGATCAATATCNTAATGAGATAAATTACTAGTTAAGTCATAAAGATTCTTAAGTTTGTTTTTTACAGAAATATTTTTCAAAACAAGGTTNGCNTCTGAAATACTTTCCTCGAGATTTAAATTNATATTTACTANNTTATTGATTATAGAAANACATTGAAGAAATTTTTCNCGTGAGGTACTACTTGAAAACTTATTTATCATTCCAGATATAATAGAATCTTTATCTCTTGTTTGTTCAAAGTTNGAGTCTGAATTAAAAGCTGATTTAAGCAATAAAGAAAAATCTTGANTCTGAATTTCTTTTATCTCAAAAGACTCTTCAAGAAAAACAATNCCGCTTTCTTCTGCCTTGATAATTATAGNNTNTTCAGAGTAATTAGTTCTTATTTGATCTATATTTTGGAGTATAAATAAAGCAACCCTGTCACTTAATTCAAAAGATTTAATNACTTCTTGCAAAATCCCTANATGACCTATAGATATTNTAATNTCTTCANTTAAAATTTTTTCTAGGAAAATTTTTGACATCGCTATAATNTCTAGGTCTGAAAANAAATTATTATTACCGATTAGCTCTACTCCATTTTGCCTAGAANAATTTTTATTATTACTACTAGCATATCTGTATATTTCGCCGGAATAAGAATATCTCACTTCATTTGAATTATTACGATTTTCTAAAAAAAGTCGCATAATTGAAGGAGTAAAATCTGGACGCAAAGATACATCTAGACCAGACGGGTCTCTAAAATTGTAGATATTACTACCTATACTTGAACCTGTTTTTCTAGAAAAGATAGAAGATTTTTCAATAATTGGGGTATCTATTCTTTCATATCCCCAAAGTTTTGTGAAATTAAAAAATTCGTAGTCAAGCTTGTTAGAAATACCTAGTTCATTTGAAAATCTATCGCTGAAGCCAGAGATTTTATTTAAGTTATTTTTATCGTCCAATTTTAAACTAATTTTCTAGTATATTCTTAAAATACTTAAATTTACTGATTATTACTAGTTAAATTATAAGCAGAGTTTTATGGCAATTTGAAAGATTTATACTGGCATTTTTCTACCAGTTTTATTTCTACCGTATTCGAGAAGTTCTTTTTGCTCGCTATCAGAAAGCATTTGTGGAACTCCAATCATCTTGCATCCAAGTTCATCAATTATATAATCAAGCCTTTCTATTTGAGTCATACTTTCATCTAACCAACTAGAGTAAAAAACAATTCCATTCTTTTCTAAAGCGGACTTTATTTTATTTCTTGCCTCATTCATAACATCAGGATACGGTGGGTCATGAGCATCTGGTTGCATATAGCTCATACCCATATCTCCTGGTCCCCATTCTGCAAATGCAATTCCTGGAACTTGAGCTATATCATCTACATTAGCAACACAATGTCTATCCTCAATTTTTAGTCCTAAAATAAGTTCACCATCTGGATTTAATGGCCAAGGGTCAGCTACATCTGTATATCTAGATTGTTCTAGTCCCCAAATTTCAGCTGGTTTCTTTTGCCCTCCTGATCCTCTCAATCCTTCTCCTATATATTCTCTTCCTAATTGTTGATAAGGATATCTGGTAACTTGAACAAATGCTTTTACTGATTCAGCGCTTCTTGTATGAGTGTGAAGTATTCCATGGACACCTGCAGTTAATAGGTGCCTAGCTTGCCAAGCATTATATCTAACCTCTTCAGGAGTTATAGCGTTTGAAGGGAGTGTGCAAACAACAGTAGGTGTAGGATGACCGCTATTTGTAGGACCTCCATCTTTAAGACCTTCAATAAATTTAGTCAAACCTACAGTATCGAAAGGATTATGTTCAAAATCAATCAAAAACATATCTGCCAAAGTTTTTGCTTCATTGATTCCAGCCTCATAACTCAATTCTTCTGGATGTTTATGGTATACGGGTTGTCCTTGTTCCCATAATTCAATTACTTT
>NZTZ01000036.1 GCA_002703265.1 Chloroflexota bacterium
CCTTTTGTGATGACTGAATATCAGATTGGTCAAACTCTAAAGTTAAAACCAAATGATAACTACTGGGGTGAAAAAGCCAAAGTTGACGGAATTATTATGAACTTAGCAGGTGGTGTTTCAATGGCTATGTATGAAAATGATGAAGTTGATATCACAGGAGTTGGCCTTGCAGATTTAGAGAGAGTTAAGAATCCAAATGACCCTCTTAATAAAGATTTAGTGAATGTACCACCACAATTTTCATTAAATTATATTGGCTTTAATGTAAATATGCCTCCATTTGACGATGTGAATTTTCGTAAAGCTTTGTCTCATGCTGTTGATAAAGAAATTATTGCTGACAAAATTTATTCTGGTTTGACTAAACCTGCTTTTTCTATAATTCCCCCAGGTTTTCCTGGATATAGCCCAAATATAGAAGGATTAAGTTTTGATGAGGAGTTGGCTAAAGAATACTTAGCTAAATCTAAATATGCTGATCCTGCAAGTAGACCAAGAATTATTGTNACNATTCCAGGAACNGGNGGTTCNCCNGGNNTNGATACAGAAGTTATNTCNGATATGTGGAAAGAAACTNTNGGTGTNGAAGTTGAGATTCAGCAAGTAGAATGGGCAACTTATTTACAAGATATGAATCGTAAGAGACTTCAACTTTGGGCTGGTTCAGGTTGGCAAGCAGATTATGCTGACCCNCAGGACTTTATAGATGTATTGTTTTATAGTAAATCAGATGTAAATCATGGTAATTACTCAAATAGCGAAGTTGATGATTTGATTCTTGAGGCTCGAACAGAGATTGATAATAACAGAAGATTCCTTTTGTATAATCAAGCCGAACAGATGATTGTTGATGACGCAGCTATTTTCCCTTTGTGGTTTGATACAGATGGTTATGCATTGGTAAAACCTTGGGTTAAAGGATACGAATTTACTCCTATTATTGTTCCTAAATTCAAAGATGTCNAGATAAATTAGTAACCTTTATTTATACTAAAACTCCATTGCATCTATTATTATTTAGGTATGTTAAAGTATATTTTTAGAAGAATAGTATGGATGCCAGTTCTACTTCTTATGGTATCNATTATTGTTTTCATACTTGGNGTTTATGGTCCTGGTGATCCTATTGAAGTTCAGCTAGGNAATAATTATGANGAAGCTAATGCTGAACGTATAAGAGAAAAAATGGGATTAAATGATCCAGTTATTGTTCAATGGATGAGGTATATAGGTAATGCAGTAACTGGTGATTTTGGAGAATCTTATGTCTTTAAAAATAGAGATGTTTCTGAACTTCTTATTCCAAAATTAATTGTTTCAGCAAAACTTAATATTATCTCATTTATTATTGCTATATCTATTGGTACTCCTTTGGGNTTTTANGCAGCGGTNAATTACGGATCTTCAAAAGATCCTATTGTTGTTATTATTTCTTTAATTTTTTATGCTATGCCTGTTTTCTTTACGGCACCTTTATTGATTTTAGTTTTTGCACTACAGCTAGATTTAGTTCCTGCTGCAGGTTGGGGAGGGGTTTTCGATAAGAGAATAATACTTCCAGCATTAACGATAGGAGTTCCAGGTGCTGCAGTTTTTGTAAGGTTAATCAGGTCTTCAATGTTAGAAGTTTTAGATTCTGATTACATTAAATTAGCTAGAGCTAAAGGAGTAAGTGAAATAAATGTACTTTGGAAACATGCATTTAGAAATGCAATGCTTCCTGTAGTTACTATAATGGGATTTTCACTTGCAGGATTATTTGGAGGATCTCTTATAGTTGAAATTCTTTACGGCATCCCAGGCGTTGGAAGAATTTCTCTAGATTCTGTTTATTCAAGAGATTATCCAGTAATTATGGCTATTGTCTTGTTAGGATCTAGTGCATTAGTAATAGCTAATCTGATAATTGATTTTGTATATACCTTAATTGATCCAAGGATTGATATGCAATGAACGATAAAGAGATCAGAAATATATCATCCTTCAGATTATTCATTCAAAATTTTTCAAGAAAAAAACTTGGAGTTGTATGTGTAATTTTAGTCTTCTCAATATATTTAATAGGAATATTTGCTCCATTAATTGCNCCATATGATTATTCGGAAACTAATTTACTTAAAACTCAATCAGGCCCAGATATGGAAAATCTTTTGGGAACGGATCGATTAGGAAGAGATATACTTTCAAGAGTAATTTGGGGTATCCAAACTACGGTAATAGTTACAATAACAGGTCTTCTTACAGGAGCATTAATACTTGGTCTTTTTCTTGGATTATTGGCAGGTTTTTATAGAGGNATATTTGATTTTATAGTTATGAGGACAGGTGAGTTAGTATCCTCTTTCCCAGATATATTATTGATAATATTACTTGCTGCAACATTGAGACCAAGAATTACAAATTTCTTCTATCAGATAGAAGATAATCTTAATATTTCTGGTTTAGTAAGTTCAGGTATTATTGATTATTTAGTAATAGGTATAGCCTTGTTACCTCTTAGTTGGTTTGGAACTATGAGACTTATAAGAGCACAAGTTTTTAGTATTAGAGAAATTGAGTATGTTCAATCTGCAAGAACCTCAGGAGCTAGTACATTTAGAATAATAACTAGGCACATTCTCCCAAATGTAATTTCTCCATTGATAGTTACTTCTACTTTTGGATTGGGAGCAGTAGCTTTATCTGAAGTTATACTTTCATTTTTTGGATTAGGAGTTCAGCCACCTAGACCAAGTTTGGGTGCAATGCTTTCTGATGTATCAGGAAGAGGTGGTGCAAGTGTTTCAGTTCTAACAAATCATCCGGAGCAATTGCTATCGCCAATTATTGTAATTTGGATTATGATATTTTGTTGGAATATCATTGGTGATGCATTAACTGATATATTAAATCCAAAGAAGAATTAATTATTACGTTTTAGGATATGTGAATCCGTGTATCCTATACCGTGTAGCTACAATTAGGAGATAAAGAATGAGTTTTTTTTCATCAAGGAGATCAAGTGTTCATGGTAAAAATGGAGGAGTTGCAACTAGTCAACCGTTAGCATCTCAAGTAGGTATAGATGTCTTAAAAGCAGGAGGAAATGCTGTTGATGCTGCTGTTACTATGGCCTCTACACTAGGCGTTGTTGAACCAATGAGTACTGGTATAGGAGGTGATATTTTTGCACTTATATGGGATCCTAAAACCGAACAAGTAGCATCATTTAACGGATCTGGTACTTCTTCAAGAAATTCAAATCCAGAAGAACTTAAAAAATTAGGATTAGAATCTATTCCTACTGAAGGAAAATATGGAGCTTATTCAGTTTCTGTTCCAGGTTCTGTAGATGGGTGGGAAAAAATATTAAGTAAATTTGGAACTATATCATTATCTGATTCTCTTGCACCAGGAATAAAATTAGCCGAACAAGGATTCCCTGTCTCAAAATTAATTTCTTGGGCTTGGAAAGAAAGTCAAGAAAAACTTTTATATAGAGATTCTGGTAAGGAATTGTTGAAAGATGGAAGAGCTCCAGAAGAGGGTGAAATAATACAACTTNTNGAATTGGCAGAATCAATGAGNGAGATATCTTCNAAAGGGACCTCTGCTATATACGAAGGAAGTTTAGGGAAAAAAATATCTGATTTCATTCAAAATGAAGGAGGATGGTTGGATGAACAGGATTTGGCTAATTATGAATCATTTTGGACTGATCCTATAAGCACAAACTATAGAGGTTATGAAATTTATGAGTGCCCACCTAATGGACAAGGTTTGGCAGCTTTGATTGCCTTAAATATGATTGAAAATAATGACTTTTCTAAGATCTCACACGGTAGTTCAGATTTTTATCATTACCTTATTGAGTCAATGAGAGTGGGCTTTGCTGATTCTTTATGGTACATAACTGATCCAGATAAAACTGATATACCTGTTGATCAATTATTATCGAAATCTTATGCGAGAGAAAGATTTAATCAAATTGATCCTAATAAATCTTTTGATACTGTTTCACATAATGTTTTTGAAACCTCTGGAGATACTGTTTATATAACTGCTATTGATTCAAATGGCATGGGTTGTTCATTGATAAACTCTTTGTTTCAAGGATTTGGTTCTGGTTTAGTTGTTCCTACTACGGGTATTGCTCTTCAAAATAGAGGCGCATTATTTAGCTTAGATTCAAATCATCCTAATTATTTGGAACCAAATGTAAGACCTTTCCATACAATAATTCCATGTATGGTGACAAAAGATAATTCTTTATTTCTTTCTTTTGGTGTTATGGGTGGTTTTCAACAACCTCAAGGACATCTCCAAGTTGTATCGAATATAGTTGACTATAATAAAGGACCTCANGAAGCTTTAGATGCTCTAAGATTTTCATTGGATGTTGATGATATGAAAACTATTTATGTTGAAGAAGACTTGGACGAAAAAATAATTCAAGAATTAGTATCTAAGGGACACACAATAAAAGTAGTTGAAGGCAATGAAAGAATGATGTTTGGTGGAGGTCAGCTAGCACAATATAATCATGAGACTGGAGTCATTTCTCTTGGAACAGAGCCAAGAAAAGATGGTTCTGCTTTGGCCTATTAATGCATAACTTTGTACTCAGATTTTGATGAAATTTAAATAGTTAATACCTTATAATGTAGATTCAAAGTTATTTTTTATTGGAGTTATCTATATGGGTCAAATTAATGTAGCAATTATTGGAGTAGGAAATTGTGCTTCATCCTTAGTGCAGGGAATTCATAAATATTCAGAGGTTCAGGATAATGAACTACAAGTACCAGGACTAATGCATAATGTGCTTGGCGGATATTCAATCGGTGATGTAAATGTAGTTGCAGCTTTTGATGTAGATAAAGATAAAGTAGGTAAGGACTTAAATGAAGCAATTTTTACAAAAAATAACAATGCCCTAAAGTTTTATGATGTACCAAAGACAGGTGTAAAAGTTGAAAGAGGGATGACTCATGATGGAGTTGGAGAATATCTATCTGACGTAATCGAAGTAGAAAAAGATCAAAATAAATCTGGTTCTCAAACATCAGATATTGTTCAAATCTTAAGAGAAAAAGAAGTTGATGTTGTAATAAATTACTTACCTGTAGGATCTGAGCAGGCTACAAAATGGTATGTAGAGCAAGTTTTAGCTGCTGGTTGTGCGTTTGTGAATTGTATTCCAGTTTTCATAGCTAAAGAAGATTATTGGCAAAAAAGATTTGTTGATAAAGGATTACCAATAGTTGGAGATGATATTAAAAGTCAGGTTGGAGCAACAATAATACACAGAGTACTTGCAAGACTTTTTGAAGATAGAGGAGTAAGACTAGACAGAACATATCAATTAAATTTTGGAGGTAATACTGATTTCCTAAATATGTTGGAAAGATCTAGATTAACAAGTAAAAAGATTTCTAAAACCAATGCCGTACAATCTCAACTTGAAAAGGAACTTCCTACTGATGATGTTCATATTGGACCTTCAGATCATGTACCATGGCTTGAAGATAGAAAATGGGCTTATATTAGACTGGAAGGAACTTCTTGGGGAGATGTCCCGCTCAACGTAGAGTTGAAATTAGAAGTTGAAGATAGTCCAAACTCTGCTGGAGTTGCTATAGATGCTATTAGATGTGCAAAAATAGCAATGGATAAAGGTGTNTCTGGTGCGGTTGAAGCTCCTAGTGCATATTTCATGAAATCACCTCCAAAACAGATGAGAGACGATGATGCTAGAAGAGCTGTAGAAGATTTCTCTGATATTGATGAGTAAAATAATCCTTGAAAATTGCCGTTTTATGCCCATATGATTTTTCAATCCCTGGAGGCGTACAAACTCAAGCTCTGAACCTAGCTTCCTCACTGAAAAATAGTGGTCATAAAGTAGTTTTGTTCGCTCCGTTATCATCTGAAAATCAGCATCAAATTAAAAATGTAGAATTTATAGATATTGGAAGACCCGTAAAATTCAACTTTCTTGGTTCAAACTCAAGAATATCTCTAAACTTTATCAAAATAATAAAAATTAGTAATTTTATAAATAAAAATAATTTTGACGTTATTCATCTTCATGAACCTTTATCTCCAACATTTTTACTTTTAATTGCTTTAGTTAAGAAAACTAAAATTATTGGAACTTTTCATGCTTACAGTCATAAAAGGCATTTTTGGTACTACTATTTTAACTTTTTCTTAAGAAGGTTTATAAAAAAAATTGATCAAAAAATTTGTGTCTCAGAAACTTCAAAAAAGTATATTAGTAAATATTTTGACGAGAATTTTTTTATTATCCCTAATGGAATAGAACTTCAGAAATATAGAAATCTAGCAAAAAAAACAAATGAATTTTCTGAACAAAGTAAAAAGATATTATTTGTTGGTCGATTCGAAGAAAAAAGAAAAGGCTTCAATATATTATTAGAAGCTTTCAAAAATCTATCATTAGAGTTTAATAAAGTGCAATTAAATGTAGTTGGACCAGGAGATCCAAAAAAAATAAAATATANNAATAAAAATATAGATTTTTCAAAAATCAATTTTATTGGATCAGTTAATCAATCTGATTTGCCAAATTATTATAATGACGCTGATATAGTTTGTCTTCCTTCTTTAGAAAATGAATCTTTTGGTGTAATTATTCTCGAATCTATGGCTTCAGGGAAAATTTTAGTTCTTTCAGATATTGAAAGCTATAAGAACGTTGCATTAAAAAATAATTATGGATTTTTATATGATTATAAATCATCAAATAAATTAGCAGAATTATTATTATCTATACTGAAAAATGAGAAATCTTCTGAAAGAAACATTAAAAATGGATTAAAAAATGTAAAAAATTACTCATGGGATTATCTTGTTTCTGAAATAATTAAAATATACAAAAAAAGTAATTAATTTAATTTGGAAGAATTTAGACAAAAAATCAGGTCNNANACAAAAAGACTTTATGAAGAACCTATATCTAAGTTTTTTATCTCATTGAGGTTATCTCCCAATATGATTACAATACTTGGTTTAGTTATCACTGTTATTGGGTCTTACATAATTTTTCAAGGTAATTTTCTTATTGCCGGAGTAGTTGTTGCATTAGGGGCTTTATTGGATTCTATAGATGGATCTATGGCCAGATTGACTAATAATGTTTCTAAGTATGGGGATTTGCTAGATTCAGTTATTGATAGATTTAGTGAAGGAATAGTTTTTATAGGGATAGCAAGTTATTATATTTACAATGATCTTAACGAATTTGCTGTTTTCATTGCTTTTATATCATTATTGTGTTCTCAAATTATTAGTTATATCAGAGCAAAATCTGAAAGTTTAGGTATAGAAAATAAGTCAGGATTCTTTACTAGAGTTGAGAGATCATTAGTCTTGATTATTTTCTTGATTATTTCACAACCAATAATAGGATTATACATTCTTGCAATAGGTACATTAATTAGTTCATTATGGAGACTAGCTTCAGGTTTGAAAAATGCTAAAAACTAAATTAATATTTCTTTTTTCATTATTATTTTTTTTATTTCCTTCTCAAGCAATATTTGCCGATTCAGATAAAGAATTAGAGGTTGAAGTTGCAATAACTGAAGTTTATTTTCCAGAAAAAATCACATTTCTTTTTGAGGGTAAAACCAAAAAAAAGATACAAGATATAAAAGTTAACTTTAAGACAGGTGAAAGAAAAACATTGCAGTATGGATATATGGATTTCATACAGAAAAAAGATAGCGATACAGTTTCTTCTTCAATGGACTTTAGGATAAATACTCAGTCTGGTTTTATTCCTCCAGGATCAAAAATTTCATGGTCTATGATTTTTTATTTTGACGATGGTTCTCAATTCATAACAGATGAGCAAGAATTTATAATGCTTGACACTAGGTTTGATGATTGGGATTTTGTGGAGAGTGAAAAGATAAGAATCTATTATAGATATTCAAAAAGCAGAGCAAATAAGTTGCTTGAAGAATGTGATTTGTTANTTGATGAAATGGCTCCTATAGTCGGTAGTTTCGATGAGCAAATCAGAATGACTTTATACAACAACTATTCAGAAATGATTGATGCAATTAGATCAAAATCAAAAACCTCTGATAGAGAGCTTGTTGTGGCTGGGCAAGCCTTTGAAGAATCGAGTGTAGTATTAGTTTTGGCAGGAAGAAATGATATAGGAACAGCAACTCATGAAATTATGCATATTTTAGTTGGAAGAGCTACTGAGGGTTCAATTAGTTTACCTTTATGGTTGAATGAAGGACTAGCTGAATATGCTAACAGAGATAAAACTGTAAGTTATGATTTATATCTTGATTGGGGAATTGGAACCAACCAATTGAAACCATTGAGNCAACTACTTACTTTCCCAGGAGACCCAAAATTAACATTAGTTGCTTATGGTCAATCAAGAAGTGTAGTGAATTATATGATTGATAATTATGGTGTAGAAGCAATGAATTCTCTCCTAACTAACTTATCNGANGGNATGACAGTAAATGAATCTATNTTAGATAGTTATGGCNTAGAANTNGANNCNTTAGATTCTNANTGGAGGAAAAGTATAGGAGCTGGTCCTTATAAACCTAGAGAAAATACCACAATCACTATAACAAAAAATAATCCTGTTATTTCAGATTCTTGTCGATCAAGTAGCTTAATTATTCTTTTGAGTATTATGTTTTTTGCTTATAAAGGTATGTCTAGATTATATTATTCGTAATCTATTTTTTGGTTTTACATTTTTGAAACAATTACGTAACAGAATATAAACAATTGCGTAACACAAAAAAAACATATCTAAAATAAATTAGTCCTTAATTATTCAAAAAATTAAGGAGGATATATGGATTCAGGACATACCGCATGGATGCTTACTGCATCAGCGCTAGTATTTTTTATGACTCCAGGTTTGGCTTTTTTTTATGGTGGATTAGTTAGAGCAAAAAGCTTAGTTAACACAATAATGCTTAGCTTTATAACCATAGGAGTTGTAACAGTAGTTTGGACTCTTTGGGGTTATAGTTTAGCTTATGGAAATGGNGAACTTATTCCAAGTTTTGTTGCAGACTTTTCATTATTTGGACTTAACGGTGTAAATATGATGTCTGGTGAAGGAGATGCTATTAGCCCTTTATATGATGTTTTATTTCAGATGATGTTTGCTATTATTACACCAGCTCTTATTACAGGTGCCTTTGCGGAAAGATTTAAGTTTTCAACTTATCTCATTTTCACAGTAATTTGGATCACAATAGTCTACGCACCCGTAGCCCACTGGGTCTGGGGAGGTGGATGGGTAGGAGCAGATGGTGCTGGAGCATTAGATTTTGCTGGTGGAACAGTAATTCATATCAATGCTGGAGCAGCAGCAGTTGCTGCGGCAATATTAGTAGGTAAAAGAAGAAACCCTGGTTTGCAACCTAATAATGTTCCATACGTTATTTTAGGAGCTTCAATACTATGGTTTGGTTGGTTTGGATTTAACGGTGGATCTGCTTTAGCTGCTGACGATTATGCTGTAAATGCAATGCTAGTTACCCAAATTGCAGCTGCAACAGCAGCAACTACATGGGGATTAATTGGTATGCTGACAACTGGAAAAATTAGTGGGGTAGGAGTAGCTACAGGAGCAGTTGCAGGATTAGTAGCAATTACACCAGCCGCAGGAGCAGTGAATCCATTAGGAGCATTGGCTATAGGACTGGGAGCTGGACTGATTTGTTATTATGCTGTTGAACTCATTCATAAAACTAATCTAGATGATGCTTTAGACGTGTTTGCTGTACATGGAGTTGGAGGAATATGGGGATGTATAGCTACAGGAATTTTTGCTGTTGAATCAGTTGCTGGTGTTAAAGGATTATTTGAAGGTAACGCTTCACAAGTATGGATTCAATTCTATACAGCAGCAGGTACTTTAGCATATTCATTTATTGCTTCTTTCATAATTTTATATGTACTAGATAAAATCCCAGGACTCGGATTAAGAGTGGCTGAAAATGATGAAGATCAAGGATTAGATCTAGCAGCTCATGGAGAACAAGCTTCAATAAATGATGGAGCAAACTAATTCTTTATTGAATATAATTTATAAAGGAGGTAAAAATGATTAGAATTGATGCAATTATAAAACCTGAAAGAGTTAACTTAGTTTTAGAAGCTATGTCNGAAGCAGGTTGTACNGGATTTACTTATAGTAATGTTACAGGAAAAGGNAATCANGATGGNGTTGAGGTATTCACAGGAAGAGGAAGCTCAACTCANAATAGATCTTCNGTACCNAAAGTTTTAGTNACTNCTGTTACNGAAAAATCAAANCAGAAAAAAGTAGTTGATGCGATAGTTGNTGCTGCAAAAACAAGTGATGAAGGACAAATTGGTGATGGAAAAATCTTCATTTCAGAAGTTTCAGACGTAATTAGAGTAAGAACTGGAGAATCTGGAAACAAAGCTCTTTAGTAAAAATTTTCAAGCATGTTGAATTATTATAATTTGGCATGCTTGATTTTTANTTTAATCAGCTTAACTGTTTAACAAATTACTATAGGAATCAAATTTTTCTCTTAGTAATGTTAGAATTAAAGTTCCTATACTTAGGAGCGTAGCTCAGTTGGCTAGAGCGCTGGTCTCCAAAACCAGAGGTCGGGGGTTCGACTCCTCCCGCTCCTGCCACTGCCGGGGTGCTGAAATGGTAGACAGGCTACGTTGAGGGCGTAGTGTCCTTATGGGCGTGGGAGTTCGACTCTCCCCCTCGGCACCATATTTTCATTCTTATTCNAATAGTANNAAAACTATTGTAAATTTTTCAAATAGGTTTAAAATTCCTATAAATCAAAACTTTGCTGGAGGTCATATTGGCAGANANAAAAGAAAAATCTTTAGTGGTTATTCAACTTTCTGGAGGTAATGATGCTATGAACACAATAGTTCCATATACCAACGGAATATACCATGACTCTAGATCTGCAATTCACCTAACAGAAAGTGATGTAATAGATATAAACGGCTCACTGGGGTTTCATCCGGAAATGGGTGAAATAAAAAAATTATGGGATAACAATAATGTTGCTGTGATTAATGGAATTGGTTATCCCGTACCTAATAGATCGCATTTTCGATCTATGGATATTTGGCATACAGCCGAATCTGAAAGTATAGCACCTGATGGTTGGCTTGGAAGAACTATAAGAGAAATTGATCCATCTCATAATAATGTAGTAACTGCAGTGAATTTTGGAAGAGGACTACCAAGAGCATTAGTATGTAAAGATGTACCTGTAGCATCTGTAGGAGACTTGGAAACCTATGGATTAATGCCTGATATTCAAGGGAAAGATCAAAGAGAAAATGCATTAAATTATTTCTCAAGNATGTACGGTCCAAATCAAGGNAGAGATGCTATNTTAGATGCATTNTCAGAAAATGGTGTAAGCGCAATGATNGGTGCTGATATATTAAGTGGAGCTAATTCTAAATATAATTCATCGGTGGAATACGCTGATAATCCTATATCTAATAATTTGAAGGATATAGCTAAGGTTATCTTTGCTGATATAGGAACTAAGATTTATTATGCTCAGCACGGAAGTTTTGATACTCACGCTGGTGAGTTATTTAATCATGCAAAATTATGGAAAGAACTTTCTGATGCACTTGGAGATTTTTTCAGAGANTTAANAGAGCATGGNCGAGAAAATGATGTTACTGTTCTACTTTTTTCAGAATTCGGAAGAAGAATTGAAGATAATGGTTCAGGTACTGATCACGGCTCAGGCGGTGTAGCTTTCGTCTTAGGAGGATCTATAAAAGGTGGATTTTATGGTGAACAACCATCATTAGAANTATCTGAACAAGTAGAAGGAGACATGAAATATAATAATGATTTCAGATCTACTTATGCTACTTTATTAGATCAGTGGCTAGGAATTGATTCTGTTCCAATTTTAGGTAAAAACTTTGAACAATTTAGTTTTATAAAAAAAGGTTAATAAATTATGTCTGATAAAAATATTTTGTTAATGGCTCACTTAATGAGACGNGCAGGCTTTGGTGCTAGTAAAGATGAGTTAATTGAAATTTCTAGAAGAAGTTATGAAGATCAAGTAGATCTAATACTAGATTCTGAACCAATTTATGAAGTTTCAAAGCATCTTATGCATAGATATCAACCTGATTANGGTTCTCCAATGGGAAACTCTTCTAATGGAGCNTCTTGGCTTTATAAAATGATTTGGAGTGACTCCCCATTCAAGGAAAAAATAGCACTTTTTTGGCACGGTATATTTGCTACAGGTTATGCTAAATTAGCTAATGGTATTGTTCTACATGATCAGATAAAAATGTTTTCAAAATTTGGATTAGGTAATTATAGAGATTTATTGATAGAGCTTTCTAAAGATCCGGCGATGATTATTTGGCTTGATAACTGTGAAAGTCATAAAGGTGCAATAAACGAAAATTATGGGAGAGAACTTCTAGAACTTTTTTCTATGGGTACAGGAAATTATACTGAAAAAGATATCAAAGAAGCAGCTCGAGCATTTACTGGATGGACCATAGCAAATAAAGAATATATGACAGAAAAATCTCAAAGAGATTCTGTATGGCCATATGGAAGACTTGCTATGCATTTTGAGTACAAAGAAGACGATCATGATAACGATGAAAAGATCTTTTTAGGTGAAAAAGGTAATTTCAATGGTGAAGATATCATTGATATTATTTGCAAACAAAAAGCTACCTCTAGATTTATTGCTAGACATATGTACAGCTTTTTCGTTGAAGATGAACCACCAGTTCCTGAGTGGCCGTACAAAGAACCAAATAATCCAGAAGCAATAGATGCATTATCTGAAGTTTATTTTAATTCTGGGTATGACATAAAAGAAATGCTTAGATTTTTATTCAAGTCTGATTTTTTCAAAACAGAAAAAGTTTGGAATAAAAGAGTTAAGAGCCCAATTGAACTTGTTGCTGGAACGCTAAGACTTACAAAAGAGTTTTACAGACCTGAAAAATTTCAGTCAGCAACTAATTCTCAGACTTCATTTATGGGTCAACATGCAATGAATCCTCCATCTGTTGAGGGATGGCACTGGGGAACTGAATGGCTTGATTCTGGAACTGTTGTTG
>NZTZ01000037.1 GCA_002703265.1 Chloroflexota bacterium
AAAAATATCTAGACCACAAGCAGTTCCAGAAAATTTAGAAACTTTATGGGAAGCCTATAATTTCATTAATGATGAATATTATGATCGTAGCAAAATTGATGATGAGAAAATGAATGATGAAACAATTAAGTCTCTTATAAAGACTTTAGATGATAAGCATTCAACGTATGTCTCTCCAGAAAAATGGCAAATTACAAGTACTGACTTAACTGGATCATATCAAGGAATAGGTGCTTATGTAGATATGGCTAATGATCAATCTTCAGTGGTAATAGTTTCTCCAATTTCAGGTGGTCCAGCTGAGAAAGTTGGGATAAAAGGAGGAGATAAAATTCTTGAAGTTGATGGAGTAAGTATTATCGGAATGTCTCTAAATGAAGCAATTAATTTAATTAGAGGCCCTGAAGGAAGCTCGGTAACTTTAAAAATAGAAAGGTTGGGTGAGATAGAGCCTTTTGAAATTACAGTAATAAGAGAAAAAATAAAGCAATCTAGTGTACAGAAAGATTTAGTAACAGATACAAATTATGCAAAAATTAGGATTAATCAATATACAGAAAATACCCCTACTGAGCTTATTGCAGCTTTAGATGAAGCTATAAATCAAGATAATGTAACTGGTATTATTTTAGACATTAGAAATAATCCTGGAGGATTACTCGGTTCAGCTGTAAATGCCACTGCACTATTTCTTAATGAAGAATTGATCACATATGAGATAGATGCTAAAGGCAAAAAGACTCTATGGAAGGCTGGAGAAAATGTTGGAAAATATTCTAATATTCCTATTGTTACATTAGTTAATGGTAGCTCAGCAAGTGGTTCAGAAGTTATGGCAGGAGCTTTACAAGATTATGGAAGAAGCGTAATCATTGGTGAAAAAACATACGGTAAAGGAAGTGTAAGTTTAGTCAGAAATTTGTCAAATGGAGGAGGTATGTTTTTGACCAATGCTCATTGGTTTACTCCTAATGGAAGAGAAATTCACGATGTTGGAATAGAACCTGATGTAGTAATGGAATTACCAGAAACATCCTCAAAATCATCAGAATTTTATGACACACAAATTGAAGCTGCTATTACTCAGTTGAATTATGAAATAAAAAACTAGAAAAATGTCACTAGCAAGAAACAGAAAAGCCTATTACGACTATGAAATACTAGACAAATTTGAGGCAGGTATAGTACTAAATGGAGCCGAAATAAAGTCTATAAGGAATAGTAACTTATCTATTGCTGAATCAAGAGTTATTGTTAATAAAGGAGAGGCTTGGCTTGTTGGATGTCATGTTGCTGAGTATAAATTTGATTCATCCCCTGAAACATATGATCCTATTCGAGATAGAAAATTATTGTTGCATAAAAAAGAAATTGATAAATTAGGTGGAGCAAAAACTCAGAAGGGTCTTACTATAATTCCATTATCTATTTATTTGAAAAGGAATTACATTAAAGTAGAAATAGCTTTAGCTAGAGGTAAAAAGAAATTTGATAAAAGAGCTTCTATTAAAGAGAAAGACTCTAATAGATCCATAAGTAGAATTTTGAAAACTAAAAATAAATAAGTTAAAATTGAAAGTAATGGGGACGAGTGGGTTCGACAGGGAATGGATTTCTAAGTTGCAGGTCGTGTTGCCATACCACGTATGAAATGGCAAAATAACGATTGGCGAACGAAATAACGCTCTCGCTACTGCTTAAATAAGCTAGCGACGTTCTTTTGTATCTTTGCTTAGGGTGATATAAAAGAGCGACGAATTACCTAGGCTGAGCAACTTCATTGCTAGAGTGATTTTGCAAACATTTTTCTAGATAAGCATACATTGATGGTTTGTCGATTGCGCCTTTGTTGACGAAAATTGAGATATCGACTAAGCCTGTAGAAGCTTAGAAGGAAAATTTCTTGGACGGGGGGTTCAACTCCTCCCCGTCTCCACCAAAATTTTTGAATTGAAAATNAAGATAAAAAAATATAATAAAGGTCCGATTATTAGTCCTGAAATTTCTTCAGAACTTGGTCAAAATATTCAAGGCCCTTCAATTATCAAAAAACCTGAATGGATAAATAATAAGCTTGGGAAGTATTTATTATATTTTGCTGATCATAAAGGTGATCATATAAAACTTGCTCATTCAAATAATTTGTTTCATTCGTGGGAAATATATAAAGGTGGAACCTTAGGATTATTTCAATCAAACTTTCTAACTGCTCCTCCAGAAATTCCAAATTCATTTGATTTAAGTATTGCAGAATCTAATTTTAATCCTCATCCAGATCAAAAAATATTTATTCCAGAAGTACTAGAAGATCTTACCATCCCTCANATAGCTAGTCCAGATGTACATGTNGATCAAGAAAATAAAAAAATAATAATGTATTATCACGGCTTAGAAAAATTTGGAGTTCAATCTTCAAGAGTCGCTACTTCAAATGATGGAATAAATTTTATAGCTGAGAATAAAATAATAGGNAAATCCTATTTTAGAAAATTTGAATATGAAAATAAAATTTATGGAATGGCAATGCCTGGTATTTTTTATAAAAATAAAGGAAAAATAGATGAGTTTGAAGAAATAAAAACTCTATTTAATAAAAATATGAGGCATTCTGCATTAATTGTTATAGAGCATAAATTATATGTTTTTTATACTCAAAGAGGAGATGCTCCTGAAAAAATATTATTATCGGTTATAGATCTTGATAAAGAACCAAAAAACTGGGAAGCTTCTAAACCCATAGAAGTCACAAGACCTGAATTTGAATGGGAAGGAGCTTATTTACCTATTCAGTATTCAAGTAGAAGTTCTATTAATACTCCTGTTAATCAATTAAGAGATCCTTGTGTTTTTCAAGATGANGGCAAACTTTATCTTTTATATTCTGTAAAAGGAGAAAATGGCATAGCAATATCTACCTTAGAAATAAATTAGAAATATTACTAAGTACAGCTCTCACAAATTATATAAAGTTCTAAATTATGTGAAAGAAGTTCACCTGATAAATCTTTTTGATATTTTTTTATTGATTTTTCAAGACCAGTCAAGTTGATTTCTTCAATCTTATTACAAGATTTACAGACAGTATGATGGTGATGATCAGATGAAGATATAGCATAGTAACTNTGCTCATCAATAATATTTATTCTGCAAATTTTTTCCAACTCATATAGAAGTTTTATAGTTCTATAAACTGTTGCGCGACCTATATTAGGTAAATCTTTAGCTATTTCCTCTGCAGTAAAGAGCCCATCTTTTCTGACAATCTCAGCAATTATTCTTCTTCTAGAATTAGTTACACTATTACCCGAACTAACAATTAGTTCAACAATAGAATCAACAATCTCTATTTGATTTTGTACCATACATCCAATCTACATAGGCCTGATAATTCATTGAGAAACTCAGTTCTCTGAATAAATGCCATTGTGATTATTATAATTAAAAAAATAAAGCTAACAATAAATAACTTGGATATATTATTTCTATTTAAGCTTACTAATATTGAATTTTCGTTAATTGATTCGGGTAATATTATTAATTGTTTTGCAGGACTGAGTAACCATCCTATTGAAAATCCACAAATCAATCCAGAAACATGAGCCACTTGATCAACATTTGATGCTGATGCTCCATATATAACATTTAAGAATATAAGTAGTCCTATAGAAATCAATGATTCTTTAGCGTTATCTCCTAATACACTTTTGTTGATTATCAAGAAAGCTGAGTAGCATCCTAATAAACCAAAAATTGCTCCACTAGCTCCCGCACCAATAGCTCCTAAGCCTTCGTTACAATTTCTTAATTCTTCGATACTTAAGAAAGCTGAGCCTGACCAGTATGAAAATATAGAAGAAGCAATACCTGTAAAAAGATAAATTATAATATATCTAAATCTTAGAAACTCTTTTTCAATCAATCTTCCAAAAATAAATAATCCAACTAAGTTTAATATTAAATGGATAAAACCAATATGCAAAAATGTTGCAGTTAATAATCTCCAGTACTCACCCTCTGAAATAGCATAATCAAATTTAGCCCCCATTCTTACTAGATTTTCAGTATTTGTGGAACCACCAGTTATAGTTTGAACAAAAAAGAAAACAAGGTTTATAAATATGATTATCCATGTGACNGGATAAGTTCTAAATGTAGGATATTTACNTAANAAATTATTCATAATATTTTTGAGANATCTTTTTTCTGTCAATTTTTCCNTTATTTAATTTAGGTAGATTTTGATTTGAGAAAAAAATTTCTTTAGGTATTTTAAAATTATCCAAATCTTTTAGTCTTTTTTTTATCTCACCAGATGAGATATTTTTACTTAAATATACTTCCATACATACTTTATTGCCCCAATATTCATCTGATATTCCAAATACACAACATTCATTTATTTCTTCAATTTTATTGACTTCATTTTCAATTTCTAATGGGTTAACATTTTCTCCTCCAGAAATTATAAGATCATCAATTCTACCCTCAACAAAAAGATATTTAGAAGCATCAATATAACCAAAGTCACCTGTTTCTAACCATTCTGTAGATTCACTTTCATAATATTTTGCAACGTTGGGTCCTTTGACCAGTATCTCATTCTTTTCTGAGAATTTAATTTGCATTTTGTCTAATAATTTACCCACAGATCCGCTAGGTCTATTATTATCTTTTGGAGCTGCAGTTGCAATCTGGGATGTTGTTTCTGTCATACCATATGTAGGTAATATTTTTATATTTGACATTTTTGCCCTAATGATAAGTTCCTCTGAAACTTTTGCTCCTCCACAAAGTATAAAATTGAAAAAACTTGGAGCTTTCATTTCCTCCTTTTCAAATATCTCTAATATAGAGATTAACATTGTTGGAACTAAGGATATTATTGAAACTTTTGATTCATTTATTAAATCAAATATTTCACGAGGATTAAAACTATTCATAATATAAAACTTAGTAGAAAGAATTAGGCTTCTAAATATAATAGATAATCCTCCTGCATGATAAGGTGGCATACATAATAACCAAATATCATCGATTCCAACTTCTAAATTTTTTTGAGAAGCTATACAACTTGATTCAATGTTTTTTCTAGATATAGTTACAGGTTTTGGTTGACCAGAACTTCCTGATGTAAATAAAATACAAAATGGATCCTCTTCATTTGGCCAAAACGAATTATTTTTTGAATTTTTATTAGAAAATATTTTGATTTTTTTTATATTTGGGATATTTTCTAGATCGATTGTTTTATCATAAAATATTTTATTGGAACTTATAATTTTCATTTTGTTTTGAATTTCATAGGCAGAGCTCTTAGGGTTCATTGGTACAAATATACCTCCCGCCATAGGAATTATATTAGAAAAAATTGCATATTTTATAATGTCATTAGAAATGAAACAAATCTTTTCGTTTTTACTGATATTTTCATTAGCAAATCCTAAATATTCCATAGATAAATTGTAAAAATCTCTATGTGAATATGTTTTATCTTTTGAGAAGATAAATTCATCTTCATTGATTTTTTTTTCTATCCAACTATAAGGCATTTTTAAGCTTTTCTAAAATATAAACGTTTCTAATTCTTTTCCATTCACTAGTTTGAAATTTATTAATTTTATCTGTTTTGAAATCTGATGGTTTTAAGTCGACAAAACCATTCTTTAGACTAATTCCAGGAATGACACTCTTGTCCATAAATCTTATAGTCCCGAACCCATGAGTTATTTTATTAGAATATAAATCATCTAAATATTTAGCAATCATGAGTGATTGATTAAGTCCCAATTGAGTCTCAAATGATGAGCTGATATAAGATTGTATATTATTATCAAAACATCTATTAATCATATCTAAAGTATGTTTTTCGGCTCCTAATAATTTTGGTTTGATGGCTACATAATCGACTAACTTCGATTCTATAAGTTTTATACTTTCATCTAAATTTTCTTTTGTTAAATCAATACACAAACTATGTTTGTTTCTGGACAATAAATTATAATTTTCAAATGTTTCAGATTCAACTAAACCTTCAATAAACTCAAATTTATACTCTAAGTTTCTNAAGAAAGTCTTAGCTTCTTCAAGGCTAAAATCATTGTTAAAGTCTGCCCTAATAATTGTATTTGTCTTTATATTTTCAAGTTCTTTTATTTTTCTTATGTAATTTTGCTTTGAAAATTTTATCTTAAATGTATCGAATCCAAGTGATAAATATTTTTTNATTTTATTTTCTAAGTTCTCATTATTTGTTATGAGAATAGATGACTTAACTGAAGGCAGTGATTCAGTTACTAATGAATTAGATGATATTGAAAATTCTAATTCTGGATATTCACGNATGTATTGATCGTTTGTATTATTAAATGTTGATTCAATTTCTTCAATTGAATTCTCACTAAATCCCTTTAATAATGAAACCTCAAATAATTTATAAGGATCATTAGATCGAATTATAATGATATCTTGTGAAGGATAATTTTCTTGAGAATTATCAAANTTATTTATTTTTATCCTATATTTAGAATATTCAAACATTTTTTTTCAGTCTCTTATATAACTAGAATAATACTCAGAATTATGCATATTAAAAAATGTGCACGTACAGTCTTTATGAGTGTTGAATTCAGTTCAGTTAGTTTCTTTGAATTTTTTAAGTTTACAGATAAGTCATATGCAAACAACTTAAACCCTAAATCCTTAAGTGGGAATAAAAATAATATAGAAATTATAAAGGGTATACNTAAGATNAATTTATCATTCTGAAATAGAGAAAAAATTACTAATGTAATTGTTATGTAAATAATTGCTAAGAAAAGATATCTAGAACTTTTTTCTCCAATTCTAACTGAAAGAGTAATTTTACCCCCAATTTTGTCATTTTCCATATCTCTTATATTATTTATTAATATAATTAGACTTGCAGTCAAACCAGGAATAAGAGATATTATTAACGTATTTAAATTGGGGTTGATTCCAAAAACATATAAACTTCCAAGTATTGTTAATGGTCCAAATACAACTATTACAGACAACTCACCTAATCCATTATATCCATATGGTTTAGGTCCCCCAGTATAAGTATATGCAAGCAAAAAAAGTAATGCCCCTAGAATTATTGTTATGTAGTTCGTTATCAGAAATGCAATAATTCCTAATACTAGGCAAATAATTAGTATTAAAAAGATCAAGGTATACATTTCATTTATTGATAGTTTACCTGATTGCATTACTCTTTTAGGACCAGCTCTATTTTGAGTGTCAATGCCTCTGTCGAAATCCTGAACATCATTTAGTAAATTTACCAGTATTTGTAGAAATATCCCTAATAAAATAATAAGTATAATCTTGGGTAAATCAAAAGATTTTTCTAGACTTAGAGATATTGCAATTATTAGTGGTCCTAGAACTGCTGGTAATGTCTTTAATCTAAAGGCATCTAAAAAAGAAATAATTTTATTCAATTTATCTACCTAACCATGAAATGGAGGTTTAGGAAATTTTGAAAAGTCTGGTTTTCTCTTTTCTATGAATGCATTTTTGCCTTCTTTAGCTTCATCAGTCATGTAGTACATCATAGTTATATCTCCTGCCATATTCTGTAAGCCTGCAAGACCATCTGTCTCTGCTATGAAAGTATTTTTTAGAAATCTTATAGCTGTTGGGCTTTTTTCTAAAATCTTTTTTGCCCAATTTACCCCTTCATTTTCAAGTTCATCATATTTAACAACTTTATTAATTAGTCCCATTTCTAAAGCTTCATTTGCGTTATATTGGTCGCACAAAAACCAAATTTCTTTTGCTTTTTTTGATCCGACTAATCTTACTAACTCAGAACTTCCAAAACCTGCATCAAATGATCCTACTCTTGGACCAGTTTGGCCAAAGACAGCATTTTCTGAAGCTATAGTTAGATCACAGATAACTTGTAAGACGTGTCCCCCACCAATTGCATACCCACTAACTAAAGCTATAACAGGTTTAGGCATATATCTAATAAATCTTTGNAGAGGAAGTACTCCAAGGGTTGGATTTCCTTTTCCATCGTTGTATCCACCGTGTCCTCTTACTTTTTGATCTCCACCTGAGCAAAAGGCTTTTTCTCCNGCTCCTCTAAATAAAACTACTCCAGTATCNTCATCCTCAGCAGCTTCTTTGAAGGCTAATGATAATTCATATATAGTTTCGGGTCTAAATGCATTTCTAACTTCAGGTCTGTTGATAGTTATTTTGGTAATTCCTTCAAAATAATCTACAAGTATATCTTCGTATTTATCCTTGCTTTGCCAATTAATTGTCATTTTTTACTCCAAGTATAAAGTTTTTGACTGCCCTAGATACAAAAATAGGGTTTTCTAATATTATATTATGACCTGAATNAGGAACTACTATTGTTTTAGAATTTCTAATAGCTTTAGACATCTTTTTAGAAATTTTTTCATATTTTATATCATTTTCACCGTATAAAATCATGGTATTATTTACAATCTTATCTAAGTAATTTAGNAGATTACTTTGAACNCCTTGCCCTTGATANTTAAGACTTAATGAAAGCCCTAAAGGATTTTGACTTTTTCTAATTGCTCTTAATTTNTTTCTTGCACTGACCCCTAATTTTTTTTCAGAATCCCAAATTGACAATGATTCCCAAAATTCTACAAAATCATCTATTGTTTTTTCAGTTAACAAATCGATAATTTTTTTATCACTAAGTATTCTTGATTTTCTATTTTCTTCACCCTCAATTCCATANGATGTACTACATAAAATNAATTTGTTTATATTTTTTTTATATTTNAATCCTAGATGAAGTGCGGTTCTCCCTCCCAATGAATATCCCAAAACATTAACCTTATTTATATTTAAGGATTCAATTAGATTAGTTAATAATTTTGTACTTTTCTCAAAATTATAAAGTGATTCATCATAGATCATTGAATTTCCATGACCGATTAGGTCAACAGAAATAACCTTAAAATATTGACTNAGATATTTACTGACAATTTCGAATGATTTATGANTTCCTGTAAAACCATGAATAAGAATTAAAGGTATTCCAGAACCNTCTATTTTATAGAATAAGTTATTCATCAATTGTTATTTTTTGAACTAGATTATTGATATATTGATTGTATATTTTATAGTCTGATTTATCATAATTTATTTCTATAATCTTTACATTGTTTTCTGAATTTTCATTTATGATTTTATTAATTTCTTTATCTGATTTTGGATTATAATATTCAATTGAAAGACTATTTGATATTTCAGAAATATTTATTTCGTTATGTGGCGTTATAAACCAATCGTTGTAATCTTCTCCTAAATCTTTAGATTGAGGGAGCAAACTAAAGATTTGTCCTCCACTATTTTCGTTGACAAAAATAGTCAATGATTTAGAATTTCTTTTTGCAGTCACAAGACCTCCTAAATCATGATAAAAAGCTAAGTCTCCGATATCCAAGAAAACATTTTTGTTAGTCACAGAGCTAATTCCGCTAGCTATTGAAATATTTCCGTCTATTCCTGATAAGCCTCTGTTCCCATAAAATTTTATGTTTTTGCTTTTACTTAAAATTAAATCTAATATTCTAATGGGTAGAGAATTTCCGCTTATAAAAATAGAATCTTCAGGGATACTGTCAAGAATAGTTTTTTTTGTACTTATTTCTTTAATTTTAGAAATGTTCCTATCAATAATTTTTCTAGCACTATCATTTAGTTTTATATATGTTTTTTTCCAATCATTATTAATTGCTTTAAAATCCTGTTTTTGTAATTGGGTTACTAAGGATGATATGGAAATATTTAGGTGTTCATCTATTGAGGAAAATCCTGAAGATATATTCCCAGAATTTTCGATAAAAATATGATTTGAAACTTTTTCTAGATTTTTTGATATAAATTTTGAAACAGGAAGATTTCCAATATGTATAATCGTTTCAGGTAATAAAAAGTCTTCTCTTCTAAAAATCAAATCACCTGTGTCAATTATTGGAGTAGTATAATTTTTTTCATCTCTCAAGTTAGATAATGGGTCGGCTATTATAGGCCAATTTAATATCTCTGATAAATTCAGAATATCTTTATTGTGATAATTATGAGAACCAACAATTATTAGTCCTTTCTTATCACTAAGAATAGGTATTATATTTTTTGTTCTTTCATCTGAAATATTNANNTTTGNAGAGCTTAAAGTTTTATNAGTAATTNTTGGATTGATTTNTGGTGTACTTAANTCTGTAAAAGGTTCTTCAAATTGCCAATTAATATGCACTGGNCCTTTAGTTGGAAAATTTGAATNATATATNGCTTTATAAGCTACATTAGAAATAAAATTATCATCATTTGTGATCGGAATATCGTAAAACCACTTAATATTATTGGNATATATATTTGTTTGATTGAGAGTTTGATTAGATCCAGTTTCTCTATAGATCATTGGTCTATCAGCTGTAATTACAATTAAAGGTATTTGAGAAAAATAAGCTTCTGCTATAGCTGGGCTATAGTTTAGAGTTGATGTTCCTGAAGTACAAATTAAAATAGTAGGTTTTTTTGAAATCTTTGATTTTCCNAAAGCAAAAAATCCNGCAGATCTTTCATCAAGTACTAAATTTAAATTAAACAATTCTTTATTTTTNAATAAGTTATTTACTAAAGGAGTAGATCTNGATCCAGGACTTATTACAATGTCATTAATTGAAAAACTCAATAATTGTTCNAGAAAAATTTTGATCTGTTTGTCATGAGGTAGCATTAATTTACCTTTATTGATCTATTTATTGCTTCAAATTTTGATTTAAGTTCATTTATTTCGTAATTTATTTTAGAATTTTCAATAATACCATTACCAGCAAAAGTAGTAATATTTTTATCCTTACTAGAAAATTTTGCGCATCTTAATGCAGCAAAAAAATAGGATGAGTTCTTTTCTACATAACCTATAGATCCAGTATATAAACCTCTATGAAAATTTTCGTTACTCTTAATCCATTNCTTGGCATCNTTTACAGGNAATCCAGCAAGAGCTGGAGATGGATGAAGAAGATTTATAAATTCAAAAAAATTATTTTTATCAACATTTGTTTCAAGTTCTAGAAGCAAATGATTTACATTACTCAAAGATTTTATCTTCAATTTAGATTTTTTTACCTTATTATTAGAAATTTTTAATAGTTGATTTTCTAANAATTCTACAACTATGTTATGCTCTTTCTGAAGAATTGAGTTNTTGAACATNTTTCTAATCTGATCTTCTTTTTGACCTTTATTTGGAATTGAACCTGCTAAAGCGTCAGTAATAAGAATTCCATTATTATAATTAAATACTTTCTCTGGGGTTGAACCAAAAAAATAATCATCTGAATTTTTGAATAGAAATGTTACACAATCAGGATATTCATAAGTCATATTGAATAATGTTTGTTTAATATCAATATCTAAATTTTCGTAAGTAATTGATTCTCCTACTACTATTTTTTGAATATTACTTTTTGAAATATCTAGTTTTGCTTTTTCTACAAGATCTATCCAAGGTGAGTGATTATTATCATTATTAATTGGAATGCTTCTAGTTAATTTTTTTTCCTTTGAACTTTCTAAAATTTGTTTTTTTAATTGGTCATTTTTTCCATATTCTGAAATTGTATTATTTTCAAATATAAAAACGTATGAAGGGAAGGTAAATTCACCTAATGGAAAATTACTCCAACTATTTTGTTTTGAGTCATTTGTTATATCGAATGATAGACTTCCAAATCCAATATTTTCATTTTCTAAAGTTATGAGAACTTTTGATTTGAAACTTTGGTAATCTTTATAATCTTTTAATTGAATTGTTTTGGATTCACCATAAGATGCAACAATTTTTTTTTCAGACGGTGAAATAAGCAATCGGTCAGGGTCGTTATCGAGTATTGCAGATAATAGTTGAAAAAAATTTACCATGATTTTTGAATCAAATAATTTATTAGATTCAATACTATTATACTATCTTCCAAACTGATTTGAAATGTTTTGAAAATCTATTTTTACAATAGCGGGTCTTCCATGAGGATCCCAAGGTATTTCTGATTTTTCAAGNTCATCTATCAATTTTAGGCATTCTTCTTTTGAAAGTTTATCCCCNGACCTTACCGCACTNTGACAAGCAAGTCTTTTAGATATNATGTCTTTTGGAGTNTCTGAATTTCTTTTTTCTATATCCTTAGAAATTATTTCCAAAAGATTACTNATATCATNAGNTTTTGTTTTNTAGAGACCTGTAAATGGTATATTTCTTACAATTATTTGACCAGTTGCAGATTCCTCTAAATCCCATCCAAGAGACTTAAATTCTTCTAAATTCTCTATGATTTTNGAATTCATAATAACTCCTAAATCAACAAACTGAGTTATGTTGAGAATTTGGAATTCATTTGAGTAGTTATAATTGAAATATTTTTCATAGAGTACCCTTTCATGAGCAGCGTGTTGATCAATTAAATATATTCCATCCGGGCCTTCGCATACTAAAAAAGTATTTTTTACTTGTCCAATAAACCTTAAGATAGGTATAGCTTCTTTAAGAGAATAATTATTCTTATCAAATAATTCTTCTTGTGAGAAAGAATTATTTNCAAAAGATTCAACACTTCTATTTTGATTTATACNAACCTCCAACGAGTTTGCAGGAGCTTCTTTATTAAGAATTTTAGATATTGAGTTATATATAAATGATAAGATTTGATTTTCATCATCAAATTTCACTTCATTCTTTTGAGGATGAACGTTTACGTCTACTCTATTATGAGGAATAGATATGTTTATTGAAATAATTGGGAATTTTTTATTAGGACTAAAAGGTCGATATGCATTTTCAATTGTATGAAATATTTTATTATTCTTGATAATTCTATTATTAATAAAAATATTCATTCTTGATCTATTTCCAAAATTCTTTTGAGGAAGAGAAATAAACCCCTCAATTTTCAGATCATCATTGCTGTCTTTTATTTCAATAACATCATTTTTATTCAACTTGTAAACATCTGAAATTATAGTATATAGGTCTTTATCTCCATTAGTTTTTAGCTTCTGCTTTCCGTCGATGTATAACTCAAAAGCAATGTGCGTAAATGATTGAGAAGCAGCAAGTATTAAGTATTGTATTTTAGAAGCTTCGAGTTTATTTGATGCCAAAAATTTCATTCGAGCAGGTGTGTTTTCAAATATTCTTTCAATTATTATTTGGGTTCCATAGTTAGATCCAGTATTAGATTTTTTTATTGTTTTGCCAAAAGATTTTTCTATTTCAATTGCATAATCATGATCCTTAGTTCTAGAAGTACACTTAA
>NZTZ01000038.1 GCA_002703265.1 Chloroflexota bacterium
CTGGATCTACAACACAGCCATTACCAATAACACATTTAATTTTGCTATTTAAAATTCCTGACGGTATAAGATGAAGTTTGAACTCCCCAAGATCATTAATCACAGTATGACCAGCATTATTTCCACCGGAAAATCTTGCAACTGCGCTATAGTCTGAGGCCATTAAATCTACAATTTTACCTTTTCCTTCGTCTCCCCATTGTCCCCCAATTACTACATCTGCTGGCATAATCTAAATCCTCGTTCTTGTGTTATTAAATTATAGTTTATTTAATATCAATTGATTAGCAAACAAAGAATAAAAAAAACTGTTGATATTTTGACGATCAAAGGATAAGATTCTTTGCTGATCCTCTTTTTTATGGATCCCTGTAATTTTTACAGGTTTAACAATTGAATATAAAGCGAATAATTACATCGAGGATATTTTAAAATTAATTTTTAAATATTTTCTTGAACTAAAGTTGATTCTCTTAATGGGTTAAACTATTAAGAGCATATGGCGGATGCCTTGGCAATAAGGGCCGAAGAAGGGCGTAGCAAGTCTGCGATAAGCCTCGACTAGCTGTCTAGCAAGCTTAATCGAGGATTCCCGAATGTGGAAACACATCTGTAGAGATGCAAATTTAATTTGCGGTAAGTGGGGGAACTGAAACATCTAAGTACCCCGAGGAAAATAAATCGAATGAGATTCCCTGAGTAGCGGTGAGCGAAATGGGACCAGCCTAAATTACTGGATCTTAACGGATTGGAGTCTTTTGATCTGGTTCGGTTGTAGGAGTCTATATGAATACCTCCAAGTGTTCAGAAGAGTAAGAAATCGTTTTTTTAGAAGAATGAAGTTTGGAAAAACCAGCCATAGAGGGTGATAGCCCCGTATTTGAAAAAAAGACGACTCTTCATAGATTTCCTGAGTACCACGGGACACGTGAAATCCTGTGGGAATCTAGGGAGACCACTCTCTAAGGCTAAATACCCTTATTGACCGATAGTGAACTAGTACCGTGAGGGAAAGGTGAAAAGAACCCCTAAAGGGGAGTGAAATAGAACTGAAACCGTATGCTTACAAGCCGTTGGAGCAATTTATTGTGACAGCGTGCCTATTGAAGAATGAGCCGGCGAGTTAATTTATGTAGCAAGGTTAAGATATTAAGTATTGGAGCCGAAGCGAAAGCGAGTCTGAATAGGGCGTTTTAGTTGCATGGATTAGACCCGAAACCGTGTGAGCTACCCATGACCAGGGTGAAGCGAAATTAACGTTTCGTGAAGGCCCGAACCCTTGTACGCTGCAAAGTGCTGGGATGAGTTGTGGGTAGAGGAGAAATTCCAAACGAACACGGAGATAGCTGGTTCTCCCCGAAATGTATTTAGGTACAGCCTTAGGTATTAACTGATGGAGGTAGAGCACTGGATGAGCTAGCGGGCGCAAGTTTAGCAAACTCAACCAAACTAAGAATGCCATCAGCCGAATCCTAGGAGTGAGACAGTGACGGATAAGCGCCATTGTCGAAAGGGAAACAGCCCAGATCGCAAGCTAAGGTCCCAAAGTTATAGTTAAGTGGTAAAGGAAGTTGGATCGCCCAGACAGCTAGTAGGTTGGCTTAGAAGCAGCCATCCTTTAAAGAGTGCGTAATAGCTCACTAGTCGAGGGGTTCTGCGCCGAAAATTATCGGGGCTAAACTATACACCGAAGCTGCGGGATTCTTTATGAATCGGTAGGGGAGCGTTCTCAATGCACTGAATCTGAATTGTGAAATTTGGTGGAGCGTTGAGAAGTGAGAATGTCGGCATGAGTAGCGACAATCTTTGTGAGAATCAAAGACACCGGAAGTCCGAGGTTTCCTACGCAACGTTGATCGGCGTAGGGTTAGTCGGTCCTAAGGAGAAGCCGAAAGGTGAATTCGATGGACAGCTGGTCAAAATTCCAGCACCGTAATTATCCTGTTATGCAACGAAGGGACGCGATAAGGACTGTTAAGCATGCCTATGGACATGGTGTGTGGGGCCTTGTAGGGAAGTGATTGTGGTTAAAAGAACAGTTACGTTATTAACTGAGAAGGTTTCAGACCTTAAGGCTTCGGCCTTAGGGAATTTAACACGAACTACGTCGCCAAGAAAAGCTTCGTTGATAGGGATATTATGACCGTACCGAAAACCGACACAGGTGGACAGGGGTAAAAGCCCCAAGGTGAACGAGAAAACCATCCTCAAGGAACTCGGCAAATTAACCCCGTAACTTCGGAATAAGGGGAGCCTAAAGTATATAGACCTCGCGTTGAAAGTATTTTAGGCCGCAGAGAATTGGTCTGAGCGACTGTTTATCAAAAACACAGGTCCGTGCTAAAGCGAAAGCTGATGTATACGGGCTGACGCCTGCCCAGTGCCGGTAGGTTAAAGTGAAGAGTGAGAGCTTTGATCTGAAGCCCCGGTGAACGGCGGCCGTAACTATAACGGTCCTAAGGTAGCGAAATCCCTTGTCGGGTAAGTTCCGACCTGCACGAAAGGCGTAACGACTTGGACACTGTCTCGAGGGTGGACTCGGTGAAATTGCATGACCCGTAAAGATGCGGGTTACGCGCAGCAGGACAAAAAGACCCCGTGGAGCTTTACTGTAGCTTGGCATTGAATTGTGATTAATGATGTGTAGGATAGGCGGGAGACTATGAATTTTGAGCGTCAGCTCAATTGGAGTCGCCCTTGAAATACCGCCCTTCTTTGGTCTTGATTCTAACTTTTTTAGGACAGTGTCTGGTAGGCAGTTTGACTGGGGCGGTCGCCTCCT
This sequence comes from Chloroflexota bacterium, assembly GCA_002703265.1. GTDB lineage: Bacteria > Chloroflexota > Dehalococcoidia > Lucifugimonadales > Lucifugimonadaceae > TMED-70. The sequence continues at coordinate 2,783 of NZTZ01000038.1, forward strand.
AAAATGTAACGGAGGCGCCCAAAGGTAACCTCAGGCTGGATGGAAATCAGCTTTTGAGTGCATTGGCATAAGGTTGCTTGACTGCGAGACCAACAAGTCGAGCAGGGACGAAAGTCGGGCAAAGTGATCCCACGGTACCGAGTGGAAGGGCCGTGGCTTAACGGATAAAAGCTACCCCGGGGATAACAGGCTTATCTCCCCCAAGAGTCCATATCGACGGGGAGGTTTGGCACCTCGATGTCGGCTCGTCGCATCCTGGGGCTGAAGAAGGTCCCAAGGGTCGGGCTGTTCGCCCGTTAAAGCGGCACGCGAGCTGGGTTCAGAGCGTCGTGAGACAGCTCGGTCTCTATCCGCTGTGCGCGAAGGATATTTGAAGGAATCTGTTCCTAGTACGAGAGGACCGGAATGGGCAAACCAATGGTGTATCGGTTGTAACGCCAGTTGCATAGCCGAGTAGCTAAGTTTGTTAGGGATAAGCGCTGAAAGCATCTAAGTACGAAGCCCCTCCTGAGATAAGATATCCCATCTCTTTATGAGAGTAAGATCCCCGGAAGACTACCGGGTTGATAGGCTACATGTGTAAGTATAGTAATATATTCAGCTAAGTAGTACTAATAGATCGAGGATTTGATAAATTTCATATCGTTAATTCATGGTCTCGATAGAACAAAAATTATTGCGGGGTGGAGCAGTGGCAGCTCGTCGGGCTCATAACCCGAAGGTCGTAGGTTCGAATCCTGCCCCCGCGACCAAGTTTAAAATTATTTCAATGTACCGATTAGATAATACAGATTTTTTTTGATAAGATTAAATTCTGGTGGTTTTAGCGCATTGGTCCCACCCGTACCCATTCCGAACACGGAAGTGAAACGATGCAGCGCTGACGATACTTGGATGGCAACGTTTTGGGAAAATAAGTCACTGCCAGATTTATATAAATAATAATATTTTAATATACAAAATTAGGTTTAAATTTTGACCAATAAAACTGAAGAAAATGGGCAAGCGCCCGATCTAATGGAGGAACTTCTAAGTTCTAATCCTCCAAAAAAACCTCTAAGACGAGGTGAAATCATAGACGGAAAAATTATGGAGATCAATGATGAAGGTCTCCTTCTTAATATAGGACATAAATCCGAAGGAATTGTTCCTACAAGAGAAATGAGATCTTTTACCAAAGTTGATTATGACACATTAGAAGAAGGGTCTGAAGTTGTTGCACTAGTTATTAATCCAGAAGATGATGATGGAGCAACAATTTTATCTGTTGACAAAGCTAGAGGTGAAAGAGGTTGGAGAGTTCTTGAAAAAGCTAAAGAAGAGGATAAAGCAGTCGATGGAGTAATTATAGGTTCAAATAGAGGTGGAGCTGTCGTTCAAGCTGAAGATGTTCAAGGTTTTATACCATTATCTCAACTTGTTGGTCCTGCTAGAGAATTATTTGTACCCAAGAAAGAAAATGCCAAAGATGGTTTTATTGGCATGAAAATTACATTCAAAATTTTTGAACTTAACCGTAGAAGAAATAGAGCTATTTTTTCTGAAAAAGCAGTTCTTCAACAAGAAAGAGCTCAAAAGAAACAAGAGTTAATTGAAACTCTTCAAGTTGGGAACATCTTGAAAGGAAGAATAGTTGGAGTATCTACATTTGGTGCATTTGTTGATATAGGTGGAGCTGATGGATTGATTCATATTTCCGAATTATCATGGGACCCTGTTTCTTCACCTGCAGATATTGTAACAGTTGGAACTGAGATGGATGTATATGTAGTTAAAATCGACAAAGAAAACTTAAAAATAGCATTAAGTTTAAAGAGGCTTACTCCGGAACCTTGGGAAATAATTAAAGATGAATTAGTAGTGGGTAGAAAAATAGTTGCTAAAGTTACTAAAATAACTACCTTTGGAGCTTTCGTAAGAACAGAGCAAGGAGTTGAGGGATTAGTCCATGTTTCTGAGATTTCTAACCAAGAACTTGGNTCTGTTGAAGATATAGAATCAGTAATAAATGTAGGNCAATCGCTTGATCTTACTATTGTCAATGTTGATACAGAAAGAAAAAGGCTTGGATTGAGTCTTATNTCTTCTGCTAAACCAGAAGAAAATGANGANGTTCAAGTAGCNGCTGNTTCNGAAGACTCTGAAANCANTATNGAAGAAAATTCTGATACAACTTCTGTTTCTANTGATGAAGATNCAACCAANGAAGAAGTGACTGAAGAAGAAAAAGAAGTNTAATTTTTTCTTCCAATACNATTTACGATTTTCGTACCAATTTTNTCNCTACTTTTTTATAAATTTCTATAAAAAACTATTGATAAAAAGTTAATATAGATTGAAGATAGTATTAAGAAAGATTTAAAACTAAGTAATTAATTTTATTCAAGGAGTCATTAATGGCTAGTAGGTTTGAAAAATTTTCTGAAAGAGCAAGNCGAGTNTTGGCTCTAGCACAGGAAGAAGCTACTCAGTTNAACCANAACTATATNGGTACAGAACACATACTTCTTGGACTTATTAGGGAATCAGAAGGTGTTGCTGCTAAAGTNTTGGTTAANCTAAANGCAGATACACAAAAAATNAGATCTGCNGTTGAATTTATAATTGGTAAGGGTGATAAACCAACAACTGGAGAGATAGGTCTTACNCCTAGAGCCAAAAAAGTTATTGAGCTTGCTGTTGATGAAGCAAGAAAACAAAGTCATCANTATATCGGAACAGAACATNTGCTCATAGGTCTTATGAGAGAAGGNGANGGGATTGGCGCAAATGTTTTAGAAAGNCTNGAATTATCCCTNGATGTAATTAGAGATGAAACTCAAAATGTTTTGTCTAAGACNGCTTCNTCTGGAGGNCAGTCNCAAGGTCCNGTTTCAGGNAAATCTAAAAGTTCTTCAACTCCAACTCTTGATGAGATAGCAACAGATCTTACTAGTAAAGCTGAAAAAGGTGAACTTGATCCTGTAGTAGGCAGAGCAGCAGAACTTGAAAGAGTNGTACAAATTCTTAGTAGAAGAAGAAAAAACAATCCAGTCTTAATTGGTGAACCAGGTGTTGGAAAAACTGCAGTNATTGAAAGGCTTGCTCTTCTAATGATAGAAGGCGATGTNCCAGAAACCCTTGAAGGNAAAAGATTAGTNTCTATGGACATAGGTAGTTTAGTTGCAGGAACAAAGTACAGAGGTGAATTTGAAGAAAGACTTAAGAAGATNGTNAAAGAGCTTACTAGGTCTAAAAANTGTATCGTATTTATAGATGAGGTNCACACTCTNGTAGGNGCNGGAGCTGCTGAAGGAGCNGTTGATGCTGCAAATATACTNAAGCCNGCTTTAGCTAGNGGTGATATACAAGTAATTGGAGCTACAACNCAAGATGACTATAGAAAGTATGTAGAAAAAGATAAAGCTTTAGAAAGAAGATTNCAGCCNGTAACAATTGAAGAACCTGATGGAGAATTAACTGTTGATATATTAAACGGTATTAAAGAGCANTANGAAAATTATCATCAAGTTACTATAACTGANGATGCAATNAACAGTGCAGTTAATCTATCNGATAGATATATAACAGACAGAAATCTCCCTGACAAAGCAATNGATATTATAGANGAAGCAGGTTCANGGGTTAGAATAAGAAANTCTTTTTATCCGAANCCTCTTAGAGACAAGAAAAAAGAATTAGAAAANATAAGACGNTGGAAAGAAGATGCTATATCTTCTCAACAATATGAAAAAGCAGCTAAATATAGAGATGATGAANTAGAAGCTGCNGCTGAATTTGAAACNCTTGANAAAGAATATGAAGCNTCTAAGCCNAAAAAAGCANTNCAAGTNACNGAAGATGATATTTCTGAAGTNGTGTCTATGTGGACAGGTATTCCATTAAAGAAGTTGGATAATGAAGANAAGGAAAGACTTAAAAAGATAGAAGAAGCACTTAGTCTNGATGTNATAGGCCAAAATGAAGCAATAAATGCAATTTCCAAAGCAGTTAGAAGAGCAAGAACAGGATTAAAAGATCCTAAGAGACCTATTGGTGCATTCTTGTTTTTAGGTCCAACTGGTGTTGGAAAAACCCATCTTGTTAAGCGTCTTGCAGAATTTTTATTTGGNACTGAAGATTCAATGATAAGATTTGATATGTCTGAATATAGAGAAAGGCACACAGTTTCAAGATTAATAGGTTCTCCTCCAGGATATGTTGGATATGATGATGGTGGTCAGTTGACTGAAGCAGTCAGAAGAAAATCTTATTGTGTTATTTTGCTTGATGAAATAGAAAAAGCTCATGAAGAAATTTATAACATTTTACTACAGGTTTTTGAAGATGGTAGACTGACTGATGGAAAAGGAAGAATAGTTGATTTCAAGAATACAATAATAGTAATGACATCTAACCTAGGATCACAAAGAATTTATTCAGAAGGTAAATTAGGCTTTACACAAGATGCCTCAAACAACTCACTAGATTATAAATCTTTAGAAGAGAGAGTGCTTAGTGAAGTTGAAGATCCTAAAAATGGATTTAGACCTGAGTTCCTAAATAGACTAGATGATAAAATAGTTTTTCACCCTCTCGAAAAAAATCATATTCATGAAATTGTTGATCTTCTCCTCAAGGAAGTTAGCGATAGGCTGAAAGATCATGATTTATCTTTATCATGGACAGAAAAAGCTAAAGAGTACTTAGCTGATAATGGATTTGACCCTAAAATGGGTGCAAGGCCTCTTCGAAGGACTATCCAAGAGAAAGTTGAAGATAAACTNTCTGATGATTTGCTAAGCGGTAAATTTACACCAGGTGATTCCATTGTTCTAGATCATGATAAAAAGTCTGATGATCTTNCCATAGAAAAATCTAAAAAAGTAAAGAAATCTCTAGCTAAAAAATCTTAATCNAAGNGATAATCATAAATNTATTTTATTCTGATAAAATACTTGAAATAAAATAATTTTATTTATGACTACAGCTTACTTTAATTTAATTGGNGGACTTAGCGGTGATATGCTCTTATCAAGTCTTTTTGATTCTGGATTGGATCANNATAANTTGCATCATGAACTNAAAAAAATTGATGATATAGACTTTAATTTTGANCTANAAGATNCAAAAAAACATAATATAANTGGAACTCATACTGAAGTTGTAATTCTTGACTCTATAAAATGGAATTGGNAAGCNTTTTATANATCTATAAATAACTCAAAACTTAGNNAATCAGTCATAGATAGAACAATTNAGTGTTTTGATCTNCTTAAAGAAGCAGAAGAATCAGCTCATGATGAAAAAAATCCACACCTGCATGAACTAGGAACTTCNGACACNATNATNGATNTATGTGGATTTTTTATTGGANTAGATCTACTAGGAATTACAGATATTATTTGTTCCTCAATTCCTGTAACAAGTGGATTTATAAANACGAGNCATGGTACTCACGAAACTTTGGCTCCTGCTACAAAAAAAATTGTTGAAAAATATAAAATTCCAATCCGTTNCATTGAAGGAGCTTCAAATATAGAAACAGTGACTCCAACNGGNCTTTCGATACTTGCTAGTATAGCNAATTTTGATCAGATCTATTAATATNAAACCATCNAATTTTGGAGTNGGCTTAGGNACAAAGAATTTTGAAAAATTTCCTAATGTTTTGACTGTTACTTTAGGCTCAGATAACCCAAAAGAAAATATAGTTTCAATGAAAACATTATTAGAAACAAATATTGATGATATGAGCCCCGAAATTGCTGGAAGTCTTATTGATCAAGCTCACTCTTTGGGAGCTTTAGATTGCTGGATTTCAAACTATTATGGCAAAAAAAATAGACCAGGTATGACATTTCATATCCTATGTGAAAATATTGATAGAGATAAATTTTCAAGTTTTATTTTTGAAAATACTTCATCTCTTGGTTTTAGAGTAATTCAGATTGAAAGAGAAGAAACAGAAAGAAGCACTGAAGAGCTTGATTCTTCTTTTGGAAAAATTAAAATCAAGTTCAANTATCTAAATAGCAAACCATATTCTTTTAAGGTTGAATATGATGATATTTTAGAAATTTCTAAAAGAACAGGTATGCCACCTTTTATCATTACAAAACAATTGGATTTAGAGATTAATAAGAAATATAAGTTTTTTAGCTGATTTTTTTCCCTGTTATTATGTTTTTAATCATAGAATATATATATGCCTCAGTAGCTCAGTTGGCCAGAGCAGCCGACTTGTAATCGGCAGGTCGGGGGTTCGAATCCCTCCTGGGGCTCCATTATTTTAATTTAAATCAACTATGCAGGGGTTGGGGAGTGGTTAAACCCACCTGTCTGTAAAACAGGCGCTTTATGCTTCACAGGTTCGAATCCTGTCCCCTGCACCATTTTTTCATCTATTTGTTTTTAGTATCATAGTCATATGCCCACATAGCTCAGTGGTAGAGCGCGTTCTTGGTAAGAACGAGGTCGGAAGTTCAATTCTTCTTGTGGGCTCCATTATAAAAAGCATCTCAATATCTATCGAATTACAAAAATAAAATAAAAATATATATAAAAATTCGAAAAAAGAGTATAAAATGTATAGATTGACGAATTTATTCGTATTTATGTTTAAAAAAATAAAAGTTGGAGAAATAAAAAAAAATGTCTAAGCAAGTATTTGATAGAAGTAAACCTCACGTAAACGTGGGAACAATTGGTCACGTTGATCATGGTAAAACAACATTAACAGCTGCAATAGCAACTGTTCTGTCACATTCACAAGATAATGTGTCTGCTAAATCTTTTGAAGAAATAGATAACGCTCCAGAAGAAAAAGAAAGAGGTGTAACAATTGCTACATCTCATACGGAGTACGAAACAGATACAAGGCACTATGCTCACGTTGATTGTCCTGGTCACGCAGACTACGTAAAAAATATGATAACTGGTGCAGCCCAAATGGACGGAGCTATATTAGTTGTTGGAGCAGATGATGGACCTATGCCTCAAACTCAAGAACATATTTTGCTTGCTAGGCAGGTAAATGTACCAAAGATCGTAGTAGCATTGAATAAATGTGATCAGATGGATGATGAAGAATTATTAGAGTTAGTAGAACTTGAAGTAAGAGAACTTCTTTCAAAATATGACTTCCCAGGAGATGATATTCCAATTGTTAGAGTATCTGCTCTTGAAGCACTTGAAAATGCAGAAGATTCAGGTAACAAGTGGGTTCAATCAATACAAGATCTTGCAAAAGCAGTTGATGACTATATTGATGTTCCTGAGAGACCAATGGATCAACCTTTCTTAATGCCTGTTGAAGACGTTTTCTCAATCAAAGGTAGAGGTACTGTGGTTACAGGAAGAATAGAAAGAGGAGAAGTTAAAGTAAACGAAGAAATTGAAATAGTAGGTTTTGGAAAGCAAGAAAAAGTTGTTGTAACAGGTGTTGAAATGTTCCACAAAACTCTAGAATCTGGAATTCCTGGTGATGCTGTAGGTATTCTTTTGAGAGGAATTGAAAGAGAGGATATAGCAAGAGGAGCTGTATTGGCTAAACCTGGTTCTATATCACCTAAACAAAAAGCTAAAGCTCAAGTTTATGTTTTAACAAAAGATGAGGGTGGACGACATACTCCATTTTTCTCAGGATATAAGCCTCAGTTCTACATAAGAACTACAGACGTAACAGGTGAGGCAAGATTAGCTGAAGGAACAGAAATGATTATGCCTGGTGACAATACAGAGATGGACATAGAACTAATGTACCCTGTAGCTTTAGAAGAGAATCTTAGATTTGCGATTAGAGAAGGTGGAAAAACAGTAGGATCAGGTGTAATAACATCTATTTCCTAACTAGACTTGGAAAATAACTATGGCAAAGAAAAGTGCAGTTAGAACTGTACTTACACTCGATTGCGAGTGCGGTAAGTACAGCTATCATACTGAAAAAAACAAAAGAAATACTGAAGGTAGGTTGGAACTAAAAAAGTTTTGTCCCACATGCAGAGAAAGAAAAACTTTTAAGGAAAAGAGATAATTTTGTCTACGCAACCACCAAAACTTTCAGGCAAGGGGTTTTCCCCAATAAGCTTTCTATCTGAGGTTATAGGAGAGCTTAGAAAAGTAACATGGCCATCAAGACAAGAATCGACTAGGCTTACTATTATGGTTCTTGCTTTATCAATAATCATTGGAATATTCTTGGGGTTATTTGACATGCTCTTTTCTAGATTTTTTTCTATTCTCTCAAATAGTTAGACTCTTCCATATAGGAATATAAAATGCCAGAAAATACTAAAGAAACACAAATACAAGAAGAATCAAGATGGTATATTCTTCATACCTATTCAGGGCATGAGGATAAAGTCAGTGAAAATCTAAAACAAAGAATAGAAAATCTAGATCTATCAAAAACTATTCATGAAGTTTTAGTACCATCTGAAGTAAAAATTGAAATCAAAGATGGAGAAAGACAAGAAGTAAATAGAAAAATGTACGCAGGCTATCTTTTGGTTAAGATGATAATGACCGATGATTCATGGTTTGCAGTTAGAAATACACCTGGTGTTACAGGATTTGTTTCAGCTGAAGATGAAACAGACAGAAGGCCAAAGCCAGTTCCGTTAGAAAGTCATGAAGTTGATAGGATAATGAAGAGAATGCAGAGTGGATCACCATCAATATCTGTAGGTTTATCTCAAGGTGACTCTGTTAAGATTTTGGATGGTCCTTTTGCGGAGTTTATGGGGACTGTAGATGTCGTAAATAAAGAAAGAGGAAAAGTTACTGTACATGTCTCTTTCTTTGGAAGAGAAACTCCGTTAGAATTGGATTTCTTACAAGTTGAAAAAGCATAAGGAAATATAAATTGGCAAAAAAAGTAATCGGAATAATAAAACTTCAACTTCCTGCTGGAAGTGCTAATCCTGCTCCACCTGTTGGTCCTGCTTTAGGACAACATGGGGTTAATATTATGCAATTTTGTAAAGAATATAACGAAAAAACGAAACAGTTATCAGGATCAATTGTACCTGTTGAGATTGAAGTGTATGCAGATAGGTCTTTTTCATTTACTCTAAAAAGTCCTCCGGCATCAGATTTGATAAAAAAAGCAATAAATAAAAAAAGTGCTTCTTCAACACCTGGAGTTGAAATGATAGGTGAAATAACTAGAGCTCAACTTGAAGAAATAGCCAAAATAAAAATGGAAGATCTAAATGCCTATGATGTTGATGCTGCAGTAAAAATTTTAGCAGGTAGTGCAAGAAGTATGGGTGTTATTGTAAAGGAATAATTAAAGTGAAAAAAACCTCAAAAAGATTTTCAGAAATCAAATCAAAAACTCAAGATCAAAAATTTCAACTTTCAGAGGCTATAAAGCTCTTAAAAGAATGTGCGAATGCAAAATTTGATGAAGCTGTTGAGTTTCATATTAAAACTAGTGCTGACCCGCGTCATGCTGATCAACAAATAAGAGAAACATCAGATTTACCTAATGGTACTGGTAAGAAAGTTAGAATAATGCTATTTGCTGAAGGTGAAACTGCTAATTCAGCGAAGGACGCTGGAGCTGAATATTTAGTTGATGATGATATTTTGAAAAAAATTGAAGAAGGATGGGATGATTTCGATATCGCTATAGCAACACCCGAAATGATGCCAAAAATTGCTAAACTAGGTAAACATTTAGGAAGAAAAGGTCTTATGCCTAATCCAAGATCTGGTACAGTTGTGCAAGAAGATAAGCTTGTAGAAGCTGTTGAAAAAGCTAACAAAGGTAGAGTAGAGATAAGAATGGACAAAGATGCAATTATTCATACTAGAATTGGTCTTTGCTCGTTTTCTGAGGAACAAATAATAGAGAATTTATCTTCAGTTTACTCAACAATTGTTAATAATAAGCCAGATGGAGTAAAGGGAAGTTTAATAGATTCTGCTTCTATTTGTTCTACCATGGGTCCTGGAATTACTCTTGATTTAGATAATTTGAGAGAATCAGTTGTTAATTAATAATTCTTTGTGATAGAATTAAAAAATACTTAAGACAACAGGTAACTAGTAAATCCTGTCGAGGTTATAGAAAAATTATATATTTTTATTTACCGGTCTGAGAGCCGGTTTTTTTTTGGAGAAAATTTTGCCAAATCAAAGAAAAATTGAACAAGTTAAAGAGTTATCTGAGCTGTTTTCAAACTCAGATACCATAATTATGGCTGACTATAAAGGAACTTCAGTTAGTGAGTTAAGTGGATTAAGAAGAGCCTTAAATGACACATCTGCGAAATTCAAAATTGCTAAAAATACTTTGGCAAAGTTAGCTGCTGAACAATCAAGTAAAGATGCATTATCTGAAGAAATTACTGGGCCTCTAGGATTTGTTTTAACTAATGAAGATCCTTCTCAGGTCACAAAAGTTCTATTCAAGTATGCTGAAGATAACGACATTGATTTTGTTATAAAAAAAGGTTTAGTTAATAATGATCTTCTTGATGAAGGGACATTACAAAAACTTTCTAAATTACCTTCTAAAGAAATTTTGTTAGCTAAATTGATGGGTAGCATGAATAGTCCAGTAACAAATTTGGTATTTGTTTTACAAGGAACAATTCAAGCTTTTGCTACTGTTTTGCAAAGACATGTAGAAAATTCTAATTCAGCAGAAGCCGAAGCACCAGCAGAAGCCGAAGCACCAGCAGAAGCCGAAGCACCAGCAGAAGCC
>NZTZ01000039.1 GCA_002703265.1 Chloroflexota bacterium
CCATAATTGATAGTTGGTGGCTTTGGGTTGCGTTAGTTTCTCCACTACTATTCTATATTTTTTATTATGAAGACTTACCTAAATCTATAAAAATAAAAAAGAAATAATCGTAACCTAAGTAAATAGGAGTAAATTATGACTAAAGGCCCTATAGAAAACGTTAAAATACTAACCTTTGATATATTTGGAACTGTTCTTGACCTTGCGGGTAGCCTCATACCGCCTTTGGATAATCTATTAAAAGAATGTGGTAATACAGAAAACTTAAAAGGTTCTGATGTTTGGGCTCAATGGAGACTAAGACAACGTATTGAACAATACCAAGATAATTTATATATGCTTGGCCACAGTGGTTACTTGGCTGTAAAAAGACGAGCCTTAATATATAGTCTAAAAAACTTAAAGGTTGAATTTACTTACAAACAAATAGATCAATTCATGGAAGCATATCAGTATCTATCTCCATTCCCGGATGCAATTGAAGGATTGAACAGATTAAATAAAAAATATGATCTTGTAATGCTTTCAAATGGGGAACAGAGTTACTTAGAACATTTAGCTAAAAATCAAATTAAGTTTGATTTTCATTCAATTTTATCTGCAGAAACAGTTGGACAATTTAAACCTCATCCTGCCGTGTATCGTTTTGCAGCTAAAGAGTTAGACGTTGAACCTAGACAGATAATGATGGTAGCAGCACATTCTTTTGACACTTTAGGGGCAAGAATCAGTGGTTATAGAGGAGCCTATGTTAACAGATATGATCTACCATACGATGAATCAGAATTTTATGAATTATATATGCCTGATTACACAACCAAAAACTTTCCGGAATTGTGTGATTTACTCGGTGTCTAAAAATTATCAAATAAAGATATCTCTATAAACAAGTGTATTGCAATTAGTGTAAAATCTAAGAAGAAAAAATAATTTTATGATGATTATAAAAAAGATCATAACTGTAAATTTTATTTTATTATTTTTCCTGTTTTCCGGGATTAATACTGAAAGTAATGTATCTGCACAAATGCCTCCGTCAGATGGAGACTTTTTATTTGAAGAATCTGAGTGTAGAAGTAACCCAGGGACAGGTGAGGTCTTCTGTGATGTTAACTTAGATACAAGTTATCAGTTAATGACACAGACTGTAGCTCCAGCAGAATTTTATGAAGGTCAAGGCATATGGTTTCAAGGATGTAAGAATCCTGAGGAAGATTATGAAAATTTTGATTCAGTTTACATAGAAAACCATTATGCATTAGAAGCTGGATCTGCGGGTATCTGGGGTCAGAAAGTTACTAACTTTTATAATATCGACCCAAAATCAAAGGTTACACATATTTTATTTAGAGGAAACGTGCGGCAAGAACCAGGTAGACAATATATCAGATGTAAATACCAATTTTTTACTGTAAATTCTCCTTTAGTTCAACCTGGAGGGCCATATTATAATGCCCAGTGGGAAGCAGATAAAGAGACTCAAAGAATGTACGAAGAAGCTGAAAAAATTAGAAGAGAGGCAGATAGAGCAAGGGCTGAAGAAGAATTACTAAGAGCTAAACAAGAAGCTGAACTTGAACTACAAAGACAAGAAGAAGAAAGAAAAAGACTAGAAAAAGAAAAGGAACAAACAGGAATACAGAATTTATTTGAGCAGGTTGGACAAGGACCNGTAGCNGATATTTTTGGGGATACTTTCAGTTGGCAACCACCTTCACCNGATGAAGTTCCTNTTGGTCCATTTATCAACTTTAAATTGATTTATAGTGATGACAGCTTAGAAAAGATGGACTGTATAGCTAAAGAAGTTGAGTTTGCAACTGGAATGAGCTATGAACAAGCATACATGGATTTTGCTTTCACTCTTGGAGTAAGACCACTTGAAGAACCTGATTTTTATTATGATGCTGTAACAAATTGTATGCAATTAAATTTCAGTAAATTACTAAGTGGAATTTGGGAAAATGTTGCTGCTTACCAANNTAGGCCTGACCTTAATATATTTTTAGATAAATGNGTGATNCCACATCTTTCAGATACNTTAAACCTNAGAAGAAGNATAATCGTTGATGATTTAAATTCTGTTAAGGAAGGAAAAAGATCTCTTTCTAGAGAAGAAATGTTAGGTGCATATGATTGTTTGTATCATCATTTAGAAAATATATGGCCTCTTCCTCCTGGGTCAAATGTAAATCATTATCCAAATGGACAAGAAATGCTTGCTGACTATATATTAGGGTCTCAAGAAATCCCAGGAGAATTTTGTATGNTTGATACAATATCAGATGCAAATCAAATTTATAGTCCTCAAGCTGAAAGTATTGTATTTGAACTTGTTGANTATGTAGTTGGAAGAACAGATGGTTGGTATTTTCTTGAANAAGAACCTAATGCTAAAAGAAGAAATGATGTCTTAAATATCGTAATTGGGTGTAACAATGATCTTGAATGGCTAAAAGACTATAATGCTTCATTTTATAGTAATGACCAAGGAGTAACATTAGAAGATGTTTTTGTAAGNTTAGCAGAACCTGATTTTAGACAATGTATTCTTGAAGAATTTATCCAATTCCCTTCTAATATGACAAATAATGAGGCTGAAACTGTTTATGATACTATGCTTATGGGATTTATGGATCATGAAGATCCAACTGAGTATAGNAATAGACCATTAGGNGAAGAACAATATCATGCAATATTAGACTGTTCAAATAGATTCAAGGTTGATCTCTCGGATAAAATTATTGCATCTTACTTATGGCAATATACTCTCTTTATTGATGAAATTAAATTTACAGGTATCGACAATTATCCAGGAAATAATTTTGAAAAGATTTTAGCTTGTACTGAAAANGCTTTTGAAAACTCTGGATTTGGAGACGATTTAGTAAGTCTCGCTGATGAGTCAGCTATGCACATAATCACAAAAATTTTCTATAGTGGAGGGAATTTAAATAGTTCTAAACCTCTAGCAAGAGATTATACAGATATAGAACTAAGAGCTGTTTACGAATGCTTAGAAGAAAAGCCTGAATTTGAATGGATTGATCAATTTTATAACGATCAATATGATTATGAACCAGTTTTTGAGAGCAGTTTATTTACTCAATCAAATGTAGACTTTCAAGAAGCTGCGGCTGATTTCAGACAAAATTTATCAGATAACACCTCCAGTATAAATAATATAAATACACAGTCACCAGTTTCAAATAATGGCAACCCAATAGAAATTCTTAGACTAGAGTTAATTGACTTAGCAAGAGGTTCCGTAGCTGAAGATTGTATGGTAGCGAATCTAGCAAGAGAAAAAGGGGAAACTGAAAATTACATAAAATCTTCTTATATTAATAATTTAATTTGGGAACCACAAGTAAGACCAAGCTCAGATGAAAAGATTGCTCTTCAAAATTGTGAGTCTCAGATAAGATCAGCAACACAAGGGAAGGGCGGGCTTAGTGTCTTACTAAAATATGGATCTTTTGGTGACCCTGACTACTTATCTCGACCCTCTGATAGTCAAAGAGCTTGCATGATAAATGAGTATAAGAATGTCTTTGGTTACATGATAGAAAAAAATGGATTTGATGTAGACTCAAGTGTGTCAAAAGCCATTTCTGAATTCTCTCTTCCGGGATCATATGAAGGATATCATCCGATCCTAAGTGATACACCAAACTTAAGGCCTCCTTCTTCAATAGAACTCGAAGCTATAACTAACTGTAGAGTTGAAGATTTATTTGTTTATGAAGGTGACAGACTAAGAAAGCTTATACCTGGAATAAATACAGCTGCTCTACCTATAGGAGATCTAGCAACTCCTACAGGGTTAGCTATTGTCGGTATTATGATAACCCTTTTCTTTTCAACACTTCAAATGATTAGAGGTAAATAATTATTATATGAAAATTTTTAGAAGAAAAATTTATTCAGAAAAAAAAGTAAGTACAGATAAAAACTTAAAAAATTATAAATCACGAAAAGATAAATTAAATTTCCTAAATAATGTTTTTGAATCTGAGGATGAAACAGACGTATTTTTAGGGTAATTTCACTAAAGGGGTTTTTATGAACACAAAAACAGCAAATTTTATAAATTCAATTTCCTTGATTCTAATGGGATTATGGGGATTTATTGATGTGTCTTCAGTTACAGCTTTAATACCATCAATATTCGGTGTACTTATTTTCATTTGTTATTTTCTTTCAAGAAAAAATCAAAAACTAAATTTGATATTTGCTCACATAGCTGTGTTGCTAACAATCCTTATATTAATTGCTCTTATAGGCACAAGGCTTCCTAAATCATTAGATGAAGGAGGTTTAGGTCTTATAAGACTGATAATTATGATTTCTACGTGTTCTTTTGCTCTGATAGTATTTATTAAGAGCTTTATAGAATCAAGAAAAAGTTAGCAAAAATATACAATCTAANATTAGAATAGCTAGAAAAAGAATTATCCTTGGCCATGAAAACTTATATTTCTAATTTAAATCAAGAAATTTATAGAAATATTGATAGATATGCTGGTTGGCCTGCAAATTATGGAATCTGGAAATGGGAAAATGAAATCGTGCTAATTTTTACTTCAGGATATCCTAATATTGAAGGAGGGTTTCATGCACGAGATAGGTCTAAGCCACTAGTAACAATGCAAGCAAGAAGTCTTGATAATGGAATAACCTGGTCTGTATCTGAATCCCCAATTCCTTATGGAGTAGGTTTAGGTGCTTACGAGCATATGAATCAAGATGTAATAGATTCTCTAGAAGAAATTCGTTTTGAAGAGCCTAAAAGCTTTGATTTTAATAATAAAGATTTTGCTGTTATGTGTGGAAAAACAGGTCTTTCTAAAGGAGCAGAATCTTGGTATTACATATCAAATGATAGATGCAAAAATTGGAATGGCCCTTATAAAATACCTATGTTTAATCAGTCAGGCATAGCAGCTAGAACAGATTGGCTTATTCAAGATAATAAAACAGCGATAATAATGCTTACTGCAACAAAAACTAATGGTGAAGAAGGTAGAGTTTTTTCATGTATAACAAAAGATGGAGGGAAAACATTAGAATTCTTATCTTGGATCAATGAATTTCCTGAAGGTTACGACATTATGCCTTCAAGTATCCAACTAAAAAACGGAAATATTTTAACAGCTATTAGAAGNAAGGGGTCTAANCTAGAAAATTGCTGGATNGATCTTTTCATATCTAAGGATAATGGNTTATCTTGGAAATACTTGAGCAGACCCGTTGATTCAACAGGAAAAGGGGGNAACCCTGGTTCTCTTGTTCAATTAGATGACGGTAGACTCGTAATTACTTTTGGTTCACGGAAGGAGCCTTACGGTATTTATGCGGTGATNTCTGAAAATGAAGGTAATCATTGGAGTAAACCTATTTGCTTGCGTAAAAGTAGCGGTAATCATGATATTGGATATACAAGATCAGTTTTGAGGGATGATGGCAAACTGATAACTGCTTACTATATAAATGACGATCCAAATGGAGAACGTTTCATAGAATCAACAATTACTGAATTTTAAGGTATTAATTATGTCAAAACGTCCGAACATACTCTTTATAATGGCTGATCAAATGAAAGCATCAATATTAAGAATTTATTCTGAAATTGGAATAGAGTGCCCTCAAATTGAAAAACTAGCTGAAGAAGGAATAAAATTTGAAAATGCAATAACACCTTCACCTTTATGTGTTCCTGCAAGAACATCAATCATGACAGGAAAATATCCTCATAATACAGGTTGTAGAAGAAACGAAACTCTTCTTCCTGAAGGTGAATTTCATGCTTTCAAAGTATGGAAAAAAGCAGGCTATACAACTGGGTTGATCGGGAAAAACCATTGCTATGTCAATCAATCAGACCTTGATCTTTTTGATGTAAGGTTAGAAATTAGTCACCAAGGTTTGCCTAAGGGTGATTATGTAGGAGCAAATGTTGGCAATACAGGAATGGATTGGATTAAAGATGAAAATATAATTAATGAAGCTAATAAAAACAGATTAGAAATGTCTAAAACTAAAAAAAAGATATGTTATTCTTCTTCAAATAATGATGAGAGTACATTTTCAACTTCACTGATTGCAAATCAAAGTATTGAATTCTTAGAGAAGTACGCTCAAGGATCTTTTTCAAGAGAAAATAATCCATTTGCTCTTTGGGTCTCATTTCCTGACCCCCATGAACCCTATGAAGCCCCTAAAAGATACGTAGAGATGTTCCCAAAAGAAAACGTAAAACTGCCTCCTCAAAAAAGAGGAGAATTTGATGACGAATCATCCCCTGAAAGAAACAAAATTCTATACGAGATAATGGGACATAAAGATGAACCAGAAGATGAAATCNGAGCTCAAATAAGTATCTATCAAGCAATGTGTAAGTTTATAGATGATGAGATAAAAAAGATAATTGATAAATTAGAAGAATTAAATTTAAAAGATGATACGATAATAGTCTTTACATCTGACCATGGAGATTTCATGGGCGAACACGGAATGTTTGTAAAAGGAGGNGTTTTCTACGATTGTTTAGTAAAAGTNCCNTTAATTATCTCTTGGAATAAAGGTNAATTCCCTNTTGGAGAAGTTGAAGAAAAAGTGGTAAGCACNATTGATATAATTCCAACTATTTTTTACCTTCAAGGGCTTGGAAATTTTTCAGANATAGGAAAAGCATGGAAATCAGAAAAAAAAGGTGACATAGGTGACAATAATTTCTTGTCAGATAAAGATATGAGATCGATGCACGGAAGCTTACTGCCAAAAATAACAAAAAATCCTTCAAAAAATATAGCTTTTTCAGAATATGGAGCAGGTGGTCCAAGATTTAGATTAAAAGATTTAGAAAAATTTAAGAAACCTTTTGGATACAAAACTCTACTAGAAACACTTTGGGCTAGAGAAGCAGAAGGAAGAAGAAAAATGGTCAGAACGGATAAATGGAAATATATTACTGATAATTCAGGAGATATTGATGAATTATATGATCTCACTAACGATCCTTGGGAACTTAGAAATCTAGCTAACAAAAGTAAATATTCTTCTGTAATTAATGAGATGAAAAACCTTCTTCTTAATTGGATGATTGAAACAGAGGACAAAACACCTGTCGAATTACCGAATAAAGTAGGAAGAGAGTTTGATTTTAGCTAAGTTAGTCAAATTTATTTAACTTTTTTTTTATTAAACGATTTTTTTTATTTCGAATATATAAAATTATATGTATGTCTACAAATAATGATATTTCCATTTATTGGATTAGAAATGATCTTAGAATTTCAGATAATCTTGCTCTGTTAAAATCTAGTGAATTCAACAATGTTATACCTATCTTCATACTTGATAATGTAAATTCAGAAGAGAATAATTTGGGAGGTGCTAGCAGGTGGTGGCTACATAATTCATTAAAAAAATTAAATTCTAAATTTGATAATAAGATATCTTTTTATAAAGGTGATCCTATACAAATATTCAAAGATATTGAAAAAAAACTCGAATTAAATGCTGTCTTTTGGAACAGGAGTTATGAACCATGGAGTATAGAGAGAGACAAGAAGATTAAAAAATATCTGACTGATAAAAATATAAAAGTTTACTCATATAACTCATCTTTATTATGGGAACCAACTGAAATCTTAAAATCAGACAAAACACCTTATAAAGTTTTTACTCCATTCTACAGAAAGGGTTGTCTAGTTCATTCAGAGCCAAGACTGCCGAGAGAAAATGCAAATTTAAATCATCTAATAAAAGATGAAAATAATATAATGACAATAAATTCTTTAGGCTTATTAGATAAATTTAACTGGTACGAAAACTTTGATAATCATTGGAATGTTGGTGAAGAGGGAGCTTTAGAAAAATTACAAATATTTTTGAGTGATGGATTAGATGGTTATAAAAATGGGAGAAACTTCCCTATGAAACAAAATGTTTCTCAACTTTCACCATATCTGCATTTCGGTGAAATATCTCCTAATAAAGTTTGGTATGAGTCAAATAAATATAAGGATATATATTCAGAAAAAGATGTAAGTCATTTTCAAAGTGAACTGGCCTGGAGAGAGTTTTCTTATTACCTTCTATTCCATTTTCCTCATATCATAAATGAAAATCTTCAAAGTAAATTTGATAACTTTGAATGGGATAATAATTTACAAAATTTAGAAAGATGGAAAAAAGGAGAAACCGGATACCCAATTATTGATGCAGGCATGCGAGAGTTATGGAATACAGGTTATATGCATAATAGGGTAAGAATGATCGTTGGTTCATTTTTAGTAAAAAACTTACTTTTACATTGGAAATCAGGAGAAAGATGGTTTTGGGACTGTTTAGTTGATGCAGATTTAGCCTCAAATACAGCAAGTTGGCAGTGGGTTGCTGGAACAGGTGCAGATGCAGCTCCATATTTTAGAATTTTTAATCCAGTAACTCAAGGTGTCAAGTTTGATCCCCAAGGGGAATATATTAAAAAACATGTCCCTGAACTAAAAGATTTAGATATCAAATATCTTTACAGTCCATGGGAAGCTTCAACTCAAGAGCTTGAAAAGGCTAATATTTTTTTAGGTCAAAATTATCCTCATCCAATCATTGATCTCAAAGACTCTAGGAATAAAGCTCTTGAAAATTTTTCTAATTTGTAAAATCATTAACAATTGTAATGATTAATAAAATTTATCTCTTATCAATAGTCTACGCTTTTGTTATTGGTGGTTTTTTTGGCCTTTGGTTAAATCTAGGGCCCTTTTGGGGTATTGTGATAGGAGTCATTACTTTAGTTCTTACTATTTATTCTGAAAAAATAAGACAAAATAACAATAAAAATAAATAATTATACAAGATGATAAAAAAAGAAAATCAAAACTCATTAATAAATCTATTTATTTCATATTTGCTCGCAATTTTTATAGGTGCATTGTTAGGGATGTTTCTCTGTAAAATTCTATAGAGAAATATATAAATTACATTGTGCTATTATTTCAATGTAATAAACTAATCTTATGAATGACGCAAATCTAGAAATTCACTTAGGTGACAACTTAAAAATACTAAAAAAATTCAAAGATAAATCTATTGATCTAATTTATATTGACCCACCATTTAATACAGGAAAAATACAATCAAGGACTCGAATAAAAACAACAAGATCTGATGATGGTGACAGGATTGGATTCAAAGGCCAGACTTACAAAACTGAAATACTTGGAAAGCAAAGCTATAAAGATATTTTTGATGATTACATAGAATTTTTAAGAGAAAGAATAATTGAAGCAAAAAGAATTTTGAAACCTAACGGTAGTTTTTTTTTACATCTCGATTATAGAGAAATACACTATGCAAAAGTAATGTGCGATGAAATATTTGGTAGAGAGTCATTCATTAATGAGATAATTTGGTCATATGATTACGGAGCAAGAAGTAAAAGTAAATGGTCTGCTAAACACGATAACATCCTATGGTATGCAATAAATCCAGATGATTACACTTTCAATTATGATGAAATAGACAGGATTCCCTATCTTGCCCCAAACTTAGTAGGTCCTGAAAAAGCTGCAAAAGGTAAAACACCAACAGATTCTTGGTGGCACACAATAGTGAGTCCAAATAGTAAAGAGAAAACAGGTTATCCTACTCAAAAGCCTATGGGAGTATTAAACAGAATTATCAGGGTTCACTCAAACAAAAATGATAAAGTTCTAGATTTTTTTGCAGGTGCAGGGACAACAGGGGAAGCTGCAATCCAAAATAAAAGAAACGCTATCTTAATTGATAATTATGATCAAGCTGTAAAAGTAATGAAAAAGCGTTTCGAATTTCATAAAAACACAAAATATTTAACCCACTAGTCTAGAGATGGAAAATAACAAAAAATATCCTGATATTGAAGTTGTTGTAATTGGAGCAGGCATAGCTGGATTATGTACTAGCTACTTTCTAACAAAGAAAAAAATTGACCACGTAGTTATTGAAAGAGGAGAAATCGCAAACACTTGGAACCATGAGAGATGGGATAATTTTTATCTTGTTAACCCAAACTGGGCTATGAAAATACCTGAATTTGGATTTGATTCGGATCATTTTCCTTCGGATAACCCTGATGGCTTTCTCAATAAATCAGAAGTGGTAAGTTACATAAAGGCTTTCGGAAATTTTATAGGCTCAAAAATTTATGAGAACGAAAATGTAGAAAATGTTTCTAAGTATAAAAATAATTACGTATTAACTACATCAAAAAGAAAAATTTCAGCCAAAAATATTGTTATAGCAAGTGGAGCATTCGGAAATGCTCATATTCCTGAAATGCATAATAAATTAAATAAAAATATATTTCAAATACATTCTTCAAATTATAAAAACTCAAGAGAATTACCTGACGGGAATGTAATTGTAGTTGGATCAGGGCAGTCAGGGGCACAAATAGCAGAAGATTTGCTTGACTCTGGTAAAAAAGTTTGGCTTGCGGTAAGTAAATGTGGCAGAAGGCCAAGAAGATATAGAGGAAAAGACTCTTCATGGTGGAATTATGAAATGGGGTCTTTTGATAAAACTGTAAAAGATGTTCCATTTAAGGATAGATGGTCTTGTAGCTCACATACCTCAGGAAGTAAAGGAGGTCATGATATCAACTTACTTGATTTACATGAAAGAGGGCTAAAACTATGTGGGTCAATCAAAGATTGCAAAGATAAGTTCGTCTATATAAATAATGATCTATACAAAAATATAAAATTTTCAGATGAACATGCTCTTAATTGGGCAAAGAATGTTGATAAATATATAAAAAATACTAAATTAATGGCTCCCAAAGAAGAAATTCTACCCGATCTAAGAATTGAAAAAACAAGGCTACAATCTATTTCAAAGTTTGATGCTACTGAAAACAACACAAGTATAATTTGGGCAACAGGTTTTAAGTATAATTTTGATTGGATTGATCTAAATATAACAGATGAAAATAATCACCCTATACAAAATCGAGGAGTGACTAATCATTCTGGCCTTTATTTTATGGGACTACAATGGATGTATTCGTCAAAATCAGCTCAATTTATAGGTGTTTCAGAAGATGCAAAATATATA
>NZTZ01000040.1 GCA_002703265.1 Chloroflexota bacterium
CTAACCCCTTATAAAGCTCTAAGAAAACAAAAAGAACCCATAAACTTTATGGGTTCTTTTTGTTTTCTTAGAGCTTTATAAGGGGTTAGTTTCCAGGAACTGCATCAACAACAACAGCTGAAGTGTGAGCAATATCACCTCCACCTGAAGCTGTTATAGCTATAGGAAATATTCCGTTACCATCTTCATCTTCCCAAGAAAATGAGCTTGTTGGCAAGGAAATTGTAGATTCAAAAGATCCTGCACCATCTGCAGATAGCGAAGAAACTCCTGATTTGTCGACCCCAACTACATTTTTACTAAAACCTGCTGTATTTATAGCTGAGATAGTAATTTCTGTGTTTGGTGTAAATCCTGATCCAATTAGATGTATATCAACGTTGTCAGAATTTCTACTCCACTCGATAGTACTTGATCCGTTTGATCCAACTGCTACTAATCCAGATGTTGATCCAGCTTTACCTTCTTTACCAGCAGGTCCTGGTACTCCTGGTATTCCATCAGCTCCATCAGCTCCTGCTGCTCCTGGATTTCCTGGTGCTCCTGGCTCACCCGGTAGACCTGGTGCTCCTGGTTCTCCAGATATTCCTGGCTCACCTGGTAGTCCTGGTGCTCCAGCAGGTCCCGCTGCTCCAGCAGGTCCGGTAGCTCCAGCACATGCGTACATGAATAATGAAGCAGTTACGATCGAAATTATCATTAATGATCTCTTCATATGTTTACCCCTTTATAAACAACCTTGATAAATCTATTACTAGCTTTAACAAAGCATAACTTATTTTAGTTTATTGATTTATATCCATAATATTATACACGTATAACAATAATTTTCATCATACTAATAATATTTATAAGCATATTTTATCCCAAATATACTCAAATCTATATATCATCATATTTATATTACTTTAACAATGTCAAGTAAACTTAGTGCAGATTGTTTAGATTTTTACTAATTTCATAGTTTTCATATGTGTTTTCAAAAGAATTAAAAAAAATGCTTCATAAAAACAATTATTATTGATACAAATAATGGTATGATTTTATGGTAACGAAATAATAATGAGATAAAAGAAAGGTATAAGTCCCCATAGTAAACTAAATCGAAAAAATGATTTTGGGGTAGAAAATAGTAAATTGTCCAAAGTAAACGATCCATCACTAAATAAATTACTCAAACATGATAAAGACACTGGTTCATCAGAAGCACAAATTATTTCTATGACCGGTAGGATCAATCAATTAAACGAACACTTTAAACACCATAAGCATGATCAAGCCTCCCGAAGAGGCCTCTTAAAGATCGTTGGTAAAAGAAGAAGACTACTAAAATATTTGAAGTCTAACGACTCAGATAAGTACGAGCAGGTTATTAAGTCCTTGGATATTCGAGGATAATCTTTTTCTATTTCTAGATCATTTGACTTTTAATTCTTTGTACTGGGGATTTTTTAAGTATGACTAAAAATATAAAAAAATATTCATTAGATATAAATGGAAATGAACTTAGTGTAGAAGTTGGTAGAGTTGCCAACTTGGCTAATGGTTCATGTGTGCTGACACTGGGAGAGACAGTAGTTTTAGCAACAGCATCTGCACTTAAAGATGCAAAGGAAGGAGTTGATTTTCTTCCTATGACAGTTGATGTTCAGGAAAAAGCATATGCCTTAGGTAAGCTTCCGGGAGGATTTTTCAAAAGAGAAGGAAGGCCAACTACAGATGCTACTCTAGTCTGTAGGCTTATTGATAGACCTTTAAGACCATTATTCCCCAAAAGTTATCATAATGACACACAAATTATTATAAGTGTTCTTTCTTCAGATGAAACAAATCCTTATGATGCACTAGGAATAATTGGTGCTTCAATATCTTTAGCGATTTCAGATATTCCTTTTCAAGATCCTGTTGGGGCATGCGTAATAGGACTAATTGATGATGAACTTATTGTTAATCCAACTTACGAACAACTTCAAGAAAGTAAACTTGATCTGACTGTAGCAGGCACAGAGGATGCTATTATGATGGTTGAGTCTGGTTCAGAATTTGTTGGTGAAGATACATTGCTTGAAGCTCTTAAGCTGGCACAGGATGTTAATGGAAAAATTGTGGAGTTTATCAAAGAAATAGTAAAAGATATTGGTAAAGAAAAATGGGAAATCGATGAATCCGATGATTCTTTGGAAGATATAAAAAATAAAATCAACTCAGTTTACCTAGAAGATATCCAAAAAATTGTAAGATCTAGTGATAATAAAACTGAGAAAATAAATAAATATAATTCTCTAAGAGAAAAAATAGTTGCAGAAAATTCTGAAGAATTTGAGGAAGAAAGTATAAATATTTCCTTAGACTCAATTGAAAAAAAAGAAATAAGAAATGCTTTATTGAATGATGGAATCCGTCCAGATGGTAGAGATTTTGATGAGATTAGAGAATTATCTTCAGAGGTAAGGTATCTACCTAGAGTACATGGATCAGGTATTTTTACTAGAGGTGAAACTCAAATTTTAAATGCAGTTACTTTGGCTCCATTGGCTGAGAGTCAAAAATTAGATGGTTTTAATCCTGTTAAGGAAAAGTTTTTTATCCATCATTATAATTTTCCTCCTTTTTCAGTTGGAGAACCAGGTAGAATGATGACTGGTAGAAGAGAAGTTGGACACGGAGCTCTTGCTGAAAGAGCAATAATTCCAGTGCTCCCTAGTCTTGAAGATTTCCCTTATACTATAAGATCTGTTTCTGAAGCTCTGTCATCTAATGGTTCAACTTCTATGGCATCTGTTTGCTCATCCTCACTTGCATTAATGGATGCAGGAGTGCCAATTTCTTCACCTGTTGCTGGAATAGCTATGGGGCTGATTACAGATGAAAGTGGAAAATTTGTTGTCCTTACTGATATACAAGGAGCGGAAGATCATATTGGTGATATGGATTTTAAAGTTGCTGGAACAAAAGACGGTGTGACAGCCCTTCAAATGGATATAAAGGTCAAGGGTATAACTTTTGAAATAATGGAACAAGCTTTAGAAAAAGCTAGAATAGCAAGACTTCAGATATTAGATCATATGTCATCTACTATTTCTGAAGTTAGTAAAGAAGTTTCTAAATATGCTCCGAAAATCACTACAATTAATGTCCCTCAAGAAAAAATTGGTGCTGTTATAGGGTCAGGTGGAGCAACAATTAAAGGCCTACAAACAGAATTTGATGTTTCCATTAATATTGATGAGGATGGAAAAGTAATGATAGGAGCTAATAATTCTGAAACAGCAGATAAAGTTGTTAGCGCTATTAACTCCATTATCAAAGATGTTGAAACAGGTGATGTTTATAATGCAAAAGTTGTTAAGTTGATGAATTTTGGAGCTTTTGCAGAAATTCTTCCTGGAAAACAAGGTCTAATTCATATAAGTGAGATTTCAACTGAAAGGGTAGAAAATGTAGAATCTGTTCTATCAGTAGGAGATAATGTAGAAGTTAAAGTAATTAAGGTTGATAAGCAGGGGCGAATAGATCTTTCGATCAAAGCTTTACTTGGAGACTCTTCAAATGATGTTGATGAAATAAATGATGATAAAGGTTTTAAAAAATCAAGAAGGTCAGGTAAGAGGAAACAGGTTGGAGGATAAAAATGATTAATGTTAGTGTTAATGGAGCATTAGGAAGAATGGGATCTACAGTTTGTGGAGCGATTTTAGCTGATCCAGAAACTGAGCTTGTGGATTCAGTNGACTATAATTCTAAAGGAAATCAAACATCAAATAATAAAACTATTCATNCTAGCTANGAGTACTTATCCTCAGAAAACAAACCAGATGTGATNGTTGATTTTACAAANCGAGATGGNTTNCTAGATTTAGCAAAAAAAGNATCTCCNCTNGGNATACACATNGTTAGTGGATCAACAGGTTTGTTGGATNAAGATTACGAAGTNTTAAANAACTTAGCTGATAAAAATTCTTCNGGAATNT
Organism: Chloroflexota bacterium; assembly: GCA_002703265.1. Lineage (GTDB taxonomy): Bacteria > Chloroflexota > Dehalococcoidia > Lucifugimonadales > Lucifugimonadaceae > TMED-70. The sequence goes on from NZTZ01000040.1 coordinate 3,972, forward strand.
TATCTGCATCAAATTTTGCAATTGGAGCNGTACTNATGATGGAACTNGCATCNATTGCTGGAAAATATTTTGANTATGCAGATTTAGTTGAGAGTCACCATGAAAATAAGATTGATGCTCCTTCTGGAACAGCTATATCAATTGCGGAGGCTGCTGCCTCAAAAAGACAAAAAGATTTCAAACAAAACGAAGTTGAAAAAGAGACTATAAAAAATACTAGAGGAGGATCTNTANGNGGNGTTCAAATCCACTCTGCTCGNATGCCAGGCAGAGTNGCTAGNCATGAATTAGTTTTTGGAGGTTTAGGNCAAACATTTACTATGCTACATGANTCTATTGACCGACAATCATTTATGCCNGGAGTTATACTTGGTGTCAAAGAAATTTTAAGTCGNAAAGAATTGGTAGTTGGGTTAGATAAAATAATGGGTATTTAAATATGGATATTAGAAATGCTAACATTGGGATAATTGGTTCAACAGGTGCAGTNGGAGTTGAGGCACTAAAGCTTCTTTCTGANATTGCACATCCNGCAGANAAAATTCAGCTTTTTGCGTCTGAAAGATCTAAAGGNAAAAAAGTTNCATACNTNAANAGTGAATTGACAGTAANGACTTCCTCTGATGAATCNTTTAAGGAAATNGATGTTGGTTTAATATCTGTTAGTTCTGAAGTTAGTAAGGAATTAGCTCCNCAAATTGTAAAAAACGGTGGAGTNGTTATTGATGATGGTTCGGCCTACAGAATGGAAAANAATGTTCCTTTAGTTGTTCCTGAAATAAATGAAACAGATCTAGAATTTCANGANGGGATTNTTTCTATTCCTAANTGCACAACAACTCCTTTAGTTATGGTAATAGATGCNATAAATTCTATTTCTAANGTTGGNAAAGTANTTGTNTCTACATATCAAGCTGTAAGTGGTACAGGTAAAGAAGCAGTTAATGAACTAATTAATCAACAATCAGGTGATCAATCAACNAATGTTTATGATTTNCCTATAGCTAATAATATATTTCCNCATGTTGATGATTTTATGCCNGATGGATTTACTAAAGAAGAGCATAAAATGATTAANGAATCAAANAAAATNCTTCATGATAATGANATAGAAATCATNCCAACNTGTGTAAGAGTTCCNGTAAAAATAGGACACTCTGAGTCATTGANTATTNCATTAAAANANGAAATTTCTNTNGAAGANATAAAAAAAGTANTNAGTGAATATTCTGGAATAACACTTCTTNATCAATCAGANGAAATACCTTATCCTATGCCNCTTTTTGCTGAAGGTAAAAAAGATGTATTTGTAGGAAGAATTAGNAAAAGTCTAAATAATTCAAAAGAATTAAATTTATGGTTAAGTTGTGATAATTTGATTAAAGGAGCAGCTTACAACGCTCTACAAATCTTAGAATCGATGATAAAAAAAGANTTAATTAAGTTGGGCAAAGGATAAAATNATGAAAGATTTAGGAAGATTAATTACAGCTATGGTTACTCCATTTAAAGATAATGGAGATGTTGATTATGAAAGAGCTAAAGAATTTGCTAAAGCTCTTGTAGATACTGGATCTGATGGACTTCTNATNGGAGGAACTACTGGAGAGTCACCATCAATGAATGAAGATGAAAAACTTCAGNTATTNAAATCAGTTAAGGAAGCTGTTGGGGATACAGCATCNGTTATAGCAGGAACAACTGATAATAANACNATAGCNTCTGTAGATTTATCTCAGAAAGCTGAAAAATTNGGAGTTGATGCCATACTCCTTACTGTNCCAGCTTATAATAAACCNACACAAGAAGGACTNTANAANCATTTTAAATTAATTTCAGAGNCAGTNAATATTCCNGGAATCTTATACAATGTNCCTTCAAGAACTTCATTNAATATGGATGCAGAAACCACTCTTAGGCTTTCAAAAATAGAAAATATTGTTGGAGTTAAAGAAGCNTCTTCAGACCCAGANCAGATCACAAATATTATTGCTAAAGCAAATGATGATTTTAAGGTATGGAGCGGTAATGATAATGANACTTTTTCNATAATGTCTACAGGNGGATATGGAGTAGTTAGTGTTGCATCAAATATCATNGGTAATCAAGTAAAAAAACTTATGGGATATGTTCTAGATGGGCAAACCGAATTAGCTGCTAAAGAGCATAAAAGACTTTTATTATTCTTCAANGCCATATTTTGGGTAACAAATCCTATTCCCATCAGATATGCNCTTAANAGATCAGGATTTCATATGGGNCCACCAAGACTGCCAATGACTGAAGCTCCAGATGATTTTATTGCTAAATTTGATCCTGTAATGGATCAATATGANATGGATATATCATAATATAAATGANCCCTCTAAANAAGAAATCTTTTTTATTCTTTGGAGGAGGTTCTGGNTTATCAAATATATTAAAGCCTTTTGTAAACTCTTTTAGAGATGATNTCGANTATAATTTATCAATTATTGTCTCAACATTTGACAATGGGGGATCTACTGGAAAATTAAGATCAGAAAAAAAAATTCCAGCATTGGGAGACCTAAGAAAAGTAATTTCATCTCTCTCATCTGAATCNGATTNTATTTTTTTGGAGTATAGATTTTTAAATAAACNATTATCNCCTCATACTGTTGGAAATATTATTTTAGAAAATTTTCTAAATAAAAATANNTCTCTTANAAAAGCTATCGAAGAAATGTCATCAATATATCTTCANTATAAAGCTACCATTTTACCTGCNACTGAAAATTATGCTGATTTNGTAGCTNCAGTCGATAAAAAAATTATTTTCGGNGAGAAGGATATAGGGNAATATGAAAATAAAANAATTGATGATTTATACTTTCAAACTATTGATGANAAAAAATTAAATANTCCTATNTNTAATTTTGANGTAATNAAAAAATCTGATTATATTTTTTTTGCACCAGGAAGTTTTTATACCAGTATATTAGCTTCTATACTNCCTCATAATTCTATAGATGCTATCAAGCTTTCTAAATCTAAAAAAATTATGTTCCAAAATTTAGAAGAAAAAAACTTTATNGAAAAATTAAAATTCTTCTTTGATAAGACCGANGGGCTNCTTCCTGATTATTTNNTTTCTTCNGATANAGNTATNGANGATGAATTGAAAANAATATTCCCTAGTATNAAATTTTNNTACCATGATTTTACTAATNAAAAAATGATTGTTCANGATTATAAAAAAACAANGANTTTTTTNGAAAAAAAATTANGTTTTTTAAATTAGTTTGTTTCTTATTATCGTTGCATTTCTACTNGGACCAGTTGAAATCACATCTATTGGAACATCTAAAATATTTTCAAGTTTTGATATAAATAANTTNGCTATTTCATTTATTTTTTCATAAGAGTCCAAGTTATATGTTGATTCATCCCAACCTTCAAATTCTTCATAAATAGGCTTAATGTTTGATAATATTTCTGGATCTGTTGGGAAGAAATCTAATTTTTCACCTTTATATTCATAAGCAGTGCAAACTTTAATTTTTTCAAAATGATCGAGTATATCTAATTTAGTTATGACTATGGAGTCTAAACCGTTTATTTTAGTTGAATATTTTGCTGCAACAGCATCAAACCAACCTATTCTTCTAGGCCTACCTGTAGTTGCTCCAAATTCTCCAGCAATTTCTCTGATCTTTTCAGCATTTTCTCCAAAAATTTCAGTTGGAAATGGACCTTCTCCAACCCTAGTTGTAAATGCTTTGAATACACCCATTACCTTATCTATTTCTTTGGCTCCAATTCCAAGCCCAGTTAAAGATCCTCCCGAAATTGAGTTAGATGAAGTTACGTAAGGATAAGTTCCATGATCAATATCAAGTAGTGCACCTTGTGCTCCCTCTAGAAGAATAAATTTTTTTTCTTCAATATTTCTGTGGATTATTTGTTCTGTATTAGCTATATATTTTGATAATTTATTCTGCCAATTATCGATTTTTTCAAAGATTTCTTTTTCTGAAATTTCTTCTGTTTCATAAATTTCTCTTAATATTTTATTCTTAAAATTTAAGTTCTTAGAGATTTTTTTTTGTAATAAATCTATGTCTTTTAAATCTCCTATCCTGATTCCATTTCTAGAGATTTTATCAGAGTACGCAGGCCCAATTCCTCTGCCAGTTGTTCCAACTGCTTCGCTTCCTCTGTCGTTTTCTTCGGCCTGATCAAGTTTTATATGATAGGGCATAATCATATGGGCTTTTTCGCTTATAAATATTTCACCAGGTAAGCTATTTTTACTAATTAATTCTAGTTCGTCAATTAAGACATCTGGATCAATTACAGTTCCTGAGCCGATTAGGTTTATAGTACCTTCCCATCCGACTCCACATGGTACAAGATGCAACGCAAATTTCCCATAATCATTCTCGATTGTATGCCCCGCATTATTACCTCCAGAATATCTTGCCACCAGGTCGGCATTTTTAGCAAGATGATCTATGATTTTTCCTTTACCTTCATCTCCCCATTGACCTCCTATAATTGTGACAATAGCCATTTTACCTCCATAAATAATAATTATTTTTTAAACTTTAAAAATATAATTCTTCGAACATTGAGATTATATCAGTCTTTAAAATTATTGGAATATTAAAAAAACAAAAACAAATCTATTGACTTGCAAGGCATTTAAAAGAGATAATAAAAGTCTGACCAAATTAAATTGATAAATTTATTTTTGGAGTAGTACATTAATAATAGAATAATTTTTGTTTTATCGAGACCATTGAATTAACGAATTTAAGGTTCAAATTATTATGGGTTTATGGGGGATGCCTTGGCGTCAAAAGCCGAAGAAGGGCGTAGCAAGTCTGCGATAAGCCTCGGTTTGCTGACTAGCAAGCTTAGCCGGGGATACCCGAATGGGAAAACCTGATCATATGATCAACCTTTTTAAGGTAGGTAAGCAGGAGAACTGAAACATCTAAGTATCCTGAGGAAAATAAATCAAACGAGATTCCCTGAGTAGCGGCGAGCGAAATGGGATCAGCCTAAACCGTGTGGGATTTATCCTGTGCGGGGTTGTAGGGCACTTTATATAGAAGTTACAAAATGACATTTTAGTAGAATAGATTGGAAAGTCTAACCATAGAGGGTGAAAGTCCCGTAAACGAAAAAATGTCATCTTCTAAAGTGTTCCTGAGTACGACGGGACACGTGAAATCTTGTCGGAATCTGGGGGGACCACCCTCCAAGGCTAAATACTTTTGACGACCGATAGTGAACTAGTACCGTGAGGGAAAGGTGAAAAGAACCCCGAGAGGGGAGTGAAATAGAACTGAAACCATAAACCTACAAACCGTGGGAGCTTGTATTTATATGAGTGACCGCGTGCCTATTGAAGAATGAGCCAACGAGTTACTTGGTACGGCAAGATTAAGAAGTTAAGCTTTGAAGTCGAAGCGAAAGCAAGTCTGAATAGGGCGAATTAGTCGTGTCAAGTAGACCCGAAACCGTGTGAGCTACCTATGGCCAGGTTGAAGCGAGAGTAAAATCTTGTGAAGGACCGAACCCGTGTACGCTGCAAAGTGCTGGGATGAGCTGTGGGTAGAGGTAAAATGCCAAACGAACACGGAGATAGCTGGTTCTCTCCGAAATGTATTTAGGTACAGCGTTATGTAATACTTCATGGAGGTAGAGCACTGGATAGACTAGGGGGCGCAAGCTTACCAAACCTAACCAAACTCCGAATACCATGAAGGGTATCATAGCAGTGAGACTGTGGGGGATAAGCTCCATTGTCGAAAGGGAAACAGCCCAGATCGCAAGTTAAGGTCCCTAAGTATATGCTAAGTGTTAAACGAAGTAGGGTCGCCCAGACAGCCAGGAGGTTGGCTTAGAAGCAGCCATCCTTTAAAGAGTGCGTAATAGCCCACTGGTCAAGGGGCCCCGCACGGAAAATAAACGGGGCTAAGCATATCACCGAGACTGCGGGATCTATTTATAGATCGGTAGGAGAGTGTCGTTAAAGCATTGAAGCTAAGCTGTAAGGCTTGGTGGAGTTTTAACAAGTAAGAATGTTGGCATGAGTAGCAAAAATGCCGGTGAGAATCCGGCAGGCCGTAAGTCTAAGGATTCCTACGCAACGTTGATCGGCGTAGGGTTAGTCGGTCCTAAGGCGTATCCGAAAGGAAAAGTCGATGGACAGCTGGTGAATATTCCAGCACCTATAATTAATTGTTTGAGTCAAAGGGGTGACGCAGAAAGATAAACAGAGCATACGTATTGGACATCGTGTGTTTTTGCCTGTAGATGAGTAGAGAAGGTTAAAATATTTTCTACGTTTGAATTGAGGGGTGAGAAAACTATGAGGTTCGCCTCGTAGAATTCTGTCGACTCTAAACTGCCAAGAAAAGCCTCGTTGATTAGATTTTTCATAGACCGTACCGCAAACCAACACAGGTAGACAGGGATAAACGTCCCAAGGCCATCGAGAGAACCATCGTTAAGGAACTCGGCAAATTGACCCCGTAACTTAGGGAGAAGGGGGACCTTCTGTGTATATGAGTTTACCTCAAAAAGCGTGGAAGGTAGCATAAAATAGGCTGAAGCGACTGTTTACCAAAAACACAGGTCCATGCCAAAGCGAAAGCTGATGTATATGGGCTGACGCCTGCCCAGTGCCGGTAGGTTAAGGAAAGTTGTGCAAGCAACTGACTGAAGCCCCGGTGAACGGCGGCCGTAACTATAACGGTCCTAAGGTAGCGAAGTCCCTTGTCGGGTAAGTTCCGACCCGCACGAATGGCGTAACGACTTCAGCACTGTCTCAACGATGGACTCGGTGAAATTGCAGGACCGGTAAAGATGCCGGTTACGCGCAGCAGGACAAAAAGACCCCGTGGAGCTTTACTGCAACTTGGCATTGGTTCGAGTTTTAAAATGTGTAGGATAGGCGGGAGACTTTGAACTCTAGGCGTTAGCCTAGGGGGAGTCGCCCTTGAAATACCGCCCTTTTTATGATTTGGACCTAACACTTTTGGACAGTGTCTGGTGGGCAGTTTGACTGGGGCGGTCGCCTCCCAAAGAGTAACGGAGGCGTACAAAGGTCACCTCAGGCTGGATGGAAATCAGCTTTTGAGTGCATTGGCATAAGGTGGCTTGACTGCGAGACATACAAGTCGAGCAGGGACGAAAGTCGGTCAAAGTGATCCCACGGTTCCGAGTGGAAGGGCCGTGGCTTAACGGATAAAAGCTACCCCGGGGATAACAGGCTTATCTTGCCCAAGAGTCCATATCGACGGCAAGGTTTGGCACCTCGATGTCGGCTCGTCGCATCCTGGGGCTGAAGAAGGTCCCAAGGGTCGGGCTGTTCGC
>NZTZ01000041.1 GCA_002703265.1 Chloroflexota bacterium
CGAAGCACCAGTAGAAGCCGAAGCACCAGCGGAAGCCGAAGCACCAGCAGAAGCCGAAGCACCAGCAGAAGCCGAAGCACCAGCAGAAGCCGAAGCACCAGCAGAAGCTGAAGCACCAGCAGAAGCCGAAGCATCAGCAGAAGCTGGAGAAGATGAAAAAAATAATTAAAGTTATATAAATAAAGGAGTAAACAATGGCATTATCTAAGGAAGAATTAATAGAAGAAATAAAACAAATGTCAGTTTTAGATCTAGCTGAAGTAGTTAAGGCACTTGAAGAAGAGTTTGGTGTAAGTGCAGCAGCGCCTGTTGCAGTAGCAGCACCAGCCGGAGGTGGCGATGCAGGTGGAGCGGATGCAGGTGGTGGAGAAGAAAAGACTGAATTTAATGTAACATTAAAAGATGTTGGAGCTAATAAAATTGCAGTTATTAAAGCTGTTAGAGAAGTAACAGCATTAGGATTAAAAGAAGCTAAAGATCTTGTTGAATCAGCACCTAAGCCCATTAAAGAAGGTGTATCAAAAGAAGAATCTGATGAAATCAAGACTAAAGTTGAAGCATCAGGCGCTAGCGTAGAAATTTCCTAGAAGAAAAGTTTTATGGTGGTCAGTTAGAATAAACTATTCGATTGCCCACCATCAACATTAAGGCAAGTTCCTAGTATCATTTTTGAATTCTCTGATGCTAAAAACGCTACAGTATCTCCAACAGCTTCAGGGTAACCAAAGTCTCCCATAGGAAGGTTCTTTTCTATAAAGTTATTTACTGTAGCTTCATTATTATTGTTTACAAATTTTTCCCAGCTACCTTTTTCATGTTTTATTGATCCAGGGGCTATACAGTTGGCTGTTACCCCTGTTTTAGCTAAGTTTATTGCTGTATGCTTCGTAGCTGCTATAAGGGCAGCCTTTGCTGCCATGTAAGGCGCAGATCCTCCATACTCTCTACCGTATATAGAAGCAATATTAATTATTCTTCCCCATCCTCTATCAATCATTTCTTCTACAAAAAGTTTAGTTAGACTAATAGCTACCCAGGTATTTATATCCATAACTTTTTGGAAATCCTGTATTTCTGATTCACGAAGGGATGTAGTACCTAAGCTGCCACCAACGTTATTTACAAGTATATCTATATTACTAACTTTTGATTTTATTTTTGAGTAAAATTCTCTAACAGATTTTTCATCTGATAAATCTTGTTCTACTGTTATAACATTTACGTTATGAACATCTAATGTGTTCTTAGCTTTTTCTAAATCATCTTTTGAACGAGCACAAATGATCAAATTTACACCCTCTTTTGCAAGTGAAAAAGCTGAAGCTAAGCCCAATCCTCTAGACCCACCAGTTATAAGAGCATTTTTATTTTTTATACCAAGATCCATAAGAGTTACTTAGATTTCTTTTTTTTCTTATCTTGGTCAAAATCTGACTTTGATCCATACCATGATGAAAATTCTACAGAGTTCTTGAANTCTTTNGTTTCGCCACATTTCTTACATTTTCCTGATGACACTGGCCCATTTGGAGGGTCTATAACCCAGTGACAAGCTGAACCATCTTTAGATGATGGACATGGCTCAATGATATTTTCATTATCATTGTTATCGCTCTTTTTAGATTTTTTTTGAACCATAAATTATATTGTTTATAAGTTCAGTTTAACATTTTTTATCTTATTATTCTTCATAATAGATGTTCAGTAAAATTTATTTTANTTAATATTGGNTGCTTATTTTCGATTTTTATGACTTCGGTAATAGAACAGTTTTCAAATTGGAAATTNAATAGGTTTTTTCTAGGAAGANNTAAAATTGTTGTCAANAGNACTCGCATAAAACCACCNTGTGAGACAATTAAGGTTGTTTCNTTTTCCCATGANATATTTTTCATAAAATTTTTCGCTCTTTCNTGCATNTCTATGAAAGATTCTCCATCTGGNGCTTTAAANTTATCNCTTGCATTAGCGTAATCTTTAACCAAATCAGGAAATTCATCCATAATTTCTTTGAACAANCTATTTTCCCATTTTCCAAATGACATTTCTCTAAGTAAATTTGTTTTAACTGAAACTTGAGATATTTCTTTAGCTGTTTGTTGNGTTCTTTTTAGGTCACTTACCCAAGTTTCATCTATAGAATAATTTTTTCTTATGTAATTTCCTGTTTTTTTTGCTTGTTCAAGTCCATTCTTATTTAGATCTGTATCTATTTGCCCCTGTGTTTTACCCTGAACGTTTGCATCAGTTTGACCGTGTCTTACTATTATTAATCTTTTCATAGTTTGAAGTATATATGTATCATTTTCGAATTTATAAGTTTTGCTTATACTTGATAAGTTAGCCTGTAACTCATAAGAATAAATTTCTATATAATTGAATTACCAGCTCTTTTTATTGTATATGTAATATTCACAAGAGTTGTCTAAAAAAAAGTAATAAGAAAAAAAATCATGTCTGAAATCGTTATATCAACTAATAATTTACACAAATATTATGGGTTAAAGGATCAACAGGTTCACGCGCTTAGGGGTGTTGATATCTCCATAGAAGAAGGAGAAATTGTAGGTGTCATGGGACCTAGTGGTTGCGGAAAAACAACATTGTTAAACTGTTTATCTGGTCTTGATTCCTTTGATGAGGGGAATATTTTAATCCAAGGGAAGTCGCTCAGTGATCAGTCCGATGATCAATTAAGTGAATTCAGAGCAAAAAAAATGGGCTTTGTNTTTCAAACATATAACCTTCTTCCTGTATTGACTGCAGTTGAAAATGTTGAACTGCCATTACTTGTATCAGGTTTTTCTGGAAAAGATGCTAGAGCTAAAGCAATTGAAAAACTTGTTGAAGTAGATTTGGAAAATCAACAGCATCAATTGCCAGGACAACTTTCCGGAGGTCAAAGACAAAGAGTTACTCTTGCTAGAGCATTAGTAAATGACCCTGCTATAGTTTGGGCGGATGAACCTACAGGTAATTTAGACAGTGAAAATGAACAAGTTATAATGGACCTACTAATTCAACTAAATAAAGATAATAATCAAACTTTTGTTATAGTAACTCACTCAGATTATGTAGGAAGTAGAGCTCATAGAATAATTAATATGAAGGATGGAGAAATTTCTAAATAATGGATAAGATTTTCGGTATACCAGCAAATAATCTAGCTACAGTTATGGCTGTTTTATTAGTTGTTATATTTTTAGTAGTATTTTTTGGATCAATAAGAAGAAAAGTATTATTCAAGATGGGGACCAGAAATATACCTAGAAGAAAAGGGCAGAGCCTATTAATTGTTATTGGCCTAATGCTAAGTTCGATTATAATCGCAACCTCGCTTGGAATAGGTGACACAGTTAGATATTCAATTAGATCTGTTGCTGTAGATAGCTTGGGGCCAATTGATGAAGTAATTGAAGGTCCTGGCAAACAGCTATTTGGTGATGAATATTTTGATTATTCTGAGTTTATTTATGTGCAAAATATTTCCAAAGATAATGCTAATATAGAGCAATTGATTCCGTATATTCAAACTACATTACCAGCATCTAATGAAGATAAAGATATTGCTGAAAGTAGTATGAATATTCGAGGGATTGATTTTAATTTTTCTGTTCAGAAAGTCTATGAAAATTTAGATGGTGACAATGTATCTGTAGACCTGCTTGGACCAGATCAAGTTTTCCTTAATTATGATGCTGGAAGAATACTAAAACTACAAAAAGGAGATAGTATTCAAATTTATACAAATGAAGGCCCAAGTAACTTTATTGTTGCAGATGTACTTAAATCAGGTGGATTAATAGGAGGGAGCACTTATCCTTATGTGACATTTGAGCTGAGTGCGTTACAAAATTTACTAAATAAAGAAAATTTATTAACAAATATTGCAGTTTCAAATATTGGTGAAGGAGATGAATCTCTAGAGTATGCTGAAGATGTAACAAAATTTTTGAGATCCAATCTAACTAACCAAAATGTTGCTCAAGAAGTATTTAGTTTATTGCAGACCAATGAAATACCGTCAATTTTGAAAAATGAAGCTATATCAATTAAAGAGACTGATAATGAAACTTCAGAAACACTAATCGAATTATCGGATAAACTTGAAAAAGATATATATGATGATGATTTTATTACTACTATTACAGATTATCCAACTCAATTAGTTTTACTTGGAATATTACAAAAATCAGGATTACAGCAGGAAGCAGCTAATATTTTGAAAATGTCTCAAGATTTAACAAGATTAAGAGTAGATAACATTAAAAGTGATGGTGTTAGATTAGCAGAAGCTGTTTCTACAGGTGTAACTACAATTTTTTCAATATTTGGATCATTTTCTATAATGGTAGGAATGCTATTAATTTTTCTTGTTTTTGTTCTACTTGCAGCTGCAAGATCTACTGAACTGGGTATGGCTAGAGCAGTTGGCTTAAAGAGAAGGGATCTGATTCAACTTTTTACTTATGAGGGAACTTTATATTCATTTTTAGCTGCAATAGTTGGTACATTATTGGGAGTGGGATTAAGTTTTGGATTGGTGTATATACTTCAGGATCTTATCGGCACTGATAATTTTCAAATATTGCCATATTATTCGCCTATATCTTTACTTATAGCATTTGCAAGTGGACTGATTTTGACTTTCATCACAGTTGTCTTCTCAGCTTATAGAGCTAGTAACCTAAACATAGTTGTTGCTATTAGAGGTCTAAAAGATGAGTTTGTAAAAAAAGCTCCAAATCCATTCCGTATAAATCTTTNTGAAGTTTTATGGAATCTGATTTATCCTCTAAAACAACTTTANTTNATNATAACTGGAAAAGCTCCTAGATTTAGAAGTTTATTATTAATGATTATTTTTCCTGTGTCATGGCCTTTTAGTTTTGTAAGATCTCTATTCATTTTATTTGGAAAACACTCATATCTTTTACTTGGGATTTTGTCATTAATTCTATTGATAACGGGTATTCTAAATGAGAGTTATATTAATATTTGGTTTGGTTCAACTGGAGGAGTATTAGCTTTAGCTTTGCTNATTAGATTTATTTCATCAAAATATATAAATGATCCAGAAACTGTAAATCAAATTGGAGGAACTTTAGAAGGTGGATTGGTACTCCTAGTAAATTCATTGCCTCTAAGTTTTTTTGAAAGTTTTACTGGAGAATTGTCCCAACCAGGACCCTGGGCTTGGCCAATAGGAGGAGCTATTTCAACTGCTGCTGCTGTATGGCTCTTGATGAGTAATACTAGAGTCTTAATATTTATNTTAAATTTGATCTTATCTAGATTTTCTGGATTAAAAGCTGTAACTAAAACAGCTATAAGTTATCCAATGGCATCTAAATTTAGAACAGGATTAACCGTTGCAATGTTTGGTCTAATAATTTTCACNTTAATGATATTTTCTGTACTAAATGGAATAGGAGATATAGCTTCTGAACAACCAGAAAGAGTTACTGGTGGTTTTGATATTAAGGCTAGTGTGAGTTCAGAATTACCTATACAGGGTCAAATTGAAGATTCATTAAATATGGATGATTATAGTTCTGTTTTTGGTTCTTCTAGTTTAAATGTAGAAATAGCAGAAAATATTGGTGACAACAAAGCTTTCAAAACTTCAAGGCTTATTTCTTACGAAGAAGACTTTATGAACATAACTAAATGGAGAATGGCTCACTTTGATCCAAAATACGGTTCTACTGATGCCGAAATTTGGCAATCTTTNTTAGANAATCCAAATTTGATAATTGCAAGTGGATCTATAATTCCATCAGGTGACCCATTTGGGCCTCCTGATAGAACTTTTAANACCTCTTTTATAGAGCCTGGTGATGAAAAAGAAATAGATGCTTTTGATGTAAAAATAAGAAAAAGAAATTCTGAAGAAGAAGAAAAATTTACTGTAATCGGTGTTGTTGAAAGGCTAGCGGAAGAAACAGGATTTGGTAACAGTGGAGCAAAGTTTTATACTACTTATGCAAATGGTAATAAACTAGCTAAAGAAACTCTACCATTGAATACTTACTATTTTTCTTTATCTGGNAATAAATCTCCTACTGATTATGCTCAAAAACTTGAGAAAACTTTCTTAGCAAANGGTATGAATGCATACGGACTTATTAATAGACTTGAAGAAGANCAGGCCACAAGTAATGCTTTCAATAANTTGTTCCAAGGTTTTAGTGGTTTAGGTCTAGTTGTTGGTGTAGCAGCAATTGGAGTGCTTTCAGTTAGAGCAGTAGTAGAAAGAAGACAATCAATTGGAGTTCTTAGGGCGATTGGTTTTAGATCTAGTATGATNAGAACTCAATTTCTTATAGAATCCTCATTCATAACTATTCTAGGAATTGTAGTAGGAATTTTTCTAGGAATTTTACAATCATGGCTTATATATAATGAAATATCTAAAGAGTTAGAAGGAGCAAAGTTTGTTATTCCTTTTGGTGAAGTAGGTATATTAGTTGGACTAACNGTCATAGCATCTATTTTAGCTAGTGTTATACCTGCAAATGAAGCTAGTAAAACATATCCTGCTGAAGCCTTAAGATACGAATAATTTATTGTTTATATTCCTTCAGGTCTTATATCAGGCCTAATAGTCTGATTTTTGCTATAAATTATTTGTTTTGCTTTTTTTAAGTCTTCTAATGTATCTATATCCAATAAACTTTNATTATATTCGTTATCTAAATGATCGATCGGAAATAATTTTGATCTAAGTTGTTTATAATTTTGTTCAATTATTGATTTTGTAGAAAAGTTTCCATTCTCTAAATTATTCAAGAGAATATTTATCCAAGAGGATTTCTCATAAATTGCATGGAGTGGATTTATAACATTTTCTTTTTTTATAAAAACAGACTTACTATCATTAGAAATATCAATCATTTTTTTTATAAGTTTTTCTGATAGAAAAGGATAGTCTCCGCCTATTATAAAATTTTTCTCAGATATAGATTCTAATAGACCAGTATATATTCCTGCTATAGGTCCTAAATTTTCATATTTATCTTCAACAATATGCATGCCTAATACCATACCTAAATCAGCAATATCATCAGATTGATCTTTTCTGATTACTAGTATTGTTTCAGAAAAAAGTTTACTAAGGACATCATTAATTCTAATAAGAATTTGCTTCCCACCTAAGTTAATAAGTGGTTTCACCATATTTATTCTTTTATTTTTGCCACCGGCAATAACTATAGCTGAACTATTAATCATGAAATTTGTATTATCATACTTAAAGTATAAATTTTTTTTGTCTAAGAGGTATTTTATGAAAGAAATAATTTTTGATTTTGGAGATTTTATTATCGATGCAGAATTGAATGAATCTCCTACTTCCCAAGCTTTATATGATCAATTACCCATAGATGGGGTGTCTCAAATTTGGGGAGATGAAATATATTTTTCAACAAATATAAGTATGGAAAATGACGAATGGGCNAAAGAAACTGTAGAACTTGGAGATATAGCATTTTGGCCTCCTGGAAGTGCAATTTGTTTATTTTTTGGAGAAACACCAATTAGTGCCCCCGGAGAAATAAGACCCGCTTCTCCCACAAATATTATGGGTAAAATAAATGGGGATTTAGATAAATTAAAATCTGTTTCTGGCGGAGCTGAAGTAAAAGTTAAGAAAAAATAAATGACGTTTTCAATTAAATTAAAAAATAATAATTTGGATTTATGGAATAAAACACATGTTAATCATTCGTTTATTTCTGGGATCAGAGAAGGAACATTAGAGTTTGATAAATTCAAACATTATATGATTCAAGATTATAAATTTTTGATTGAATATTGCAGAGTAATATCTATAGCTATTTCTAAATCATTTGATGAAAAAATAATGTCTTTTTGGTCCAAACTACTTGATGAGACATTAAATTCTGAAATGGATTTACATAAATCTTTTTGCTCTGATTTTGGTATTTCCAACGAAGAAATAATCAACACAGAATCCTCTTTAGCTACTAGATCTTACACGAACTATTTACTTTCTACTGCTTATAAATACGAGATAGAATATATTTCTTGCTCTCTACTTCCTTGTCAGTGGGGTTATGATGAGATAGGTCAAACTTTGAGTAAAAAAAATTCTACATTAAAGAATTCTTTTCATAGAAGATGGATAGATGCATATAATGATCCTGAATATCAACAAATTACGAAGTGGCTAATAAATTATGTTGATTCAATAGAAAAAAAAATAGATAATGAAGTAGCAAACGATATTTTCAAACAATCTTTAGAGTATGAACTTTTATTTTGGGAAAGTTCATGGAAACTAGAATAATTTATAAGGACTAAACATGGCTATAAATAGAAGAAATGATCAAATTTCATCAACTCCTTTCAAGGGAGCAAATTCACTACTACTTACTGGTAAGGAAACTGGATCAGGAATGTTATCAGTGAATGAAATAACTCTTGAGCCTGGAAGTAAATCTGATTATTATTCTCTTTCAAATATCGAGGAAACTCTTTTTGTAGTTGATGGTTCAATTACTTTTAGACTTGAAGATAAGAAATTTGTTGCATATAAGGGAGATTGTTTGTTTGCAAAAAAATCTCAAGGTCATGGTTATGAAAATACAGGTAAATCTAACGCTATTATAATTTCAATGTCTCCTTCGATTGAAGTAAATAAAGAAATAATTGATGAACCATCTTTCAAAAATGAAAAACCAGAGATGGGCTTTTTTGACAGATCGAAAAATGAGCCATATGAATTTGAGCCAGGGATTATGAGATATGATATGGTAGGTGATTTTATGGGGGCAGAGTCGACTTATTTTTGTGAATTGATTTTAGAACCTGGATCAGTTGCTCCGAATCACTATCATCCAAAACATGAAGAATCTATGTATTGTCTAGAAAGCAAACTAAATTGCGCATATGCTGAAGAAGATAACATATCACTTAATCAAGGTGATATGTTTACAGCGGAAGTAGCTGTTAGGCATGGAATTTTTAATGATCACAAGTCTGTAGGGAAACTGCTAGCTATTCATTCTGTTTTGAATCCTCCACCTCGTGTTGATGTGGATTGATTTTTCTAAAAATATATAACGAAATTATTATTCCAAAAATTGCAGTTATACTTGCTGAGTAATATACAATTCGAAGTCCGTTTTTTAAATTGTTTCTAGATACAAGTAAGTCTTCATTAAATTGTGATGTAGAAAGATTTGATTCTAAATAGGAATTCTTGATTTCTTTTATCTTTTCAACTGACGCNATATTATCTGGNTCATATATTTCTTTTCTAGGAGAATCATAATNATANGTATTCATATTTAATAACAGTATGACTCCTAATAAAGAACTACCTAAAGAAATACCAAATACTCTTGAGAATTGAAGACTTGTAGTTATTATTGCAAGTCTTTCTTCTGGTAGGTTATTTTGAATTGGTACAGTATAGGCTGAGAAAGCACCAGTTGAGCCAAATCCTACAAAAAGAGCTAATAAGAGCATGTAATTAAAGTTTATTTCTAAGTTTGTATATCCAGAAATAACCATTGAAATTCCTACAACACTAAAACCAGTTATGGAAACGGGTAAATACATTCTAGGCTTTCCTATCAAATTTCCAAAGAAATTTGCACCAATCGCACTTCCTATAGATAATNCTATTAATGCAAGAGANGCCTTAGATGCTNAGTAACCATTAACACCNATTAAGGTTAATGGTAAAAAAACAGACCATACTGTCCANCTTATAACTATAAACAAAGACCCNANCATTCCTCCNGTAAAAAATTTATATTTAAATAAACTTAAATCTACCAATCCTTCTGGATTNTTTTTTTCATANTAAATAAATATTCCTAAAGAAATTAATGACGNAGCNATTAATAAAAAAAATGAGATAGAAATTGCAGAACTAGAATTATTTAATGAGCTAATAGCAAATAAAAAAGTACTAGCAAAAATTGAAAAAACTAATGCACCATAATAATCAAATTTCTTCTTTTCTAATAAATCTTGTTTAGGGAAAATTTTAATTAAGAATATGATGGCGAAAATAGATATTGGAATATTTAGATGAAAAATCCATCTCCAATTTAAAATATCATTAATTACCCCTCCTATTATTGGTCCTATAACACCAGAAGTCGTAAAGCCTGCTGAGGTTATCCCTAGCCATTTACCTCTTTCTTTTGGTTCCCATAGTGATGCAATTAAGATCCATATTGTACCCATAACTCCAGCAAATCCAATCCCTTGTATTGCCCTAGAGAAAATGAAAAAAAACATAGAATTACTTAGGCCACATAAAAGAGTTGAAAATGTGAAAATTATNAGAGAATATAATATTACTTTTTTNGCTCCATAAATATCGTTCAATTTACCTACAATTGGAACGCAAATAGCTGATGTAAGAGAAAATGCAGAAAATATCCACGCATAATATTCAAAACCTCCCAGTGCAGCAACAATTGATGGGCCTGCAATGGAGACAACCGATTGATTTATAGAAGTTACAAAAAGACAAACTAATAATGTGATCATTAGTTTTATTTTTAAGTTTTTTTCTAATTNAACAAGTGTATTAATAATTGCCTCAAAAACTACTAAGTAAAAGATACTACAAAAATTTTTTATAGAATAATTTANTTCTATGAATTATCATTCTAATATAATTTTTTTTTTCTAATGCTTATGAAAAAACTACGAGATAATTNATGCTTATAAAAATATTAATGATTTTAGCTGGAGGTGGTTTGGGAGCATTAACAAGATATACATTAGGCTCTCAAATTGATAAAAGTTTAAACTTAAGTTTTCCTGTTGGAATATTTTGTGTAAACTTGATTGGTTGCTTCCTAATAGGTTTATTAGTAAGTTTATTTGAGAATAAATTTATATTTTCTGAAAATTTAAAATTTTTTCTAATTATTGGATTTTTAGGTTCTTTAACTACATTCTCAACATTTGCCTTAGATAACTATAATTTTCTAACACAGAAAAATATTATTCTATTATTTACTAATATTTTTCTTACTAATGCGTTTGGTTTATTAATGGTTTTGTTAGGCATAAAAACAATAAAAATAATCAACTAATTTAAGGAGTTAATCTTGGCAAAAATCAGATCTCTAGCTGTAAATATGGGTAAGCAAAAAGAGATGAAATATGAAGAAAAAATAAGAATAATTGAAAAATTCGGTATCGAAGGAGATAGATTTTCAAGTTATAACGATTTAAGGCAAATAATGATAGTTGATGGAAATCTTTATGACTTGNATAAACTAAAAAAAGGGGTACTAAGAGAAAATATACTCATTGATGATTTAGATATTAATTCTTTAGAAGAAGGAAATATATTAAGTATAAATGGCTCAATAAGATTAAGGGTAACTTTAGTAAAAGATGCCTGTGCAAGTGCTTCTTACAATGATCCNGAAGTTATAAAAAAATTACAAGGTAATATGTATGCTTTTGTAACNCCTTTAGAAGATGGTTTTATTTCTATAAATGATAAGGTTGAAATTTTATGAGACCNTTATATATTTTTACAATTGTAGGAATANTTGCAGCAATCNTAGGNGTAATAACAGCAGTGATTATTGATTTTTTACTGAATTAGNCTTTTTNCCTAGATATAAAATTGTTACAGCAATNAANAAAATCATTGCAATTAAAACNGAGATCTTAACAGCATTTACTGATCCATATTCTCTTGAATAATATCCTAATAAAAATGCTCCAATTGGTTGGGTCCCAATTGTTATTGCTAGTATTCCAAGTACTCTTCCTCTAATTTTTTGGTCTGAAGAACTAATTATCAATATTGATTGTAGGGTTCCGAATCCGGCCATTCCAAATCCTCCAATGATCATCAGTAAAATACTTACAAAAAGAACTTTAGAAAATACAAAAGCAATTATGCAAATCCCAAATAAAAAAGATCCAGATAAAAAAATCATCATTCCTCTCTTCATTGGAAAGTTTGCTATCATCAATGTTCCAAGAGTTGCTCCAACCCCCTCAAGAGCAGCTAAAACACCTAAGATAATTGGTAAATCAGAAAGATTTGTCTGTACTAAAACAGTTAATTGACTTTGATAGGTAAAAACTAGAAAGTTCATAATAATAGTAACTACAAGAACTGTAATTAATATCCTGCTTGTAAAAATATACTTTATTCCCTCAATTAGGTCATTAAACAATAAACTTAGGCTATTTGAATTTTCTTCTTTTATTATTCTTTTAGCTTCAACTTTTGTACATGCAATAAATGCCATAAGAAACATAGCTGTTCCAAATAAATATATAGGGAATAGGCTTACTTGTTGTAGAACAATTCCTGCTAATATTGGTCCAATCACTCTAGCTATGTTACTTGAAGTCATATCTACGCCTATTGCACTTGGATATAACCTTTTGTCAACAATTTCACTCAAAAGAGATCTTCTTATTGGAAAATCAAATGACCAAGCTAATCCTGCTACAAAAGCTCCACAACAAATTTGAAAATAACTTAATTGATCAAGAAAAGAGCTTATTGTTAGTAGAAGATATACAACAGTTGTTATCAAAAGAGTTATTTTTAGGATGTTTTTTTTGTCAAACTCATCTGAAATGACTCCTATAAATGCACCAAACAAAAGCATAGGAATATTTCTAAAAAAGAAAACCAGTCCAACTAAAAATTCATCTTTAGTAATTTGGTAAACATAGAATCCGAGAGCTATTTGTTCTATCCATCTCATGCTCATTCCTGTTGTTCCAATAAACCATAGTTTTTTGAAATCTTTAGTTTTTAGAACTTCAATTATTGGATTCATAAATCATATAGAATAAACTTTTAAAATATTCTCATTATAAACTTTAATTTTCTTTTTCGTTTGACAAACTTTATTTTTTCGTAATATACTACCTTTTATGGAATTAATAAGATTTACAATGAACATGAACATGATGATGATGACTTTCTCGGAGGGGGAAGCCTAGTTTTGTTTTTGTAAAATTTATAAATTCTGTAAAATTAGCAAACCCCCAAAAGGGGGTTTTTTTGTTTAAAGGAGAAAAAAAATGTCAGAAAATTATAAAAGAGAAACATTGGCTTTACATGCAGGGTATGATCCAGATCCTACAACTAACTCTAGGGCTGTACCAATATACCCAACTACATCGTATGTATTCAATAGTACGGAGCACGCATCAAACTTGTTTGGTTTAGCAGAATTTGGAAATATATATTCTAGATTAATGAATCCTACCAATGATGTTTTAGAACAGAGAATAGCAGCTTTAGATGGAGGAATTTATGCTCTTTCATTTTCTTCAGGCCAAGCTGCAATTAATGCTGCTATTTTGACAATAGCACATAGTGGGCAAAATATTATATCTTCGACTAGTTTGTATGGAGGGACTTGGACTTTATTTACTCAAACTTTCGAAAAATTAGGAATAGAAGTTAGATTCTTTGATCCTCAGGAACCTGAAAAAATTAATGATTTAGTAGATGAAAACTCAAGATGTGTTTATTTTGAATCTTTAGGAAATCCAAAAAATGACGTTCCTGATTTTGAGAAGATTTCTCAAATAGCTCATGATAATGGATTGCCAACTATTTGTGATAATACAGTTATGACTCCGTTTTTGCTTAGACCATTTGAACACGGAGTTGATATTGTCATACATTCAACAACTAAATTTATTGGAGGTCATGGAGCCCATATAGGTGGAGTTATAGTCGATAGTGGTAATTTTAAATGGGCTGATAATCCAGAAAAGTGGCCAGAATTCTGTGCTCCTTCTCCTTCATATCATGGAGCAGTATTAGAAGAAGCCTTAAGACCTTTAGGTAATCTAGTTTATCTTGTTCATATAAGAACTCATTGGTTAAGAGATACCGGTGCAGCAATGAGCCCTTTTGCAGCATGGATAACTATTCAAGGGTTAGAGACTTTGCATCTAAGAATGGAGAGACATTGTGAGAATGCACAAGCTATTGCTGAATACCTAGAATCACACGATAAAGTTGAGTGGGTAAATTATCCTGGATTAAGTTCACATAAAGACCATGATAGAGCTAATAAATATCTACCAGATGGAAAAGGAGCAATCATAGGATTTGGTATAAAAGGTGGTAAAGATGCAGCAGTTAAGTTTATTGATAATGTAAAATTACTTAGTCACCTAGCAAATATAGGAGATGCAAGAACTTTGGTTATACATCCTGCTTCAACAACTCATTCACAACTGAGTGAAGAAGAGCAAAGGGAAACAGGAGTTAATCCTGAGTACATCCGATTATCAATAGGATTAGAAAATGTTGAAGATATTAAGAATGATATAAATCAAGCATTATCTTCATAAAAAAAATTATTCAGCCCTAGAATTTCTAGGGCTGAAATAGAGGAATATTTTTGGAAAAAATAAGTAATTCAGACGACTATAGAACTAATAAATTTTCTAAATATTTAAGAAAATTTCAAGTTCCACATACCCTAGAACTTGAAAGAGGAGAAACTCTAGAAGAAGTCGTAATTGCCTATGAAACTTATGGTGAAATAAATTCTGATA
>NZTZ01000042.1 GCA_002703265.1 Chloroflexota bacterium
AAAACTGTATGTTTTTATATATTTTTTTTGAAAAAAAAATGTTCTAATTTAATGGTGTTATTAATTAAAGAAGGAAAAAATATTGGATATTTATGTAGGTAACTTGCCATGGAAAGTAGATGATAAAGATTTAGACGAGCTATTTTCTCAATATGGTGAAGTATCAAGCGCTAAAGTTATAAAGTACAAAGACTCAAATCGTTCAAAGGGATTTGGTTTTGTCGAGATGGATGATGATTCTGCTGCTAAAGCTATTGAAGCTTTAGAGGGTTTTGAATTAGAAGGTCGTCCGTTAAAAGTTAATCAGTCTAGAGGAAAAGACAACTAAATATCCTTCATTAATAAATGAGTCACCCCAATTTCAAGCAGAAAATTATTTCGAGGGTAGAAGATTTTTTTATTCATCTAAATCATTCAGATAAAAATTTAGATTTAGTGTATTTAGACGCATGCTTAATTGATTTGGAATCAGATTTTCAGATCTTGACTAACTATATACAAGATGAAAGATTGAACTTACAGCTTGAAGGTATGGTCATAACTCCTCAAACTGAAAAAAGACTAACAAATGCTGAAAAATTATTTAAATCTGTTCAATCTGAATTTAAAGAATTAAGAAAGTTATTAGAAAATTCTGACTCAGATGTTCTTAATAAAAAACTTATTATAGATAAGTTTGATAAGTATATTTCTCCAAAAATAATTTGGTTATTTGAGGAAGAAAAAACTATTGAGTATACAGCTCTGAAACATTTATATGAAACTGGAGAAATAAGATAGATAGACAACTAATTTTATTTTCCATTTAAAATCTGTAATAATTTAATTCCTTAATTATGAAAAATAGAAAATCATTAGAAATTAAAGATTATAAGACAATTTATAAAGACCAAACTGGAGAAATTGTTGATAGAAAAACTTGGTTAGAAATTAGCGAAGATGAATCTTATATCATTAGAGATATATCAAATCAGAGAAAAAAAGGCTGAATCCAGGCATTGGTCCCTTCTGATGAACGTATAACAACTCTACAATATTTTTTCATACCTTCTGTAGAAATTTCTAACTCTTCTCCTTCGGATTCATGAAAAATAAACCCTGAATCATTTATAACTCTAAATGTATATTTTTGTTTTTCTTTTGGAGGCCTTTCTTTAACTTTCAAATGAATCTTTTCTTTTGAAATCTGTAAAGTATCGAGTTCAACACCTGTGGATGAATAGAAATCTCCTTTTTTCATAGCTTTTAAAATATCTGGAACCGAAAGTGATTCTGAATTTACATAAACCCATCCCCTACCAGGATTTGATCTGGTCGAAGCAAACTCTTCTGTAAAGTGATGAGCATCATCGCTAGCTACACCATAAATAAGTTTCCCTGAAGATAAAACTTCATCCCATATTTCTTCTGTTGATAAAGAATATAAAGATCCTTCATTATTGGCATGCATATGTCCATTAAAAACTTCAAANGCCCAAGCATCATCAGAATACTTTATATCATCTGCTGAAACCCACCACTGATAATTTGGATGATTGATACTGGCTATACCGTTTTGGGAATTTATTTTTTTTACAATATCATTAATCGCATCAATATTATTTTCATAAGAACCAGGAAGAATAACTTTCTTTATGCCTAAACCATTTATATGCAATGCTGCTGGACTTCCGTTTATTTCTCTTATTGTTATTTCTTCACCAGGAATCAACAANGGCCAGTTTTTCGAATCATCATCTAATATAGTCAAATGGTTATGATCAGAAAGTACTAAAAAATCATAATTATTTTTTTTATACCAACTTGCAACGTGATCTGGAGAGGAATCTCCATCACTATTTGTTGTATGAGTATGAATATTTCCCTTTAACCAAACCATTTGCTTCCTTTATTTTTGATGTTATTATTTTTTTTATACACAAAATTTGATTTTAATGAACCTCTTTAAAAAATTTATTTCTTTATTTTTTAAGTACCCTGTATTATCTGCAGGATTCCTGATTTTTATTTCTTTATTGGGAATATTTGCTCCAATCATAGCTCCTTATGATCCATACATTGCNGATACAAGAGCTAGGCTACAGCCACCTGGTGTTATTAGTGGTAAATATAATTTACAAAACTANGATCTTATTAANTCTGANGATCAAATAAATCAAANACCACGTTGGGAACAGCTNCTNGATCTAGAAAATTCAAATAAAGAAAAAAAAATAATACCAAAAAATTCTAAAGGAACTATTGAATTTNAATTAGGTCCTAATTCTAGCTTTGTAGATGTAAANAGAAATGGTAATTATCTAGATGAAATTGTNTTTGATGATTTTTCTAATTGCTTGGGACTNTCACAAAATGAATGNCCAAAACCAAACNTNAAATATACAAAAATTTATAAAAAAGATTCAACAGGATATATAGATTTTATTGCAGAAGAAGAAATTATTGACTATAAAAACGATATCATTTCTCTAGATCTAAGCGTAATACGAGAAGATACAAAAAAGTGGCCTTGGTGGCCAAGTGGATTATATTTACTAGGAACTGACACTATTGGAAGAGATTATTTTTCTAGATTGATTTATGGTGCAAGGTGGAATTTGACCTTAATGCTTATTACAGGAATTATAGGTAGTTTGATTGGAAGTAGTTTAGGAATGATAGCNGGTTGGAATGCATTTAGGCCTAAATACAGATGGATAATAGATGAAGCGATACAAAGGATTGTTGATATAACTAGCGTTATNCCAATTTTATTGATAGCAATAATGACTACTCTTATTTTAGGTAATAAAATTTGGGTTTTTTCTATAATTCTTATCTTATTTACTTGGCAAAACTTTGTAAGGATTGTTAGAGCAAAAACTCTTACGATTAGAGAATATGATTATGTTAAATCTTCAATGATCTCAGGTGCTAGTACTTTTAGAATTTTTACAAGGCATATATTACCTTCTCATTTGAATGATATTTTTGTAATTGCAACATTCAATTGTTCGTTAATTATATCTTTAGAAGCCGTTCTATCTTTTTTTGAAATAGCTATACCAAGGCATTGGACTGCTTGGGGTAACATAATAAAACTTTCTGTTGAATATTGGGATTGGGGTTGGTGGGATGGAAATTATATTTATAGATATCAAACCTATATTCCTGTTAGTCTGATTGTTCTCGTAGTATTTTCATTAAATTTTCTAGGAGATTGGTTCAGAGACAAACTAGATCCAAAATTAAGACAAATTGAATAAAAGATTTTATTTTTTTATGTTATGATCGGGAAAAGTCTATTTTAAGATATGAATAATTACGAAAAAGAAGCAATAGAAACCGCTCTTCGCTGGAATGAAGAAGGTTTTAACAAAAGAAATAAAGAAATTACTATAGAATATCTACATTTTCCTCATGTAAGGTTATGGGAAAATAAATTTTCAATTTTTGAAGATGCAGAAGCATTTCTTAAGGGATATGATATTCAAACAGAAAATCTAAAAAAAGAAGGTTGGGATCATACAGTAACTCTAGACATAAAAGCTGTTCAATCAGAAGAACAAAAAGTTCATCTATTGTTACATCAATCAAGAAGAAATAAAGAAGGAAAAGAGTACCATAACTTTCAAACTCTGTGGATACTAACAAAAATTAATAACAAATGGGGTATTCAGTTCAGATCTTCCTTTTTAGAAGGTGCATCACAAGTTTCAGATATAAGAATTTAGTACCAAAGAATATCCGTAAAACTCGTACCTAAAGCAATATCAGATCCTAAAGCAAGCCCCAAGGCTATACTCAACAAACCAAATGAACTAATAATATAATTGCTAAATCTTTCTGAAAAATTGTATCTAAATGGCAATGCCAAAATTATTGTCATTATTGACATTGATAACATAGTCCCAACAGAAAATAGAATCAAGAAAAGTATACCCGTAAATACACTTGGTGTGGTTGGTAAAATTGCAAGCATAACGGCTGCACTACCTGCCATCCCATGAATAAGACCAATAATAAATGATTTAGGTCTAAAAAAAGGAAACAATGTAAGAAAAGGATGACTTTGATCATGATGATCATTACCTTCATCATCGTGATCATGAGACCCATGTATATGTGTATGATGATGATCATGATCATGCGAGTGAATGTGCATACTTCCATTTAGTATTTTATAAAAAACTTGAGCTCCTAGTAAAACTAACATTATTGCAACTCCAAATTCAAAATAAGTAGCTACTGATTCATATACATCCATCAAAGCATCTTTTATGAACAAAATTAATGTCCCTAAAATTAATAATGGAGTAGAATGGCCAAGTCCCCATGATACACCAACCCATAATGACTTAAAAACATTCTTGAAATTTTTAGCCATTGTTGAAACAGCAACAACATGGTCACCATCAGTTGAATGCTTGAATCCTAGAAACAAACCTAAAAATAGTGAAGAAAAGACACCAGATATTTGTACTAAATCATTATCCATAAAAAATGATAGTTGTCGATAACGTTGATATCATAATAACAAATTCAATTAGAATAATTATTCAAAAATGATACGAATTAAAATAATTTTATTCTTACTAATTATGTTTGGTTTTTCTTATATTTTAGAAAGAATAACAAAAGATAAGTTTCAAAATAATTTTAGGTTAAAAATTATAACTTTTTCGACTATAGTTTCGTCTTTTGGGTTTGTGTTGGGATTTATTATATTTTACTTACTTTCATAAAAAAATATCTAAAGAAAAAAAGGATACATCCATGAAAATAACAGATATCAAAGTTTTCAAAATGTCAGCTCCTGCTTGGCATAAATCAGAAACAAATAACTGGCTATTTGTAAAAATTTATACTGATTCAGGAATTTATGGCGTTGGTGAAGGAAGCTTACAATATAAAGATGCTGCTTTAGAAGCTGAAATTTTAGACTTTGGAAAATTTCTTATTGGTAAAGATCCTTTTCAAATAGAATTTATATGGAGTTCACTATATAGAAGGGTAACTTGGACTGGTGGAGCTGTAACCATGAGTGCAATAAGTGCAATCGATCTTGCATTGTGGGATATAAAAGGTAAAGCATTGGATGTTCCTGTTTATGAATTGTTAGGTGGAAAAGTGAGAGAAGAAATTCCTGTTTATGCTAACGGCTGGTTTGAGGGATTAATCACACCAGAAGATCATTCTAAAGCTGTAAAAAAAATAACAGATGATGGATATAAATGTTTAAAATTTTATCCTTTCATTGGTAAGTATAGTATTGAGAATGAGAATTTGAATAAAGGTACTGAACTTGTTAGAGCCGTAAGAGAAACCGTAGGAGAAAATATACAAATTGGTATTGATATTAGAGCAAGATTAGATTTTGGAAGTGCCTTAAAAGTTCTTAATAAACTTATNCCTTATGAANTTTCTTGGGTTGAAGAACCAATACAGTTTGAAAATGTCGANGTTTTAGGGAAATTAGCAANTAAAACTAACATACCAATTTCTACAGGGGAACAACTTTATAATAGATGGGAATTTCAAAGACTATTTGAACAAAAAGCCATTTCAATAGTGCAACCTGATATTTGTCATGCAGGTGGATTATCTGAATTGAAAAAGATATCTCAAGCTGCCGAAACATATTACGTAAGCGTTGCNCCTCATAATTCAAATGGGCCTATTTCAACAGTTGCTAGTCTTCATTTAGATATGAGCATACCAAATTGCTACAAACAAGAAATATTTGTTAGTTTTNTTGAAGGATATAAAAAAGTTCTAACAAATAACATTAATATTGAAAATGGTTTTGCAACAATCCCTGATGGTCCTGGTTGGGGAACAGATATAGATGAAGAGGCACTNAAGGAGTTTCCTACATCAAAATATATNTCTGTAGAATCAGAACCATACAAAGATTTTTTNTGATTATNNATTACTTNGCTAGNGCCCTACCTATCAAAATTGACCAAACTGTATAAATTATAAAACAAATACCTGCAATGCCTTGAAATAAGGTCCCTGATTCNGGTGAAAAAGGAAGTATAAAATTTGTCAGAAATACAATTGTTGCTGCAATAAAAGCTAGATAAGAAATATTTTTGTTAACTTCATTTCTAGTTGAGGNAGCTAATGCTAAAATCATTCCTCCAATTCCGAAAGAAATTGATGAAATAATATTNATACCAAAAGCTAATCCTGCCAAATCNCTATTTGTTGATATTTCAGATGAAAATCCTATAAAAATAGAACTAGCTAATGTCCAACCTGCAGTTGCAATTAAGAAAAATGGTAACCCTATTCTTGCTAAACCGAATCCGTTTCCACCTTCCATACTTTGAATGTAAAACATTATNCCTGAAAATAAAGTTATTAGGCCNACAGGAACTAAAATACCTGTTATGATACCCAAGCCTGAGTTGTCAGAACTAATTTTCATTTGACCTGCATAATCNAATGGTTCAGCAGAACCACCGATCTGTAGAACTCCACCAGGTTGTATAAAAAANCATACCAATGCTAGAATAGGCCCTAATATCAAAGTATATCCTGCCATTTTTTTGGGATCTAAATTACCCATATTTAACCTCTTTAAATTAATTTATTTTGTGAAATTATACTCCACGAAAAANCTATGTTCAAACTATAAATAATTTTAANATANNNATTGTATANAAANTAGGTATACAATTANATTNTATTTGGCCAATCTACTGTTANACCATCAATATCTAAGTGTAAAAAAAGTTTTGATTCTTCAATATTNTTGAATCCCCAAGAACTAACNANNAATTTATCTTCTTTTTAATTTTTTNATTATTTTTTCGTTTATAAGTTTGAAATAAGGGAAAATGCCATCTAAGTNATATTNTAATGCAAAATTTAATATTTCATCATTGATTTCTTTAACNAAAAAACCTATNACCAAANCTTNATAATCAAGTCTTAATTTTCTTAATTGATTAGGNAAAAAAGAACAAAAAATAATCTTTGGGTTAGTTGTTTTAGACTTATAAATCTTATCTTTCCAATATTTATTATTTNAAATTATTTCCATTACTTTAGAAACTAATTCTGGTTCTTTNCCCTTAATTTCTACTACTAAATTTATATCTCTATATTTATCTAAAAGCTCTCGAAAAGTAGGAATNTTACTACACTTAAATTTTTCTGAAAACCAAGAACCAAAATCTAAATTTTTTAGTTCNNTTAAGGTTTTTTCATTAACNNAGCCTGAGCCATTACTAGTTCTATCAANNNTNTCATCATGAATTATNACTACTTCATTATCTTTAGTAAGTTGCACATCAAACTCAATATGTTNTATCCCATTAGAAATAGCTAAATCAAA
This sequence comes from Chloroflexota bacterium, assembly GCA_002703265.1. Classification (GTDB taxonomy): domain Bacteria; phylum Chloroflexota; class Dehalococcoidia; order Lucifugimonadales; family Lucifugimonadaceae; genus TMED-70. Next base: position 7,328 of record NZTZ01000042.1, read on the forward strand.
AGAATCAAAAGTATTCTCTGGTGCTTCAGCTGACAAACCTCTATGCGCAACTACAAATGCCATTTTATTAATTATTCATGATATATTTGTTTCTAACATGATAAATAATATTTTCAAGATAACAATTAGTATTATGACTCTTTTAATTTTGTGTATAAGTGTCTATATTGCAATAATATTAAGCTTAGAC